>JADIMO010000027.1 GCA_017694755.1 Candidatus Cryptobacteroides merdavium
TCCGGCCTGTCGGCGTTCGAGTTATGTCCGGCACCTTCGATCCAGTGGACCGATTTTCCTGCTCCTGCCGCCCATCTTCTGTTGTATATATTGGTGATCTGCCTGTCTTTCTTCCCGCTTATGAGCAGCACGGGACAGGCAGGGATGTCGTGTTTCATGGACAGTGCGTCTGCCAATAGGCGATATCCTCTTGCCGCAAGCCTGCAATATTCCTTTTTCCCGTAGGACAGCATCATTGTTTTCATGAGTTTGCGCCCGTATTCCGTCTCGGCGCAGCTGAACGATCCGGATTTTACCAAAAGTTTCCATGGAAAGCACATATAGAGCCGGTATGTATGTTTCAGAAGCCACAGTTCGGCCGCCGAGTAATATTTGCGGTCGAGCGGGGCCGAATCTATGGAGATGAATCCTCTGACAAGGTTTTTGTACCTGGACATGAACGCCTGCGCGACATATCCTCCGAAAGATTGCCCTGCAAGTACGCAAGGGCCGCCGCCTTCCTTTTCAAGTATCTGCCGCAGATACGAGACAAGGTCATCCATGGTAAAACTCAGGCTGAACGGTCTCGATTCTCCGTGTGCAGGAGGGTCCCAGACAAGGCAATTCCATGATTTGCTGAAATATTCCGTCTGTTTTTCGAAAAGCCGGCGGTCAGCGGACAGTCCCGGCAGGAAGACAATCCGGATTCCGTCATCCTTATCCCCGCCAGACTGATTCGGACCGGATGTCCAGTATACTATCCTGCCTTTTTCCGTCTGCAACGTTTTCCTTTCCATAATCAGTTCCGTGTATTAACTGTTTCAAGTAAAGTCCTGATATCATCAATCCATCCACGGATTTCCCGGCTGTATTCCATGAACTTCTGCCCGTCTTTTTCGAAACCCGAAAGAAGTTTCAGCTGATGTTCCCAGTAGTGCTGTAATTTTTCAAGGACATTGTACGTGACAGAAGTCCGGCTATTCACGCTGTCCTGCCCGTTCATCACTTCTTCGAACATATCCCTGACTGTCTCTGCAGGGATACCGACCTGTTTCCTGAAATCACGCAGAACCCACTGTCGTTCAAAGACATTCCGCTTTTTTCATCCATCATGTTGGGATATGAATGTCCTTGGTGATCAGTTAAACGGTTTTTGTTATGTCTTGTTGTCCGGCATGACGGTCCGTGGTGTCGGGAAACTGTCCGGCTGTCAATCCCGGGTATCTGCAGCAAGTTAAGAAAATATATTCTACTGCGCAAATCTCCGGGGACGTAACGGGAATTTTGCCTTGTTCCATTGTGTTTTCCGGGATACTCATTAGATTTGGGGTATAAAACATGAGATGATGCCGGATTTTCACAACCCGCACGGGCATATGGTTGCCCCGTTCGTAATAAGGAGGCTGGATGCGGCCGGTTACAGGATGGCGCCGCAGATTCCGGCTGCCGTGTCGAAGAATATATGTTTCCTGTATCTTTCAGGAGGGGAGCTGCTTGCGGATGCTGGGGCGGAACCTTTCATAGTGCATGCGGGAGAGATGCTGATGATACCCGGAGGGACGGAATTTTCGGTAAAATATTATGACGGGAGCACTGGATATATGGGGGCATTTTCTGACAACTTCTTGGACAATATGAATTACAGGGTGCTCCAGAGCCGGCAGGTTTCGCTTGTGACGGTTCCTGAAGGGGACATGGCTCTGGTGGACCGGCTTCTGGACAAGCTTTTCAGGGCAGGGAAGGATGCCGGAGAAAGGAAACTGGCAGTGTCTGCCCTCGGGTTGTTTCTGGATCTGGCCGATTCTTTCATGACAGAGCCTGTGGTGCGGAATGCCTTGTGCAACAGATTTCTGGACATGGTGTTTGACCGGGGCAGTGAAATTTTGGCGGTGTCCGGGTATGCCCAAAGGTTAGGGGTCACCCCTAACCATCTGAACAGGACGGTGAAAAGATGCACGGGGCGCAATGCAGGGGATTGGGTGGACCTTTCGCGGCTTGCTCTTGCAAAATATCTCCTGCGCAGGTCGGACATGCCGGTAATAGATGTGGCGGCGGCGGCAGGCTTCGATGACCAGTCCTATTTCTCTCGTTTCTTCAAAAGACATACGGGGCTGACTCCCACTGATTTCAGGGATGAAGGCAGATGATTTGACGGCGTAGGGCGGAAAGCGGAGACAAAGGACGGTGACAGTGTGCCGGATGGCCGTCGGATATGTGGTGCTAATGTATAAAAAATCCTAAAATGCCTATGTATTGTCCTAAAATCTTGTCCTGACAAAAGGTAATTTTGCAGCCTTTCTCCAACAGGACATACTATGCTGCTTACATTGCTTCTATCATTGTTTTCCATATATGAGAATGCTCCGGATGCGGATCATGCTATTCTTGACACATTGGCTGGCTCTGTGCTCGTGACTTCGGTGAAACAGCCTCTTCCGGTGGAGATGCTTGCATCCCCGGTCTCCACGATGTACCTGAAGGATATTGAAGAAACGGGAATAGAAAGTCCTAAAAACCTTTCCTCCATGGTGCCGAATCTGAATATTCCGGACTATGGCTCGTCCATGACATCGACCATCTATCTGAGAGGATTCGGATCAAGGATGGACAATCCGGTGATGAGTCTTTATATTGATGGAATACCTGTGCTGAACAAGAGCAGCTATGACTTTGACATGATGGACATACGCAGGCTGGACCTGCTGAGAGGGCCGCAAGGCACGCTCTACGGGCGGAATTCGCTGTGCGGGGTGCTGGCAGTGGGCACTGTTTCCCCGTCGCTCTATCAGGGAGTCAGGGCCCATGTCGAATATGGCTCGTATAATACGGTCTCGGCAGGGGTTTCAGCATACGGGAAAGCCCGCGGCGGACTGGCCATAGGAGGCATGGTCAGCTACAGGCATACGGACGGATATTATACCAATGAATATACCGGAGAAAAATGTGATGCCTCCGATGCGCTTACATTCCGTCTCAGACTTGAAAAGGAGCTTGTGCCGGGACTTTTTTTCGAGAATATCCTCTCTGCATCAGCACTTACACAGGGCGGCTGGCCGTACAGGCACTTTGAAGATGATGCCCTGCAGCCCGTGTCCTATAATGACCCTTCTTCATACCGGAGACTCAATGTGACTGAAGGTCTCATATTCAGATATCAGCATGAGAATTTCTCGCTCAGCTCCGTCACGAGCTGGCAGCTCCTCATGGACGACATGAGGCTGGACCAGGACTTCACTCCGGCTTCAATGTTCACGCTCCGCCAGACCCAGGACGAGCATGCTGTCACCCAGGAACTTGTCCTGAAGCCTGAAAAGTCATGGCGGACTCCGTGGTGGAACTGGCAGACGGGGATTACCGGATTCTTCAGGCACAATTCCATGTCCGCCCCAGTCACTTTCAAGGAAGACGGTATCCGCACCCTCATCGAAGACAATGTCAATTCCGTGTTCCAGAACCCTTCCATCCCTTTCAGGATGCAGTTTGACATAGCTGATGAAATGTTTGACATCAGCAGCGACTTCGCCCTCCGGTCATGGAATGCCGCCATATATCATGAATCGTATTTTTCCGTGGGTAAATGGCTGTTTACCGCAGGGCTGAGGCTTGACTATGAAGGCAACAGCATGGATTATGACAGCAGGGCGGCTGTGAATTATTCCCTGTCCCCGTTTTTTGAAGGCAGGCCGTTCAGTACAGAGTACATCGGAAAGGTCACGGACGGCCATTTCGAATTCATCCCCAAGATTTCCGTATTGTATGATTTCGGGGATCTTGGCGGTCTTGGCGGTCTGAGGCTTTTTGCCGTGGCCTCCAAGGGCTTCAAGGCCGGAGGCTTCAATACCCAGATTTTTTCCGACATCCTCCAGAACATGATGACGGAGGGGATGATGAAGGACGCCATCGGGGCAGTCATGCCCGGCGGCAGCCGCACCGGCACGGAATCTGGCGGGGGAGTGACTGCGGAGAACACGGTCTACGGTCCCGAGAGCAGCTTCAACCATGAGATAGGAGGCAATTTTGACTTTTCTCTGAATGGCCGGGCAGGGGTGCACAGGATAAAAGGTGCGGCTTCTGCCTTCTATATCGCATGCAGGGACCAGCAGATGACGGTATTTCCCCCGGGACAGTCCACGGGACGGATGATGGCCAATGTGGGCCGCTCCAGGAGCCTGGGGGCAGAGGCTTGGCTCAGCTATGACTTCAAGGGCTTCCATGCCTCGCTTTCATATGGATTCACAGATGCAAGGTTCGTGGAATATGATGACGGTTCCGGTGACTGGAGCGGCAACAGGATTCCGTATTCGCCGTCCAATACTTTCCATGCCAGGGCCGGATACCGGTTCCCGTTCAATTCCGGTGCGGTGAGAAGTCTCTCCGTGGCTGCTGACGTGTCCGGTGCTGGGCGTATATGGTGGAATGAGTCCAATACGCTTTCTACCCCGTTCCATCCTGTTGTCGGGGCAGATATTTCATTGGCATTCAAGATGTTTTCCCTTGTGTTCCGCGCCGACAACATCAACTGTGCCGAGTATGAGCTTTTCTATTTCCGTTCTGTAGGCAATGATTTTTTCCAGACATCGAAGCCTTTCCGCTGGAGTCTTGCCCTGCGCTTTGAGATATGAGAATGATGATTTTCCGGCAGATGCGGTGCCGTTGCTTATATATTTTGCTGATTTTGTGCTTATGCAGAATGATAATTAAAGGATAATTGATATTTTTCTGAAAAATTTTTACAAAAAATTTGGAATATTGTTTTTAATCATTACCTTTGTATCGGACATAAGAAAAAATTTTTTCGTGTCTATTTGTTAAGTTCGTTTTATATACAGGCCGGTCCCTTGGGGAGGGGACCGGCTTTTTGTCATCCATGGCATTTGTCACCCTGATGTCAATCCCAAAATGGTAATCATGCCCTGTTATACAACATTTGTTGTACAGATGTGGCATTTGTCATTTTCATTCTGGAGTCAACGGGGCTCTGCCCATCCCAGACCTTTGCCGGCTTTGAACTCTGAGCCGTTGAAGCGTACTGTGAATTCGTGTCTGAGATTCATGTGCAGGTTGGTTATCTGCGGTTCGTCAGCTGTGACTGTCAGTATTTTCCCGTCTTTTTCAATACGGCAGTTGTATCCTGCCATGCTGCCGTCTTCCCTTTCGATTATGAATGCGTTGGAAAGCACCGTTTCTCCCATGAACTTGAACACCTCATGTACATCATTGTCCTGCGTGTTCACTGTCTGCCAGCTGCTTACCATGTCCACATATTCCTCTCCGAGGATGAAGTGCCTTGTTTCGTACAGGTGCGGATGCGGATTGCCGAAGCTCAGGTCGCTGAATGTGTACCTTTCATCTATGCTGCATGTCTGTTCGGCTTCAATATACGGGTCGACGACGAATGCCCAGCGGAGCCTGCCGGTCCTGGTGTCAATGAGTTCGGAGAATGCCCCAGCGGCATTGAAGGTCTGCACCAGCCATTTTTCCTCACCTGTCAGCAGATAGGCATACCATGTGGCATAGGCTCTCCATGCGCTCCACCCGTGAGGTGAGTTGAACATGTTGGGAAGCATCATCACATCGTACTGCGCCTCCCAGAACCTCATTGTGCCTCCTCTCCTGCGGGCATCAGGTATGTGCAGCTGGGCCAGGCATTCATGGCTTTCAAGTATCTCCAGCATGGCATCCATATAATGCCTGCGGTTTCCTTCGTCTTCCTGCATCAGGGCCAGCATTCCTATCTGGAGGGCCGAGCATGAAATCATGCCGTCTTCGAATGTCATCTGTCCCTCAGTTTCAAAATTGCCCTTTGAGGCCACAAGCTGGTCTATGGCCCGTTTCGCAGATTCATAGTGCCTTGAGCCTGCCTCGGCGAAGCTGTTCCCTTCTGCGGCGGCCTTCTTTTCGGCGATTGAAAGTTCCAGCATGCTCTTGGCAACATATATCACGCTTGTATATATTATCCCGTGGTTATGGTAGGCCCCGTCCTCGCGCTGCCATTTCTCCATCAGCCAGTCTGCAAGCCTTGATGCCGCCATCAGGTCCGCAGTGTCTCCGTAGCATTCGAATTTGTCCACGAGCATGCCTATGGTGGTGGAAGTGTTCTGTATACGGCTTTCGTAATAAAGGGGAACCATCCTGTCAGTGTCATGGAGCTTGTTGAACAGCAGGTCGAAATATTCCCGTATTTTCCTGTCCTTTTCCTCGTCCGGGAAATGCTTCGCGGATGTCCGCGGCCGAAGCCACTCTCTTTTCAAGGTCTTCAGACGATTCCACATCCACGAAAGAGATCGTCCATTCCATCTTTTCCCCGGGTGAAAGTTCATACAGGTCCTGTGGATGCCTTTCAGGCAGAGGAAGGGCATTCAGCAGGTCGAGGTTGAGGGATTCTATCCTGTGCCCCATGAACCAGTGCGGAGAAGGGTCCATGTAGCCTAGGTTGTAGTCGACGCTCCACGAGGCGACGGGCTGTTCGGACACTATGGCGACAATATGTCCGGCCGGGTTCTGGAGATAGCCGTAGAAATGTGTCTTCTCGTTTCTCATCATGGTCGGGAAATTTTCCCGAACCAGTCAGGGTATTTGTCCATGTATGTGTCTATGCCTGTCTTCAGTCCGGCCTTTTGCGGCTGGAAGGTGACATGTGACCTGTTCTCCATAGTCACTTTGAATGCCGGATTCCCCGTGTGTTCCATATATTCCAGTGTGCATGCAATGCCGAAGAGGCTGCTTGTCCATGTCCGCTTGCCGGCCTGTCTCCATGTCGCGACCGTGTCTTTCCCTCCGCTTCTCACATAGAATGAGGGGCCGGCCTTGCCGGCTGTTCCGAAGAAAGGGATGGTGTCGTTCTTTTCCTTGTCCTTGAACACCAGCCGGCTCATGTGTCCGATTTCCGATATCTGCATCTCCCATTTTTCTGTTTGCATGATATCCTGTGCATGTGCCTGGATGGCGGCGGCCAGCAATGCTGCCGCTATGGTCATTGTCCGTTTCATGGTTTTTGAATTCTGTTGTTCCGTCGGACACTTCTGATGCCGGCCGGACTGCCGTAAATGTCCGGTCTGCAAAGATAATATCCCGTCAGCACATTTCATTGTGAATGCCGTGGATGTCTTAAACTTTTGTTCTGTGCCGGATTTTTTTGTAACTTTCGACGATTTTTGGAGAAGTTCAGACCGGCATGGATATGGCCGTTGGGCCTACCCGGAAGATTTTAGTTTTGTAATTGATTCATAATTAAATATTAAAACTAATTTACAATGAAAAAAAATGGTAATCTGGTCGCAATCATCACAATGATCTTCCTTTTCGGAATGATTTCTTTTGTGACGAACCTTGCGGCCCCTATCGGTGTGATTTGGAAGCAACAGCCCGGAATCGACGGTTCCAATGCCCTCGGAATGATGGGTAATATGATGAACTTCCTTGCATATCTGTTCATGGGTATTCCTGCGGGCAAGCTTCTCACAAGAATCGGATACAAGAAGACGGCTCTCCTCGCTATCGCGATCGGCTTCTTCGGCGTGCTTATCCAGTTCCTTTCAGGAATTGTCGGAGTAGGCTCCACATTGGCCGGGCTTCCGGCAAACTGGTTCATCTACCTTCTCGGCGCCTTTGTAGCAGGTTTCTCCGTATGTGTGCTCAATACAGTGGTGAATCCTATGCTCAATCTTCTCGGGAGCGGCGGAAAGAAAGGCAACCAGCTCGTGCAGATAGGCGGGACCTTCAATTCTTTGATGGGTACAATCACTCCTATGTTTGTCGGTGCCCTCATCGGGTCTGTGACCAAAGACACTGTCATTACCGATGTCAATCCGGTGATGTATATCGCAATGGGCGTATTCCTCCTGGCTTTCATCATCCTTTCGTTTGTTCCTATCGGGAATCCGGAGTCGGCATCTGAGGAAGGGCGTGTGGAAAGTCCGTGGAAATTCCGTCATTTCGTGTTCGGTGTGATAGCCATCTTCCTGTATGTAGGAGTCGAAGTTGGTATCCCGGGCACACTCAATTTCTATCTTTCAGATCCGGACGGCGGTGCAGGCCTTGATCCCAAGACTGCTGCCACCATTGCAGGGTTCGTAGCCGGTACATACTGGTTTCTCATGCTTATCGGCCGTTTCGTGTCAAGCTTCATCAGCGGTGTGGTATCCAGCCGTACCCAGCTTGCCTGTGCATCGGCGGTTGCAGCCGCCCTGGTGTTTGCGGCGATGTTCGTTCCTGCCTCAGTCAGCACTTCGATGCCGGTATTTACGGGTTCCGGGTTCGGGATGGTACAGGTTCCTCTTTCAGCCCTCCTTCTTGTGCTCTGCGGCCTCTGCACTTCCGTCATGTGGGGTACGATCTTCAACCTTGCCGTTGAGGGACTCGGTTCTGCTACGGCCCTTGCTTCAGGTGCATTCATGATGATGGTTGTCGGCGGCGGTATCCTTCCGCTCCTGCAGAATGCCATTGCTGATGCTGCATCTGACTATATGATAAGTTATTGGGTAGTCGTGGCGGCATTGTTGTATATCCTCTGGTATGCAGTTCTCGGCTCAAAGATAAAGAGGGCTGCATAATGCCTGAAAGTTCATGACAGATAAAGTTTTACATTGATAATTATTTCATAGGATTATGATTAATGCTGATATGATGGACAAACCCTATGTGGTGGGCATAGATGTCGGAGGTCAGACGACCAAGATGGGCATTGTGGATACAAGGGGACAGGTGCTTTCCCAGACGGTGATCAGGACTGATACATACGATGATGTCAGTCTCTATATTGACGAACTGGCTGCCGCATTGGAAAAGATAATAAAGGAATCCGATTCTGAAGGTAAAATCCGCGGCATAGGGGTCGGCGCTCCGAACGGTAATTACTATACAGGAAATATAGAGAATGCTGTCAATATAGCCTGGGGCGGCTCCAAGACCATACCGTTTGCCTCGCTGCTTTCCAAAAGGACAGGCGGGCTCAAGGTTGCGCTTACCAATGACGCCAATGCCGCAGCAGTAGGAGAGATGACATACGGAGCTGCAAGGGGCATGAAAAACTTCATTATGATTACCTTGGGTACCGGAGTCGGAAGCGGCATAGTCATCAACGGGGAAGTAGTTTACGGACACGACGGCTTTGCCGGCGAGCTCGGGCATACATGTGCAGTGCGCAATAACGGAAGAATCTGCAACTGCGGGAAGACAGGATGCCTTGAGACCTATTGTTCCGCCACCGGAGTGGCCCGCACGGCACGTGAGTGGCTGGAGATGTCCGACGAGCCGTCCGTATTGAGAAGCCTGGACACCATATCTTCAAAGGATGTGTATGAGGCAGCAAAGGAAGGGGACAAGATGGCCCTCAAGATATTCGAATTCACCGGAAAGATTCTTGGCGAGTCGTTTGCCGACTTTGTCGCTTTCAGCGCTCCGGAGGCCATTGTCCTTTTCGGCGGACTTGCGCGTGCCAAGGAATATCTTTATGAGCCTATAATGACTTCGATGAATGCGAATCTTCTGCCCCTCTGGAGAAACAAGATAAAGATCGTGTTCTCACAGCTCAAGGAGTCGGATGCCGCCATACTCGGTGCTTCCGCACTGGCCTGGGAACTGTAGGATTGGCTTTCCGCAGATCCCTGTCCGGGGAAAACGCCGGAAGCCGTTTGTGCAGATACGGTCCGAAAGTCCGAAGGTCATTCGATATGGCCGTTTTCAGGACTTTCGGGCCGTCTTCCATTTGTCCGTGCGCGCTTCGTGCGTGGCTGAAGAAGCCGCATTTACCGTATTCACGCCTTAATTAATTCATATTTTATATACAATGACGGGAGAATTTATTTATATTTAAACGATTTTTCAGAAAATCATGAAGTGTAACACTAAACCATAACGCGATGACCAAAAAGAATTATATCCCTGCGATTGCCATCATGTTTGCCTTGTTCTTCATGACGGCATTCATTACGGGACTTCACAATCCTCTCGGTATCATTGTCAAATTCCAGTTCGGCTTTTCGAATGCCATGTCCCAGCTGGGCAATCTGATCAATTTTCTTGCGTATGCCTGCATGGGGCTTCCTGCCGGTTACATACTGAAAAAATATGGCTATAAGGTTTCATCCCTCGTGGCCGTCACCATCGGTATCCTCGGAGTCGGCACCTTCTGGCTTTCCGGAGTACTTGAAAGCTTCTGGGTATATCTCTTGGGGGCATTCGTTTCAGGCTTTGCCGCCTGTATGCTCAATGCGGTGGTCAACCCGATGCTCAATTCCATCGGTCAGGGCGGAAAGAAGGGAAACCAGCTTCTCCAATACGGGAACTCGCTCAATTCGCTTGCGGCGACTTTTGTCCCCTTCTTCATAGGCTGGCTTACCGGCCAGCATGCCAGCCATACCATTTCAGATGCCAATCCTGCCTTCTTTATTGCAATAGGCATCTTTGTCCTGGCCTTCGTTGTCATTCTCTTCACCAGGATGCCGGAGCCCGAGTTCGATGAAGATATGATCAAAGTTGAACTTCCGCATAGAGGGGACGGGATATACAGCTGCTTTTCATTCCGCCATTTTGTGCTCGGAGCCGTGGCCATCTTCGTCTATACCGGTATCGAGATCGGAATAGCGAACACTACAAATCTTTATCTTACCCATGAAATAGGACTTATGCCGGGAAAGGCAGGGGTCATAGTCAGCCTTTACTGGTTCTTCATGTTTATCGGGCGTCTTATAGGAGGATATTTCGGTTCCCGTTTTGCCAGCCATGACATGCTTTCCTTTGCAACTTTCGGGACCATGGCCCTCATAATAATGGCCATATTCACTCCGTCCGATCTTCTGGTGTCATTCGGTGAAAGAATTTTCACTGATATTCCTATCAATGCCGTATTCCTCATCCTGACCGGTCTCTTCACTTCTGTGATGTGGGGAAATATCTTCAACATGTCTGTTGAAGGTTTGGGAAAGTATACTTCTTCCGCAACGGGATTCTTCATGTTCATGGTATGCGGCGGAGGTATCATCCCTGCCATTCAAGGCGCATTGGCAGACTGGATCGGATACATCCCTTCATTCTGGTTCATCCTTCTCGGTCTAACCTATCTTCTGTTCTACGCATCTTCAGGCTACAAGAATGTGAACAAGAAGATACCGGTGCAATAGGGACTGGATGCCTGCAGTCTCATATCGATGCCTGCAGTCTCATATCCTGGTGCCTTTCCATCGGTTGCTGCGGAGATATTGTCCGCAGATCAGCAGCATGGCTATGGCATAGACCAGTTCTGCAAACCAGCATATGGCTACATCCGGCTGTATGTATGCGATGACGGTGACACAGAAGGCCACATATATGACCAGTGCCGTCATTTCAAGCCCTAAGGCTGTACGAGTGTTCCCGGTGCCGGAAATGGCGTTGAAGCATATCAGTGCCGGGCATGTGAAAATATAGGAAAAGCACAGTACCCATAATGATTGGACAGAGGCGGATACCAGGTCCGGCATGTCCGTGTAGATGCTGATGACGGTTTTAGGAAACAGGGAGAACAGCAGGGCAAGGGCAAGCACGGGTATATAGGCAAGTTTTATCACCCTGCGTATCAGTCTCGGCACGGAATCGGTGTGTCCTTCGCCGATGAGGTTGCTCACGAGGGAACTGCATGTGGATGCAAAAGCCGATACAAATACCCACAGGAAGCCGGATACGCTCCTGATGAGGTTGGAAACGGCGAGGGATCTTTCTCCGAGATGTTCTACGAACAGGAAGAAGATGAACCATGTGGACACGGAGAAAAAATTCTGCACCATTGTCCATACTGATATGGAAAGGATGCTTTTAAGCTTTTTCCACCGGAAACTGATCCTCTTGTTGAGTCCGTATTTTTCACAGTCAGTCTTTGTGATGGTGTATACGGTGAAAAATATAAGTGATACAAGCTCGGCAAGTGCTGTCCCTATTGCAGAGCCTGCTATGCCGAGGGCGGGGAAGCCGAGCTTTCCGAACACAAGTATCCAGTTGAACAGGACATTGGACAATACCATCACTATGGAGTTGAGCGTGAGGGTCTTTGTTTGCGTTGTCCCGATATAGAATGCCCTGAACATCACCGTCACGAAAGCGAAGATGAAGCCGACAAGCCTCCATCTCACATAGCTCATGGCTGCTTCTGCAATTTCCTTTGATTCAATTAGATGACTGAGAATCCATGGGGAGAACAGTTCGGAAAGTGCTATCACCATGATTGCAAGGCCTGTCAGGAAATATACCCCATGCCAGAATATGTTGCCGGTTTCCTTGTAGTTGCCTTCACCGTTGCGTCTGGCAATGATGATCTGTGAGCCTATTCCGAAGCCGAATCCTGTGACGAATATTGCCAGGCAGTAGACTCCGGCTATGGCTGATGCAGCCAGTTCCACTTCCCCGACCCTGCCGAGGAATGCGGTGTCCGTCATCCCGAGCAGCTGTTCCATGATCAGGCTGACAAGAATAGGATAGGCCACTTTCCAGATGTGGCTGTAAGAATAGTTCAGAGTTTTTGTCATATTTCAACATCGGTCCGACGAATTTATGCTGCCAAGCACCAGGGAATTCGTCGGACTGTTGTTAAGGATTTCCCCGAAATCCGTCTGTCTTTATCCCCGGTCGCTTCGCGACAGCTTATGCCATCAGATGCCTGCAGACGAAAAGAGTTGCATTACATTTTCCATGTCCAAGGCGTTTTCCACGCGGAACTGGCCGCTGCGGCTGCGTTGGAGGGAACTCAGGTGGGCTCCGCTTTGGAGTGCCTCTCCAAGGTCACGGGCAAAGGCCCTTATGTATGTGCCCTTGCTGCATTCAATCCTGATGACGGCTTCCGGAAGCCCGAGATGTGTGTTGTCGGTCACATTTATCCTCATGCTCCTCCTGTCAATGGCTTTGTTCCCGGATGATTCGTCTGCATTACCGTCATGGAGCATTTCCATGTCATTGTTGGCGGTCTCCCCTGTGATTCCTATGGCGTTTCCGGGTGTTCTTCCTGTACGGAAGCAGAGAAGTTCCATGTCAGAAATTGTAATCCTCGATGTCATGATGAGGTCCGATGCGGCCTTGTCGAACATTCCGCCTCTTTCGGCCTCCGTTTCAAGGCTTTTGTCCGTGGCATGTACGTCAGCCTCCGTCTTAAAGCTGTTATCAGGAGGCTGTATGTCTGCGTTTTCCGTAACGGAGGATGTTGTGCCGGGAAACGACTTTTTGTACAGTTTCCTTGCCAGTTCGTATGCCCTTACTCCATCCACTGATTTTGCGGAGAACAGGGGTGCGACCTGTTCCTGCTCCCCGAGGAAGCCGGGCAGGACTTTCTCCAATGATTCCCTTGTGATGTGGTCATGCGGGAAAAGCCTGTCGATTTCCTTTTCAAGGTCGTATGACGGGGTGGTGGCCCCGAATGTGATGCCTGCCACATATTCCTTGTCATGGCTCTGCAGCTGTTCTGCCAGCTTTGTCGCTTTCCCAATGCAGACCAGCAGCACTCCGGTGGCAAGCGGGTCAAGCGTCCCGGCATGCCCGACTTTCAGGTTCTTCTTGTGGAAATGCCTTATGGCCGCAAACTTGACCTTGCGGATCACATCTGCCGATGTCCATCTGTAGGGCTTGTCCACCGGTATTATTATGCCTCCCGGATAGTCGTTGATGTCATCAGACAAGAGGGGACAGGCTTCATTCCGGCCTGCCCTCTCCAAAAATCCCCTGTCCGCAATCAACGGCGGTGTCATTTCTGTCTTCTGCTGCATTTTGCCCCGTATGTCTGCGATGGTTTATTTTACAGGTATCTTGTCAATCCGTTTTTGGTGCCTGCCTCCGTCAAACGGGGTATTGAGCCATGTGTCAGTGATTACGAGCACTTCTTCGAATGCTATGAACCGCGCAGGCATCACCAGCACATTGGCATTGTTGTGCCTTCTGATGAGTTCTCCGATCTCCCTGTCCCATGCAAGGCCGGCGCGGATGCCCTGATGCTTGTTGAGGGTCATGGCCATGCCGTTGCCCGTGCCGCACATCGCGATGCCGCAGTCCACAGTGGCGTTTTCCACCGCCTCTGCCAGCGGGTGCGCCACATCCGGATAGTCCATGCTTTCCTCGGAATGTGTACCGAAGTCCACCATTTCATACCCCTTCTGTTCAAGTGCCTCTATGAGCCTTGTCTTGTATGCAAACCCCGCATGGTCGCTGCAAATCCCTATCTTCATTTCATCTTGATTTATTCTGACTTAAAAAGCGCCCAAAGATATGGATTAAAGATAAAAAAATGAAATTTTATATTAAAAAAGAAAATTTATTAAAAAAGAGAAAATCTTGCCGGTTTCTATATCTTTTTACATACGAAAAGCAGCAAGAAATGGATGAATGTCTTGATTCCTGATATGTATTATAGCAGAGGATTTTGCGGCTTTATCTTCTTCGGGCGTCATTCCGTCTTGAGTAGAAGAACTGCAGGGCGTTGCTTACGCCGATGATAACGAGGGCGATGGTCATGATCCAGTCGAAATGGTCACTGTCGCCGTCTATTATCCTGGTGACATAGATCGAGGCGATGCCCATTGCAAGCATGGCGATGATCAGGTACACCATCTGCATCCAGGAGAACTTCCCTTTTGGTCTCCCGTCCGCATTGCCGCTGCTATTTGTGGCAGAACCGTTCCCGGAGCCTGTGCCCCGGGAACGGCAGTTTTCCTTTCCGTTCTTGAAGAAACTCATTTTCCGAGAGTCTTTTTGATGAATTCCATTCTTGAAGCAAGTTCCTTCTTGCCGATGATTGACACTATGTCGGCGATGCCGAGTCCGCTTGATGCTCCGACAAGGGCCAGTCTCAGGCAGTTCATCACCTTGCCCATAGGCCATCCGTTGTTCCTGATGTATTCCTCAAGAGGTCCTTCCAGCTGTTCCTTTGTGAATTCAGGGCCGACCTTGTTGCCGGCATCGAAGTTTTCTATGAATTCAGCGGCCTGGAAGGCAAGGCTGTAGTTTTCTTCTTTCCAGAATTTGGCGGCATCCTTCTCTGCAAATGATGCCGGGGCCACGAAAAGGTATGAGGCAATGTCCCAGAAGTCGGCCACGAATGTCGCCCTTTCCTTTATGAGGCATACAATCTTCTCCACATATTCCCTTGTGAAGATATGGTTCCTGAAGTCCGCCCCCTGAGGGGTGAGCTCCGCTCCTGCTGTGATGGCGCATTTCGGGCAGGCCACCACCTGCATCCCGTGGCTTTCGAGCACTGGAATGAAAAGGTCCGTGAGTTCGTCGTCGCTCTTTGTGCGCAGGTATTCCTTGTTATACCACTTGGCCTTGTCCGGATTGAAGCGGGCTCCGGACTTGATGACCCTTTCAAGGGAAAATGCCCGGATAAGCTCGTCCATTGTGAAGAGCTCCCTGTCGTCGCCCGGGTTCCAGCCGAGCATTGCGAGCATGTTCACGAATGCTTCAGGGAAATACCCGTCCTCTCGGTAGCCTCTGGAAACTTCGCCCTCGGCATTTGTCCATTTCAGAGGGAATACCGGGAAGCCGAGCCTGTCCCCGTCCCTCTTGCTGAGCTTGCCTTTCCCGTCCGGTTTCAGAAGCAGGGAGAGGTGGGCGAATCTCGGCTGGCTGTCCTGCCATCCGAATGCTTCGTACAGGAGGTAGTGGAGGGGGAGGGAAGGAAGCCATTCCTCGCCTCTGATGACTTCAGTGATTTCCATTAGGTGGTCATCCACGATGTTGGCAAGGTGGTAGGTGGGAAGTTCATCTGCCCTTTTCCAAAGCACCTTGTCGTCAAGCGTGTCGGTATTGACCTCTATGTGCCCTCTGATGAGGTCGTCCATCTTCACGACCCTGTTTTCGGGCATTTTGAACCTGATGGTCCAGTCTGTATGCGTATCCAGCAGCGGCCTCCATTCGCTTTCCGGCATGGAAAGGGAGTTCCGCAGGGATTTTCTTGTGATATGATTGTATATGAAGGTCTTTTTCTCCGCCTCCATTTCCGCCCTTTTGGCTGCGAGCTCCTCTGCTGTGTCGAACGCATAGTATGCGAACCCCTTTTCTATCAGGTCCTCGGCGTATTTCCTGTATATGCCTCGGCGCTGTGACTGCCTGTACGGGGCATGAGGGTGCCTTTCGGATGGCGTCTCCACCACATTCCCGTCGGAATCCACCCCTTCATCGGGAATGATGCCGCACCAGTTGAGGGCTTCTATAATATATTTTTCCGCTCCCGGCACGAACCTCTGTGAGTCGGTGTCTTCTATCCTTATGATGAAATCCCCACCATGCTGCTTGGCATAGAGATAATTGTAAAGGGCCGTCCTGACCCCGCCCATGTGCAGGGGGCCTGTAGGTGACGGTGCAAATCTTACTCTTGTTTTTCTTTCCATAATGTATCCACCTTGCGGTGCATTAGATTTTCCGCATGCCGGAACTTCCGGACATGCCGTCAGCCTGCAAATATACGCAGAAGCTGAGAGCAATGCAAATGCGAAAGCATTTTGGCTGGTTCATTCCGCGACAGACAGAAGACTTTATGTCTTATGGATGTTGCCGGGTGGACCAGGCATACAGCCGTCAGGCGTGCATTGCCGAGGCGTGAACCGTGTAAATGGACGCGAAGCGGCCAAATATGCAGAAAACCGGCATAAATCCGGAAATGTTTTCAGATATTTATGTAAAACAATAATATTATCCGCAAAGTCATCCCTCTCTGATAAACCATCCCGGGCACAGCCGTGGAATCTGTAGCAGTTTCCTTGACTCCTGACGCTGTCCTCCGGTCGGAACGGTACAGGGGGAAATGGTGCCGTCAGTTGCCGCTTTCAGAGGTTTCGGACATCTGGCGGATGGCTCTTGTCCTGGCTGATTCTAATTCAAGTTCGCTGATGCTCTGTCCTGGCCTGACTATGAGGACTGGTTTTTCCCTGTTGCTGAAATTGAATTTTCTTATGTTGGTGGTGTTTGTAGGGCCGATCTTTCGTGCTGTGGCTTCAGACAGCTCCACTTCCTCTTTCATGAAATGGCTTTCACTGTCCCAGTCATCATTGTCGATGACGATGATGTTGCCGAGGCTCACATCCGTGATGTCGCTCAGCTGGCTCATCTTGAAGCCTGTCGCGATGGCTGTTATGCTTATCCTGTCTCCGGCTTCAGGATTTTCATCAAAGATGATTCCACGCTTGAAGTTGTTGGCGTTTCCGGTATATTCCTTGATTTTCGTGTTGATATCATCAAGGCCTTTCATGGAAAGCCCCTTTTCGTTCTTGCCTATAGTGATGTTGATAAGTACATTCTTGGCTGTCTTGAGGTCAAAATCGTTCAGCAGCGGTGATTCGAGGGCCTGCTTTATCGCGTCTTCGATCCTGTGTTCCCCTGTGCCGCTTCCGCATCCCATCAGGGCCATTCCGCTGTTTTTCATCATGGTCTTCACATCGGCGAAGTCCACATTGATATATCCCGGCTTCTGGATGATTTCTATGATTCCTTTCACCGCAGTGGCAAGAATCTCGTCAGCCTTCGGGAATGCATCCTGTACCAGGAGGTCCCCGTAGTATTCGTAGAGCTTTTCGTTGTTGATTATGAGCAGGCTGTCAACACTCTTTTCGAGCTCATGGATGCCGTCAATGGCCTTTGACAGCGATTCGTTGCCCTCGTTCTTGAACGGCAGGGTGACAATGGCCACTGTCAGTATATTGCGTTTTTTTGCCATTTCGGCTATGACGGGAGCCGCACCTGTTCCGGTGCCTCCTCCCATGCCGGCCGTGATGAACAGCATCTGGGTGTTGTTGTCAAGGACCTGTCTTGCTATTTCATCCTGTGCCTCGATGGCGGCATTGCGCCCTTTGATGGGATCCGTTCCGGCCCCGAGCCCTTCCCCGAGCTGGACCTTGGTCGGCACGGGACTCTTCCTGAGGGCCTGGGCATCTGTGTTGCAGACAATGAACCTGCATCCCTCGATCTTCTGGTTATACATGTAGGAAACTGCATTGCAGCCTCCTCCTCCGACACCGATCACTTTTATTATCGAATTGTCTTCAGACCAGTCTGCCGGTACTATGATATCTTCAATGAAGTCCTTTATTTCCATGGTTGTATGCGCTTGGTGTTGTTTCATGCGTCGATGTTGCCGTATTGTCTGTCCTGCGGCCGTGTTCAGACATCCTCTTTGCCGACATCCTCATACATTCCGCTGAAGAGGTCGCCTAGGCTCTCTTTTATGGTTGTCCATTTTCCTTTTTTCTTCCTCTTCGGCTTGTCGGCAGGAACGGACTGTGGAGCAGCTGTCTGTGCCTGTTTCTGGCTCTGGGCAGTGTTTCCGGAGGTTTCTGTGTCCTTTTTCTCTGTTTCCGTCCGTTTTCCTTCATCCGTTGCTGCCTGTTGCGGCTGTTCCGGTTCTTGCTGCTCCTGCTTCAGCGGCTCTTCGTCCGGGCTGTCTTCATTAAGGCAGTCCGGGATGTGGGCATTCTTTGCCGCAAGTACCAGCCCGGCCGATACGGCGGCATCGCTTTCCAGAAAATCCTCACATCCTGAAGCCGAGAACAGCGGGCGTGGACGGCCCGCTTTCGTGTCATATCCGGACAGTTCCTTGAAATAGTTCCCGCAATTCATCAGCCGTGCCCCTCCTCCGGTGATTACAATCCCGCTCTTCAGACAGTCTGCGAAGCCGCTCATCTGGATTTCATACAGTACGGCCTCTATTATTTCCTTCATTCTTGCTGTGATGATTTCCGAAAGGAACTTGACCGGTATCTGTGTGTCAGGAACTTCTGACCCGCTCCTTATGTGGAGGGTCTTTTCGCTCAAATTCAGGAGCTTGTCCGGCATGCATCCTCCGAATCTCTTCTTTATGTGTTCCGCGAGTTCTTCGGTTATCATGCATTCGGACTTGATGTCGGCCGTGACCGCGTTTCCTCCGAACGGTATGGATGCAAAATGTCTGAGAATATCCTTGTAATAGACAGATACGGATGTGACTCCGGCACCGATGTCCACGAGGGCCACACCGTTGTCCATTTCACTTTTTGTGAGAATTGCCTTTCCGGTGGGCTCCGGAGTGAAGAATTTCTTTACTGCCTTTATCCCGAGCCTTTTGAAGGCTACATCTATGTTCTGGAGATATTTCTTCTTTCCGATGTAGATGTTGAAATTTCCGGAGAATACATCACCTGAAACCCCCACAATGTCATTTTCTGTCAGTCCGATTTCGTCACCGCTGGAAAATGACTGGGCGATGGCCCCGTAGAGTTCCTCGTTCTTGGGGTCTTCGATTGGGTACTCGTCAAGAGCGCTCTGTTTCAAGCAGTTCACGTCTTCTTCCGTGATGCACTCCTCAGGATCCATGTCATCAAATTTCCCTTCTCCGACCACTTCCCTTATGTAATACCGCGGCATCCCCACCACTGCGCTTGAGATTTTTATCTTGAGCGTCTTTTCTGCATCTTCCACAAGTTTTCCGGCAGTGTCCGCCACATTCTTGGGATTCAATACATAACTGTAGCGGATTCCGGTTGAAGGGACTTTCCGGTAATATACTATCTGCACATCGTCACCGTTGATCTCCGCAACGGTCAGCGCTGTCTTTGATGTGCCGAGGTCGATTGCGACAATATGTCTTCCTTCCATGATATTTTGAATTAGTTTATTGTCTGCATATTATCTGTCTGTCGTATTTCAGGTTGACGGTGGAATAGAAATCCTTTCCCTTTTCCGGGACTATTCCGGTGTAGTACCGTTCCATCTTCCTGAATTTTTCCTTAATCTTGACCGGTTGTCCGAACAGAAACTTCTCCTTGCCCCCCCGCGGTATCATCACCAGGTCTCCGCCAGGAAAGACTGTAATCTGGACTATGTTCTGTGCCCAGATCCCGCTGCCGGCCATGTATTTTATCAGACCGGTCATACGGTCTGTCCATTCTCTTTCCTTTTCATCTTCAGGCCTTCCCTTGTATCCTGAATCCACATGGAGCGGAATGGCACCGTCAATGACAGGGACATGGGCGGTATATGTGCTCTGGAGCGGGAAGAGGAAGCCTTCCTCGTCCGCATAGAAGCCTCCTCCGGCTTTCTGGAATCTTACTATTGGCTCCCTCTGGGTGACATCTACGTGCAGGATACCGTCCTTGGTCAGGTAGGCTTCGCTTTTCCTCACCGCGCTGCGGGCATCCACGGCCTTTTCTATCTTCACGAGGTCTATGCTGTCCAGGGCACGGCCCGTGCATTCCCCGTATTCTTTCTTCAGGCAGTCAAGCACATCGGCGCGGGATACGAAACTGTTCCTGAGGCTGTCGGCAATGGCAACCTCTATTCCGGTACAGGTCACCCTGCTCCTTTTCACTGCCTCTGAAGTGTAGGCTGCAAAAAGCAGGACGAAGACCAGGCCGGCAAACACGGCCGCCGATATGTATCTTGCCATCCGTTTCATTTTTTTCCTATACGCTTTTCAAGCATTGAGGTTATGGGTTCCGTGAATCTGTCTATGTTTCCGGCACCGAATGTGACGAGTACATCCACAGGTTCCTTTTCGAGGTATTCCATGAGCTCCTCTTTCTTCATAAGCACCTTTTCCGGGGTCTCAGCCCTGTCGAATATGATTTTTGAAGTGATGCCCGGTATCGGTTCTTCCCTTGCCGGGTATATGTCGAGAAGAATCAGTTTGTCCACATGGCTGAGGGCCTCGGCGAATCCGTCCGCGAAATCCCTTGTCCTCGTATAGAGGTGTGGCTGGAACACTGCCGTGAGTCTTCTGGAAGGGAAGATGTCCCTGATGGAGCTTATCGCGGCCGCCAGTTCTTTCGGATGGTGGGCATAGTCGTCTATGTAGGTGCATCCGGGCACGTTCAGGTGCACGTCGAATCTCCTTTTCACTCCCATGTATGTACCTATGGCTGCCTTCACCTTTTCCGGGGCAATCCCGTATGTAAGGGCTATGGCTGCTGCCGCAATGCTGTTCTCCACGTTCACCCAGCCCGGGATTCCGCAGCGGCATCCGCGTATCACCCCGTCAGGCCAGTTGAGGTCGAATGTGAAATGCCCTGTAGCATCCTTGCTGAGGTTGCTGGCGTAGAAGTCGCAGGGGTCGCGGAACGAATAGCGGAGAATCCTTGCCTTGGTGTCCCTGCCGGTGATGTCGAGTCCCGGCTTGGTTATGAGGGTGTCGGTCACCTGGGAGGCAAATTCCCTGAATGCCTGCCGCACATGTTCCACATCGGAATATATGTCGAGGTGGTCGGCGTCCATTGCCGTGACCGCCGCGATTTCAGGATGGAGCTGGAGGAATGACCTGTCGAATTCGTCCGCTTCGGCCACCACCACATCGTTTTCACTGACGAGGAGGTTGGTCCCGTAGTTCTTTGAGATGCCGCCGAGGAATGCCGAGCATCCTTCCCCGCTTTCCTGGAAAATATGGGCGAGGAGGGTGCTGGTGGTGGTCTTCCCATGTGTCCCAGCCACTGCAAGGCATCTCTGGCCGCGGGCGATTTCGCCGAGGGCACGGGAGCGTTTTACCACATTATAGCCGTTTGCCTGGACGGCCACAAGTTCCTTCATGTCATGAGGAATGGCCGGGGTGTAGATGACGAGGGTGTTTTTCCTGTCTTCAGGTATCAGGTCCGGCCTGTCCTCATAATGGACGGCTATCCCTTCCTCCTCCAGTTCGTGCGTCAGTTCCGATGGGGTGCGGTCGTAGCCGGCGACATTGCAGCCCTTGCGTTTGAAATATCTTGCAAGTGCACTCATGCCGATGCCTCCGATTCCTATGAAGTATATGTTCTTGTATCTCATTGCTTTGTCTTTTTGTCTGTCTTGTCCTTGCCGTCATCTCTGGTGGAGGCCTTTTTGTCAAGTATGCCGTATATCTCTTCCACTATCGCTCCGGCGGCGTCTTTCCGTGCAAGTGCGGCTATGTTTTTCTCCATTTTCATGATTACGGCGTCATCATGTACCAGTCTGCAGGCTGTTCTCATCAGCTTTTCCGGGGCCTCCGCGTCAGTCACCAGCATTGCCGCGTCTTTCTTTACGAGGGCCATTGCATTGTGGGTCTGATGGTCTTCCGCCACATTCGGAGACGGGACGAAGATGACTGCCTTGCGGGCTGCACAGAGTTCCGACACCGAGCTTGCCCCCGATCTTGACACCACTATGTCCGCAGCGGCGTATGCAAGGTCCATCCTCTTTATGAAGTCAAAATGATGTATGCGTGTGCATGCGCCTGGCATCTTGTCCCTGACTGAGTTCATGAAGCTGTCTGTTCCGGCCTTGTAATATTTTCCGCATTGCCAGAGAACTTCCACATCCTCTCCTCCGGGGCAGCCGTCCGAAATCCATTTCATCATGGACTTGTTGAGAGTACCGCTTCCGAGGCTTCCTCCCACGATGAATATATGCCGCTTTCCCGGATCAAGTCCGTAGAAGTCCAGGGCTTCGCGTTTCATGGCAGGGTCTGCGGGCACTATCGCATTGCGTATAGGGTTGCCGGTGAGGACAATCCTGTCTGCAGGGAAGAATCTTTCCATCCCCTCGTATGCCACGCATATCCTGTCAGCTCTCTTTCCGAGTATCTTGTTGGTGAGTCCGGCAAAGCCGTTCTGTTCCTGGATAAGGGTCGGGATGCCCTTGCGGGAAGCCGCCCACAGCAGGGGAGCACTTGCATATCCGCCTACTCCTATCGCGATGTCTGGCCTGAAGCTGTCTATGATCTTTCCCGCCATTGAGATGCTTTTGAGCACCTTGAACGGCAGGGCAAGGTTGGAAAGGGCGAGCCTGCGCTGCAGACCTGCCACCGGAAGCCCGATGATCCTGTAGCCCGCAGCAGGGACCTTTTCCATTTCCATTCTTCCTTCTGCACCCACGAACAGGATCTCACTGTCCGGGTCGGCTTCCATCAGCTTGTCTGCGATTGAGAGGGCCGGGAAGATGTGTCCTCCCGTGCCTCCTCCGCTTATTATTGCGCGTATGGGTCTTTTGTCTGCCATTGTCTTTTATATTGTCATGCTGTTTTCTGGGCATTCCGGCACAGGTCTGTAATCCGTCTTCCTCTTTCCTGTGCATGCCGCTTTTCCCGGTCAATATTTTCCTGATTCGAAGTCATCCAGGTCGTTCAGGGTCTCCATCACATTCTCGTCCACTCCCATTCCTTCCATGAGCGGTTCAGACTCCTCTGTCTCCTTCTGTATCTTGGCCTTGGCCATCTTGCTTACGGAAAGAATCATTCCGAATGCCACGCTGAAACACAGGAATGAACTGTTCCCGTGGCTGATCATCGGAAGTGTCTGCCCGGTCAGGAGTCCCATGTCCAGATTGATGTATATGTGCATAAGGGCCTGTCCGGTAATCAGTATTGCCAGGCCGCCGACAGCTGTCTTCGCGAATACGCTGTCGCAGGACCTGACGATGAGTGAACTTCGTGCCAACAGGCTGATATACAGTATTATGATGAGCAGTCCTCCCCACAGTCCGTATTCCTCCACTATGAAGCTGTACATATAGTCGCTGAACATGAGTGACACCGTATATTTCTGGGTGCTGTTTCCGGGACCTTTTCCGAGCAGCCCGCCCTCATGGATGGCGATTTTGGCACTTTCCGGCTGGCGGATGGCATCCAGTCCGTCCTGGAATTCCTTTGAGTTCGGGGCGAGATCCTTGAGGCTTTCGACATCGTAGGTCTTTACGGAAACGACGGGTTCTCCAGTGACTTTTTCCACAATGCCCGTAAGCCCTATCCTGCTCAGCATCGTGTCCACGCGGCCGAACAGCCTCCCTCCGGATATGGCCCAGACAGACAGGCAGAGAGCCATGGCGATGAGCAGCAGGGGGACAAGCTTCATTATCTCCTTGAATGGCACCCCTCCTATCAGAATGGTAAGTACCATTATGCCTCCTATGAACATTGCGCTGGAGCCGCTTCCCGTGAACAGCCCGAGGCAGACAGCAAGTATCGGCAGGAAAATGTATATCCACAGTTTCCACGCCGGCTTTTTCAGAAACGCCAGTTTCCTGTGTCTTTTGGCAAGCCTTTCCACCATTCCGAACGAGTCGTTCTTGTATGCGTGCATGGCCCATGCCAGGTACATCACCATGGCCACCTTGACCACTTCGTAGACATGGAGCTGGAAGAATCCCAAGTCTATTGCCCTTTTGGCTCCGTTGACTTCCACGGCTCCGATGTCCAGTATAAGGCACAGCAGAAGGACAATGGACACTAAGAATCCAATCTGGGACAATACCCTGAACACCTTTATGTAAGGTATCTTGTAGCAGATGAATATCACGGCGACTCCCGCCACCACTATTCCGAGCTGCTCCACGAATATGTCGAGGCGGCTTATGCCTTTGTCCGGCTCGGCAAGCAGGGAAGTGGAGGAAAAGATGGACACGATTGAGAAGAGGATGAGCAGCATGAGTATCATCCATACCACCTTGTCCCCCTGAATCCGGTCTATGAGTCCCCAGATTCCGCTTTGTGCCTCAACTTTGTTTGCCTCGCTTTTCTTCATCCTTGCATTCCCCCCCTGTCAGAGTTTTCTTACGGCTTCCTTGAACTGTCTTCCCCTGTCTTCATAGTTCTTGAAGAGGTCAAAGCTTGCGCAGCAAGGGGAGAGAAGGACCACATCCCCCGCCTTGGCAATTTCCGATGCCAGTCTGACAGCATCCTGTGCCGAGGTCACGTCATGTATTTCAGGGACTATGTCCCCGAATGACTCATGGAATTTACGGTTGTCAAGTCCCATGCATATCATGGCCTTCACTTTCTCTTTTGCAAGGTCCAGCAGGACGGAGTAGTCGTTGCCTTTGTCCGTGCCGCCGACTATCCATACCACAGGTCGTGTCTGACATTCGAGGGCATACCATGCGGCATCCACATTGGTGGCCTTGGAGTCATTGATGTACAATACATTGCCTATGCTCAGCACTTTTTCCAGCCGATGTTCTACAGGCTGGAAAGTGGAAAGGCTTTCGCGGATGACCTTGTTGTCTATGTCCATCACCTTGCCGGCTATGGCTGCGGCCATAGAATTGTAGACATTGTGTTTTCCGCCCAATGCCAGTTCCTTTATGAACATGTCGCATTCGGACTCCCCGTAGCGGACCACCATCCTGTCATCTTTCAGGAATGCCCCCTGGCTTACCTCTTTCTTCTGTGTGAATGGCAGCATCTTGGCCTTGACCACTATCTTGTTGAGGTGGTTCACGGTGATCTCGTCGTCTGAGCAGAATATGAAACAGTCTTCGCTGCTCATGTTCCTGGTGATGCGGAACTTGGCCTTGACATAGTTCTCAAGGTTATGGTCATACCTGTCCAGATGGTCAGGCGTGATGTTGGTGATGATGGCTATGTCCGCCTTGAAGTCATACATGTTGTCAAGCTGGAAACTGCTTATTTCCAGCACATATATGTCGTGCGAAGAGGTGGCCACCTGATATGCGTAGCTTTTACCTATGTTGCCGCCGAGTCCTACATTCAGCCCGGCCTGCTGCAGCAGGTAGTAGATGAGAGATGTCGTGGTGGTCTTGCCGTTGCTCCCGGTGATGCATATCTTCTTGGCCGTGTCATACCTTCCGGCGAACTCTATTTCGGAAATGACATTGATTCCGGCATCCGTCACCTTCTGCACCATGGGGGCGGTGGACGGTATCCCGGGGCTTTTTATCACTTCGTCCGCATTCAGTATCAGCTCTTCAGTATGCCTTCCTTCTTCGAACGGTATCTTCCACTCGTTGAGCATGTCTATGTATTTCCCGTCCAGTTTGCCCTTGTCTGACAGGAATACGTCGAAACCTTTTGCCTTGGCGAGGACGGCCGCTCCTGTGCCGCTTTCTCCTCCGCCCAATACTACAATTCTTGACATGACTTTATCTTATTTTGAGCAATGCTATCGTGAGCACTGCAAGCAATACTCCTATTATCCAAAATCTTACTGTGATCTTTGCTTCCGGGGTGGCCTTTTTCGGCACTGAAATCAGCGCCGGGATGCCTTCCTTCTGGAAATGGTGGTGCAATGGGGCCATCTTGAACACCCTCTTGCCCACACCGTACTTCTTCTTCGTATATTTGAAGTAGAATCTCTGCACCAGGACAGAAAGGCTTTCCACGAAAAATATCCCGCAGAGAATCGGCAGAAGCAGCTCCTTCCTTATGAGGATGGCGCAGACGCCTATGATGCCGCCTATCGCAAGGCTGCCTGTGTCACCCATGAATACCTGTGCGGGGAATGAATTATACCACAGGAATCCCACGAGTGCCCCCACGAATGCCGCCATGAAGACGGCTATCTCACCCGTTCCGGGAATATACATTATGTTGAGGTAGTCTGCATTGATGATGTTGCCGGACAGGTAGGCGAAGATGCCCAGTACCACCCCGGCTATCGCCGAAGTTCCGGTGGAAAGCCCGTCCATGCCGTCCGTGAGGTTGGTGCCGTTTGAGCACGCGGTGATCACTATCACTATCATCAGGACATATATGGCCCATTTGCAGTACCATCCCAATGCCCCGTCAAAAGGGGAGAGCCACTTGTAGTCAAATTCGTGGTTCTTGACGAACGGGATTGTGGTCTTGGTGCTCTTTATCACATCATGTTCTGCCCACTGGCCATCCTCTACCTTCAGCTCGCTGTCCACATCGAGAGTCTCGCCAGATACATGGACTCCGGAGGTTTCAGCTTCCGCACTGACAGGCACTTTCTCCCTGACCACTATGTCATTGCTGAAGCATACGGTGATTCCTATGACAAGTCCCAGGATGATCTGTGCAATGAGCTTGGCCCTTTCGCTCAATCCTTCCTTGTTGTGTCTGAATACCTTTATGTAGTCATCCGTAAAGCCGAGAAGACCTAGCCATACAGTGCTGATGAGCAGGAGGATGATGTATATGTTCGTGAGGTCGGCGAAAAGCAGGACCGATATGAGGATGGAGAGGATGATTATGATGCCTCCCATTGTCGGGGTGCCTTTCTTCTGCATCTGCCCTTCAAGCCCGAGGTCGCGTATCTCTTCACCTATCTGCTTCTTCTGGAGCCATCTGATGATGCGTTTTCCGGCCACCAGTGATATCAGGATGGCGGTCACGCTTGCGAATATGGCCCTGAAAGACAGATAGGTCATCAGCCTCTGCCCCGGTATGTCGTAGTCTTTCAGCAATTCAAAAAGATGGTATATCATTTCTTGTCAATTATCCGTTAATCCCGTTCATATTGAAAAATCCATTTATTCCAGAAAACCGGTGCGTCTGTTCAGGACAGCTGCTTCATTTCATTGAATATTCCGTTTACAATCTCCTTTTCGTCGAAATGACGCTTTTCCGTCCCTATTATCTGGTAGGTCTCATGCCCTTTTCCGGCGAGCAGTATCGTGCTTCCCGGCGCTGCAGTCATTATGGCCGTTCTTATGGCCTGTTCCCTGTCTTCGATGAAGACGGATCTTGCCTTTCCGGATATGTCCATGCCTGCCTTTATCTCCGCCATGATGTCAGATGTCCTTTCCGTCCTGCTGTTGTCCGAAGTGACGAATATCCTGTCCGCGAGCTTCTGTGCTACCTGAGCCATTTCCGGACGCTTGGTCCTGTCCCTGTCCCCTCCGCATCCGAAGAGGCATACGAGAGTCCTTTCCGGGGCGATGTCCCTCAATGTCTTGAGCACATTTTCAAGTGCATCCGGAGTGTGGGCATAGTCTATCACTACAGCGAGGTCATGCGGCCCCCTGAGAGTGTCCAGCCGTCCCGGTGCGGATTCCAGCCGGCTCATTTCCACAAGCACTTCGTCCGGGTCTGCCCCCAGGGTGACTGCAGTACTGTATATGGCCAGCAGATTGTAGGCGTTGTGCTGCCCGATGAGCCTGCACCATGTCTCTTTCCCGTCCATTTTCAGCAGCATCCCGTCGAAGCCTTCTTCTATGACCCTGCATGTGTGGTCGGCAATGCTCCTGCAGGAATATGTCACGATTTTCGCCTTTGTGTTCTGCGTCATCACCATCCCGTTCCTGTCGTCGATGTTGGTGATGGCGAAGGCATCGGCAGGGAGCATGTCGAAGAACATCTTCTTGCATCTGAGGTATTCGGCGAATGTCTTGTGATAGTCGAGGTGGTCATGGGTGAGGTTTGAGAAGATTCCTGCCCTGAACTTCAGTCCTGCCACCCTTTCCTGCTCCATCCCTATCGAACTGACCTCCATGAAGCAATATGCGCATCCGGCATCCGCCATCTCGGCCAGCAGGGAATTGATGGTGATAGGGTCGGATGTGGTGTTCACTGCCTCGTAGCACTTGTCCCCCACATAGTTGGCTATGGTGGAGAGCAGGCCGCAATGATAGCCGAGTCCGGTGAAAAGCCTGTACAGAAGGGTGACGGTTGTGGTCTTCCCGTTGGTACCCGTTATGCCGACAAGCGAAAGCTTGTGCGATGGGTTGTCATAGAAATTGGCGGCCATCACCGCAAGCGCATGGCGGGATGATCCTGTCCTTATGAAAACGGTATCAGCTGTGCTCCTGTCCGGAATCTGTGCCGCCAATGCAGCCTCGTCTTCATAAGCCACGGCTGCGGCTCCCTTTTCGACCGCTGTCTTTATATAATCGTGTCCGTCACTTGCAAATCCTTTGACGGCAATGAACAGTGCTCCCTGCACGACTTTCCTTGAATCATTGCAGATCGCAGTGATTTCCGGATTGCCGTTTCCAGAAAGCGCCGTCACTCCGCTGTCCCGTATTATCTTGTCGAGTCTCATTTCAATGTCAGTTTTACAGTCTCTCCTTTGTTCAGCCTTGTCCCTGCCGGAGGTGTCTGGCCAGTCACATGTCCGCAGCCTTCATAGACACATCTGTAGCCGCAGTTCTCCACAGACCACATGGCATCCGTCAGTCCGAGCCCCTTCACATCCGGCACCTCGTCAAGCCTGTCGTCCCCGGATATTACCCCGGTACTTTTCATCTCAGGCATTTTTCCGTTGTCCCTTATTTCGTTCCCCCATTCAGGAGAAAGGGAATAGATGTTGTCGACTATTTCCCTGAATGCGTTGGCCGGAAGGTTGCCGCCGTAGAAATCCCGTGTCGACAGCTTGGAATACACCGATACTATCATGGAGTATTCCGGAGCGTCGGCAGGGAAAAAGCCGACGAATGTCCCCTGGTGCTGTCTCCTTCCGTCCTGATCCTTATAGACGGTCCTGGCTTTTCCTCCGGCAGTCTGCGTTATGAACGGTATCTGTGCCGTTCCGGTCTTGCCGGCCACTTCGCATTTGGCACCTTTGAGCCTTCTTCCCGTACCTTCCTGCACCACCGTCTTCAATGCCCTTGTCAGTGTGTCAGCCGTGGCCTTGGAGCAGATGGAGCCGTTCAGTACTTCCGGACCTATGTTCTTGACGGTCCGTCCGTTCTTTTCCACGGCTTCCAGAATGTACGGCTTCATCAGCTTTCCCTTGTTGGCTATGCCGTTGTAGAACATCAGTATATGAAGAGGGGTTTCAAGCACGCTGTAGCCTATTGCAATGGAAGGCAGTGTGGTGCCGCTCCATCTTGTCGGCGAGTCCGGAGTCGGTATCACAGGCTCTGCAAGTCCTGTGAGGTCGAAGTCAAACTTTTCGTTCATCTTGTATTCGTAAAGCTTCTCCACGAACCTCCTCTGGGATTCGGTGCTTCCTCCGTAGTTTTCGCATGCAAGGTATCTGAACACATGGTTGGATGAGATTTTCAGCCCGTCCAGTACCGAAATGTATTCCCCCTTGTTCCTGAGGTACGGGTCGGCAGGAAGCCTTTCCCCGTTCCAGGACCATTTGCCCCCGAATGTCGGCACCTTGGTGTCCAGTGTGACCTTGCCGTCTTCCAGCAGGGTCATCAGGGTGGTGAGCTTGAACACGGAGCCCGGGTCTCCGGCGCGGCCTATTGCATAATTGTATGTTTCTCCGAGGTTGCCGTCCTTGTCCCTGCGCAGATTGACCATGGCCCTTATGGCTCCGGTCTTCACATCCATAATGATGGCGCAACCTCCCTCTATCTCCTCAACATCTCCGATGTTTTTCCTGAGGGCCCTGTCGGCTATGTCCTGCATGTCAATGTCGATGGTGATGCGCAGGTCCTTGCCGTCTTCCACCTGTACCGAGGTGCTGTCGTAGTCTGGGATTCTTTTCATCCCGTCGGTGAGCCTGAGCCATTCTGTGCCTTCCTTGCCATGCAGGATGTAGTTGTATCGGCCTTCTATGCCTATCCTGTTGTTGCCGTCGGTCCGGTTGTCTTTCACATAGCCTATGACCCTTCTTGCCAGGGATTCGTAGGGGTATTTCCTGGTGTCGTGCTTTTCGATGATGATTCCGCCCTTGTAGCCGCCTTCGTTGAAAAGAGGGAACTGCTTTACCCTCTGGAGACGGCTGTGGTCGATTTCTCCTCCGATCTTGACATATTTCCTTCCGTTCCTGCGTCCGCTGACTATCAGGTCATAATATTCCTGGGAACTCCTGTCCCCGTATTCCTTTGCCAGGCTCGCGGACAGTTCCCTGGCCTTCCCGAGCCATTTGTTTTCCAGTTCCCTTCCCTTTTCCTTGTCTTTGTTGGCATCATGGATTTCCTTCAGTACGGTGCAGTCCATGTATATCTGGTACATCGGGACGGAAGAAGCCAGCAGCCTGCCGTCATGGGCAAATATTGATCCCCTTGCAGGTTCTATCGTCTCCTTTCTGCTCTTTGGAGTGAAATATTTTGCCATTTCAGGGTCTGGCTTGAACACGAACTGGATATACAGCACACGTACCACCAGGACAACGGAAAATACAAGACACAGCAGGTAGATTCCGAACAGCAGCATTCCTGCCCTGTCCTTCTTTCCTCTGTCTCCCGTCATGTTTTCCATGTTCTTCGGCCTCATTTCCGTGTCCCCCTTTCTGCTATTGCCTTGTCCTTGTCCTCTTTCTGTTTTCTTTTCGCTTTTGTCCGCGTCCTCTTTCTGTTTTTCCGGTATCTCTTTCTGCTTTTCCCCACGTCCTTTATTTTATCCTGTCTGCCGGCCTGTCCGGCACGGCAAGCCGCGAGCCGCTCTTTTCAAGCATGTCCTGTACTGTGCTGAACCTGTCCAGCCTGACCAGTTCATAAGTCTTCTGGGCATGGTATATCTTGCAGTCTTCCAGAACCTTCTTATTGTCCTCCATCCTTGCCATCGTTTCCTCGATTTCCAATTTGCCCCAGATGCTCATCACGGCAAGGAAAAAGAGATATATTATATGCAGAAAATATCTGTCGAACCTCATTCTTATCAGGAATTCTCCTCTCAACACAGCAATGGTGCTGTTCCTGATGAATTCGGCTGTCTTTTTCAAGGACTTTCCATGTCCCTTCTTCTGCTCCTCCGCGGGCCGTGTTTCCTGCATCATGTCGCCTTCATCTTTCATTGCCTTTCCTCCCTGTTGCCTGCAGGCAGCTTTTCAGCTGTCCGGAGCTTTGCACTCCTTGCCCTTGTATTCCGGCTGATTTCTTCTTCCGAAGGCAGCACCGGTTTCTTGTTGATCGCTTTCATAGGAGCTTTTGTCCGACCGAAGAAATCCTTTTCTTCTTTCCCGTCCACATTCCCGGTCCTGATGAAGTTCTTCACCATCCTGTCCTCAAGTGAATGGTAGGTGATGACGGCGAGCCTCCCTCCAGGTCTGAGCGATGCCGCAGCGCCCGAAAGGAATTTCTCAAGGGCCCTCATTTCCTGGTTGACCTCGATTCTCAGGGCCTGGTATACCTTTGCGAGGGCCTTGTGCCTGGCGAACTGCGGCAGGGCCTGGTCTATTGCCTTTTCAAGGTCTCCGGTTGTCATTATAGGCGAAGATTCCCGTGCGGTACATATCAGCCTTGCGGTCTTTCCGCTGTTTTCCACTTCACCGTAGAGTCTGAATATCCTTTCCAGCTCCTTTTCACTTCTGGAATTGATGATGTCAGCGGCTGTGGTCGCTCCTTCCGTGTTCATCCTCATGTCCAGATTTGCATCGTATCTGAATGAAAATCCTCTTTCAGGTGTGTCGAACTGGTGGGAGGATACTCCCAAGTCGGCCAGGATGCCGTCTATCCCTGAGCCGTATCCTTCATAAAGAAGAAAATTGTGTATGAATCTGAAATTGTTATGTATCAGTGTGAAACGGCTGTCATCAGGCTTGTTTCCCAATGCATCCGCGTCCCTGTCGAAAGCGATGAGCCTTCCGTCTCCGGACAACCTTGAGAGGATGGCCGCAGAATGCCCTCCTCCGCCGAAAGTGGCATCGGCGTAGATTCCGGAAGGGTCAACGACAATGGCGGAAACGCTTTCTTCGAGCAGAACCGGTGTGTGATAATCAGACATGCCTCACCTCCTGCATTATAAATTGGACAGTGTTCCGGCGAGAGAGATGAATTCTTCGTTTGAAATGCCGCTGGTTCCGAACTTTTCCTTGGCCCAGATTTCTATCTTGTGGTCGCTGCCGGAAAATACCACTTCTTTTTCTGCGCCGATAGACTCCAGCAGTCTTTTCGGGATGGATATGCGGCCAAGCTTGCTGTCAGGCTCCACAACGGTCCTGTCACGCATATATTTTCTCCAGAAGGCCGAATGGTCCCTGTTAAGGAAGTTGAGCTTTGACTTCAGTTCCTCAGACTGCCTTTCCCATTCTGAAAATGTGTACATTTCAAGACAGTCTTCATAAATGTCCTTTTTGACCACGAACCGCATGTCACCTTCATCGGACAGCAGATTCTTGAAGGCAGAGGGGAAGATCATCCTCCCTTTGTCATCAATTTTTCCGCTGTATTCTCCTATGAATTTTACCATGGTCATAAATGCTGGTGCCGGTCCGGCCAAAAATCACATAATTAAAGCTAAGTCACTCGGCGCAAAAGTAAGAATTATTTTCCACTTTCTTCCACTATTTTCCAAAATTTTCCACAAAAAGGTCCGGAGATGTTTGTGCCTGACTTTTTTCAACTTAACTTTGTGTCTGCAGTGTCCTGCCTTTGCCATGGGCTACGGACCCTTTTGCGTTGATATTCATGGCTTTTATAGAAAAACGAAGATTATGGACAAGAGATATTATGCATTCGGGGCTGCTGCCGTCATTTCGGTTGCTGTGTTCTTGGGCGGCTGCAGCGGCAATGTCAGGGAAACTGAAGAGTCTGCCTCCCTGCCTTCTGTTGAAGAACAGGCGGATTCATGCCTGCTGTACGGTTTTGACCCGGGACGGATGGAAGTCAGGGAGGGCAAGGTGCATTCAGGAGAGTTTTTTTCCTCCCTGCTGATGAAATCAGGAATGTCTGCAGCGGACGCATATCTGCTTTCCGAGGCCTGTGATACCGTCTTTGATGTCCGCACCCTGCGTGTCGGGAATATTTATCAGGCGTATTATTCCATATCTTCTCAGTCTTCTTCTGATGGCGACGGGGCTCAGGGATCCGCTGAAGAAGTGGCTTCTGCGGCATCCGGTGCAAAGTCCGGCGCAGCGGGCAGTGGCCCTGACGGCGATGCCTCCGGCGGAGATGTCCTGGAGTATCTTGTCTATTGGCAGGACCGGGTCAACGGTGTCGTGTTCAAGTGTACGGCACCATATTCTGCCTGGAAGGTGGCCCGTCCCGTTGTCACAGAGCGCAGGTATGCCGATGTGACCATTTCTTCATCCCTTTGGAATGACATGCTCGCGGCCGGTGTTTCCCCTTTGCTCATCCTTTCCCTTTCGGACATATACGCATGGACTGTGGATTTCTTCGGACTCCAGAAAGGGGACCGTTTCAGGGTATTCTATGACGAGAAGACTTGCGAGGGTGATGTGATAGCGGTAGATACCGTGAGATATGCAGTTTTCACCCATCAGGGTGAGGATTTCCCGGCAGTGATGTTCGACCAGGGGGACGGCGGCAACATATATTGGAACGAAAAGGGTGAGAGCATGAGAAAGGCCTTTCTGAAGGCTCCGCTGCAGTATTCCCGCATAAGTTCAGGCTTCTCTTACGCCCGGAGGCATCCTGTGACACGCCGTGTCCAGCCTCATACCGGTGTGGACTATGCCGCTCCTGCGGGCACTCCGGTCATGACTATCGGTGACGGAGTTGTCACCAGCCGCAGGAACGAAGGGGCTGGCGGAAATGTGGTGCGCATCCGCCACAATTCAGTCTATTCCACCGCCTATCTCCACCTTTCGAGATATGCCTCCGGCCTGAAGGTGGGCCAGCGGGTACGCCAGGGGGAAGTCATCGGTTATGTCGGCTCCACGGGCCGCAGCACCGGACCGCATCTTGATTTCCGAGTATGGAAGAACGGTTCTCCGATCAATCCTCTCAAGATGGAATCTCCTCCTGCCGAGCCTCTGAAGGCAGAGTTCAGTGAGGATTTTGAAGCCGTGTGCCTTGCTTACAGCCGCAGGCTCGACTCCCTTGAGGCGCTCCCTGTCGCAAAGCAGTTGCTGGAGGTTTTATAATATAAGTTCGATGAAATTTAATTGGATTTCATCGAACAACCGCTTTAGGAGCAGGATGTAATCCTGCGACAGTCCTCCCGGAGAGGGAGGAGAAAGGAGGGTGACGCCCCTTAGTAAGGGGCTGTCGCGAAGCGACTGGGGATTAAGACAGATGGATTTCGAAGAAATCCATAATGGCAGTTCGACGAATTTTCTGGTGCTGAGCAAAATAAATTCGTCGGGCTGCCATTATAAAATAGGCGCGAAAAGCTGCATGATTGACTGGCCGAGCTTGCTGTGCAGGGGGCGCTGCTTCCATTGGCGGAGGGTTATTTCCCTGCACTGCTTCATGTCACGGAAGAAGATGGCCTTGTTGGCGAGGGCTATGTCCTTGCTGTAGATGTAGGAATTGACCTCATAGTTGATTTCGAGGCTTCTGAAGTCCATATTGGCGGAGCCTATCACTGAAAGGTAATCGTCCGCAACTATTGTCTTGGAGTGGATGAATGTCCCCGTCCATTCGTATATCCTTATCCCGGCTTCGAGGCATTCCTTGTAATACGACCTGTTGGCAGGGCCCATATACACCGAGTCCGGTTTCTGCGGAAGCATCAGCCGCACATCGGTCCCTTTCAGCGCTGCTGTCTTCAGCGCAAGCATCAGCGGCTCCGGCGGCACGAAATACGGGGTCTGGATGTAGATGTACTCCTTGGCATGTTCCACTGCCCATACCGCCGCCATCTGCAGGATCGGCCATTTGTCGTCAGGCTCGTCCGGTGCTATCTGCATGAGTATGTCATTGCCGGGCTGTTTCATGTGCACAGGAAAATATTCCGAAAAATCGTCATCCATCCTGCCCCCGGAATTGATGAATGACGTCATGAAACTGTACTGGAGGCTCGAAACCGCATTGCCCGTGATTCTCATGTGAGTGTCCCTCCAGCGGATGAAATAGTCGTCGCTGATGTTCATCCCTCCGGTGTAGCCGATCTTCCCGTCTATCACCACTATCTTCCTGTGGTCGCGGTAGTTGAGAAGGGCGCTGAGCCTGAGTATCGAGAATTTCGGGTCAGTGAACGAAACGACATCCACCCCCGCCTTCTTCATTTCCTTGAAATATCTCGGCCTGATGTTGATGTTGGCGATGTTTTCGTATATGAAACGGACCTTCACGCCCTCCCTTGCCTTCTGCATGAGCAGCTTCCTTATCATCTTGCTGCCCTTGTCCTTCTTGAAGAGGAAATACTCCACATGGATATGATGCCTGGCATTCCTGATGTCCTCGGTCAGGGCTTCGAACTTGCGTTTGCCCGATGTTATGATCTCAATTCCGTTATTGTCCGTGACTGATGTGCCGTTGCTTTTTGACAGGAGCGTGGCGAGTTCCCTGTATTCTTCCTTCACCTTGTTGAAGGCGGTGTCTCCGTAAAGGAGCCTTCTTGTCCTCATGTCTGCTCTGGTGTGGAAGAATTTCAGAAAATCCCTCCTTCTTGTGTTGAACAGCCTGGTCCTTCTGATGTCGAAGCCAAGCATGATGTAGAGCGTGATGCCTACGATGGGCAGGAGCACGATTATCAGTATCCATGCTATCTTCTTGCCGGAATCCCTTTCATCTGTAATCACCACCAGCAGCATGCCGATGATTATCAGCAGAAAAAGGATGGACCATACAGGATTGAGAGTCTCGAACATAGGCTTGGGTCAGGTTGGTCTGTCATTCTTTTCCGGATACCTTCCCCGTGCCGCATAGTCTGGAGATGAGGGTGGCGGAAGTGCAGGAGAGTACCTCTACATCCACATATTCTCCGGTCTTGTGCCCTTCGGCGGGGAATACGCAGACCTTGTTGTTTCCGGCCCGGCCGAACAGCTCACCGCTGTTCCGCTTGGATGTCCCTTCGATGAGCACCCTGTGCACCTTGCCTATTTCCTTTCTGTTGCTGTCCAGGCTCAGCCTGTTCTGCAGGGCGATGATTTCGTTGAGCCTTCTGGTCTTGACCTCTTCCGGCACATCGTCAGGATATTTCCTTGCGGCGAGGGTGCCCGGCCTTTCTGAGTACTGGAACATGAATGCTGAGTCGAATCCCACCTCTTCCATGAGGGAGAGGGTGTCCCTGTGGTCCTCCTCGGTTTCCCCGCAGAATCCAGCGATCACATCGGTGGTGATGCCGCAGTCCGGGATGACGCTCCTTATCTTCCTCACCCTTTCGAGATACCATTCCCTCGTGTATTTCCTCCTCATTTTTTCGAGCATGGCATTGCTTCCGGACTGCACCGGAAGATGTATGTGGCTGCAGATGTTGTCGTACATCGCCATAGTATATATGACCTCGTCGCTGATGTCTTTCGGATGCGAAGTCGAGAAGCGCACCCTGAACTCGGGACTGATTTTCGCCACGGCCTCAAGCAGCTGGGCGAAATTCATGTCATTGTCCGCCGTGTCAGGGTCTTTCCAGAAATAGGAATCCACATTCTGCCCGAGAAGGCACACTTCCTTGTAGCCTCTGCTGAACAGGTCTTCCGCTTCGCGTATTATGGTCTTCGGGTCGCGGCTCCTTTCAGCGCCCCTTGTGTACGGCACCACACAGTATGAGCATACATTGTTGCAGCCCCGCATTATGGATATGAATGCCGACACTCCGTTCTTGTCCATCCTGACAGGGGTGATGTCAGCGTATGTTTCCTCGTGGGAAAGAAGCACATTGATCTGCGGGCTTTCGGGCGTCACGGCTTTCAGCATCCTCGGCAGGTCCCTGTATGAGTCCGGTCCCGCTACTATGTCCACGACATGATTGTCGAGCAGCCTGTCCTTCAGTCTTTCCGCCATGCAGCCGGTGATGCCGATGATGACATTGTCCCGGTTCTTCTTCTGCAGCCGGAACTGTTCGATTCGTCCCCAGATGCGCTGCTCCGCATTGTCCCTTATGGAGCAGGTGTTCGCGAGTATCACGTCTGCCTCTCCGATTTCTTCCGTCCGGACATATCCCTCATCCTGCAGAATCGACAGCATCACTTCGCTGTCGTTCACATTCATCTGGCATCCGTATGTTTCGATATATACCTTTCCGCCCGTCTTTCCACGGCTCTTTTCCGTATTTTCCGTATATCCTGTCATTTGTTTCATGTAGTTTTGGCTCAGCAGGCGCAGACCGGCCTGCCGGGGACAAATATAAGCTTTTTAATTAGAAAAATTAAAACTGTTTCGTATCTTTGCAAGGATGTATAGATTGATATGGGAAAAATTCTGAAAGGAAGATCGATATTGCTGATTGCCGTCCTGGCCGTGTTCCTGGTTCAGGGATGTGCCAATTTCAAGGATATAAGAATAGTTTCTTGCAGGGTGGAATCCGTCTCCCTCAAAGGCCTGAGAGGAGCCGAAGCCGCACTTTCAGTCGGTGTGGACAACCCTGCCGCTCCGATGACCCTCTCAGATATCACCGGACGCATATTGCTTGAAGACAGAAGTTTGGGGACATTCTCCGCCGAGCCGGTAAGCATAGAGGGCAGGACAATGTCCGAATGCCCTGTGAAGGTGACATTTTCCCTTGACAATTCCATTTCCCTGCTGGAGCTTGTACCGATGGTCCGGAGTCTGGACATGGGCAGTGTGACGGCCGATGTTTCATTGAAGGTCAGGGTCAGGAAAGGTGTGTCAAAGCGCGTGACATTGGAAAAGGTGCCGCTTTCGTCTTTCCTGAAGGACAGTTCCGCCTTGAAGGACATGGGGATATCTGATTTTTTCATGTAAATGTGAGTTATGGAGAAGAACAGGATAATAGCGTGCATTGCAATGCTGCCTCTCATGGCGGCCTTTTCCCTGCCGGCATTCTCCCAGTCCGTATACGGGACTGAAGAAGCCGGGCCGGTATTCCCGGAGAGGGATTCGACGGGTGCATACATAGTGCCGGAGGGATATGCACTGAAGGATTCCATAATATATGTGCCTGCCCCTGCTGCAGATACCCTGCTTGCCGGGAAGAACATATTCATGGAGCTGCCGTCCAGGACGAAGGGGGATGCGGCGGATGT
>JADIMO010000028.1 GCA_017694755.1 Candidatus Cryptobacteroides merdavium
AAAAAGGCCCATGTCTGGATCGGCTGGTGGTTCAGCAGGTATTGCATCAGTTTGGCAAGGGAAAGGATGCTGATGAGGATACCGGTTATCAGTGACAGCAGGAAGTTGCCGTTGATATGCTTCCAGAACTGCTTGAACTTGCCTGTAAAAAGCAGTTTCAGCGCAGTGGTGTTGATGTTGTTTATCGATCCTACAAGATCTTCATAGATGCCTGTCATGAAGGCGATTGTTCCACCCGATACTCCAGGGATGACATCAGCGGCTCCCATGCAGATGCCCTTGATTGTCACCATCAGGTATTTGAGAAATCCTTTCATTTTTGTAAACTGTTAATATTGTTTGATATCTGTTTTATTCATTGCCCTTTATTCCGCAGCTTGCCGGCTTTTTGCCCGATTTGTCTTCTGTAGCTTGGTTTGCCGCCTCATGGCTGTTTCGTCATACCCTCCATGTCACCTGCCCTCATCTGATCTTCTGCAGCAGTCCGGATATTTTCCTGAACACTTCCGCCTGTCCGGCATCATGATCCCGGACAGGTTTCCTGTCACGTGATGCAGTATTTCCCTGTCCGATGTCGTCTGTCCTTATCACTATGTCGAAAGGCTCTCCTGAAAACTCGCATCTTCCTATCTTGAACCTTGCCTTCATGGCTTTGGTGAGGAATTCCATTGTGAAACGGCAGTCGGGAGAGAGGGATACGAAAAGGTCGGTGCCTTCAGCGATGACCGGACGCATCCTTTTCATTTTCGGCAGGCCGAAAATTCCGATGTCCTTGCGGGTGAATGTAGTGGCGGCGTCTGTGACCGGCTGCACATTCCTGTTGAACTTGCGGAAGTCGGAATGGAATATCCTTGCCTTTATCTTGTTGCCCGTGCAGAATGAATTTATTTCATCAAGGCATTTTTCCCGGGAAGGGTCCTCGGCGTCAATTATGAATGTCGCGGTGCGGATGTCAGACAGCGGCACAAAGCCTGTCTGTACCCGGCTCGCATATTTTCTGAGCCTCCTTTCCCGCAATATGTTGCCGATAACCATTATTCCTGTCCGCTTTTTGCCGTTGTAGCAGCCACGAGGTCGCGTATTTCCTGCTTGGCGGCCTTCCATCTCGGGATGTCGATTTTCGTCCCTATCACTTCAACTACCTTTGCCGCGATGATGGAGCCTATTTCCCCGCATTCTTTCAGAGGCATTCCGAGCGAATGGGCGTAAAGGAAGCCTGCGGCGTAAGTGTCACCGGCGCCTGTGGCATCTATTGTGGCTGCCGGCCATGCCTCGATGTAGTGATATTCGTCCCCCTGTTTCACCATGGAACCGTCTTTCCCGACCTTCACCACGGCTATGCTGCAGTGACGGGCGATCTCGTCCAGGGCTTCACGCGGTTCGAGCCTTGTGAATGACTTTGCCTCGGTCTCGTTGGCAAACACTATGTCCACATATCTTTCCACGATGTCATGGAGAAATGCCTCGTTGGATTCCACCACATTGTATGAAGCCATGTCCAGGGAGATGATGCATCCGGCTGCCTTTGCCATTTCCATTGCCTTGCGTATCAGGTTCTGGTTCTGGACAAGGTAGCCTTCGATGTGGAAGTAGTCGTATCCGTTGAAATATTCCGGCTTGAGGTCGTCCGGGCCCAGTTCAAGTGCGGCTCCGAGATAGACGGCGAATGTCCTTTCCGCGTTCGGGGCGGTGATGAACACCATTGCCCTGCCTGAAGAGTTCACTCCCTTGAGCAGGGTGGACTTGATCCCGTACTGTTCCTGGTCACTTTTGAAAAGATGTCCCAGTTCGTCGTCTCCCACCTTTCCTATGAATCCGGATTTCATTCCGAATATGGCTGTGCCTGTGATTGTGTTGGCTGCAGAGCCTCCGGCGACATATTGTACCCCCATGGGTCTGAGGGTCTGCCAGATCTTGTCTCCGGTCTCCATGTCCACATGCTGCATGCTTCCTTTCGGAAGATGAAACTGTCTGAGAAAGCTGTCATCGGGAAGTACTGCGAGGATGTCCGTGAGGGCGTTCCCCATCCCTAATATGGATTTCATGATGTTTCTGTTCGGTTTTTTATGTTACCTCTGTAATTTTCATTTGCCGGACAGGCCGGAAGCCGGGCAAAGTTAGCAAAACAAATAATAAAATCGAAATTGCAATCTTTTTGTAATCGAAATTTAATCGTATTTGTTGAATTTTGGATAACTTTGCCGCTTTGTTGCAGCCGGGGGCTGCCGGAATTTTTGCAGATGGAAAAAAAGATATCCAAAGCTGTCAAATACATCTTGTCTGCGGCCGTGGCTGCGGTTCTTCTCTATTTTTCATTCCGTGGTGTAAAATGGGATGATTTCATCGGCGGTCTGAAGTCTTGCCGCTGGGGATTCATCGTGCTTTCGATGATGGCGGGCATATTTGCCTTCTGGCTCAGAGGGCTCCGCTGGCGGGAGATTCTTCTGCCGATAGACGGCAGCATCAGGAGAAGGACCGCCTTCAATGCTGTCAACATCGGCTATATAGCCAATTTCGTCTTCCCCCGCATCGGAGAATTTGTCAGATGCGGCTTCATAACAAGGAATTCCGTGCCGGAGGAGATTATCCATTCCGGGGACGGCCACTGTGAGGACGGAGGCCGTGGGATTGTCGTCAGGAAGAAGGCCTCATACGACAAGGTGCTCGGTACCGTGGTCTTGGAGCGCTCATGGGACATGATAGTCATGTTCCTTTTCCTTGTGGCCCTGCTTGTGTTCAGATGGAGTGAATTCGGGGAGTTTTTCCTTGAGAAGATGTGGAAACCGATAGCCACGACGGTGAATTTCAGCATCTGGTGGATTGTCCTCGGCCTGCTCATACTGACTGCCCTGGCAGTCTGGCGCATAGTCAGGGCCCGCGAGAAGAATCCTTTCTTCGGCAAGATCTGCGGGGTGTTCACCGGCCTTGTCCAGGGCTTCGCAAGTTTCCTGAAAATGGAGCACAAATGGCGTTTTCTGCTCTATACCATTCTGATATGGGGCATGTACTGGCTCATGAGCGCAGCCACAATGTGGGCATTGCCCGACCTTGATTCTCTCGGGCTTGTCGACGCCCTTTTTCTGATGGTGGCAGGCAGCGTCGGCTGGCTTGTCCCTGTTCCGGGCGGCTTCGGCTCGTTCCATTATATAGTTTCCCTTGCGTTGTCCGTCATCTACGGGATTCCTTTTGAACAGGGGATCATCTTTGCTACACTTTCGCATGAGTCTCAGGCAATTACGATGGCGGTCTGCGGCGGGGCCTCCTATCTGTACGAGACCATGCATCAGAATTGATGCCTGATTTTCCGTTTTTCTGCAACATTTCTCCTTGCTCTTCTGTCTATCAATTGCAATGCATTGAACCGGTACAATTATGACAAATAAATTTGTTCCGTATCTGTTTTTTGCATACTTTTGCAGTGTATTACTAATCCTTAATTCCGCAACACTATAGTTTAACATTATTTATAAGTGCCTGAGCAACAAAAAGTTGCCCAGGATTTTGCCATGTCAGAATTTTCACTTACCTTAGTGTTGCGAAAAGAAGACAAGCAAAACTCT
>JADIMO010000029.1 GCA_017694755.1 Candidatus Cryptobacteroides merdavium
CTGTTGTGCTGGCCGTGTGTCTGGCCGCCCACTCCCGCAAAGCCGTGACGCTTCACGACTCCCTGGAATCCTTTACCCTTGGAAGTACCGACGACATCCACATAAGCAGTGTTCGCGAAAACATCTGCTACAGTAAGGACATCGCCTAACTTAAGCTCCTGAGCGAAGTCTGCCTTGAACTCGACAAGCTTGCGCTTAGGCGTGGTTCCTGCCTTTTTGAAATGCCCCATGAGCGGAGCGCTGGCATGCTTTTCACTCATTTCGTCATAGGCAAGCTGTACAGCGGCATAACCATCATTCTCTACTGTACGGATTTGCGTGACTACGCATGGACCAGCCTCAATGACGGTGCATGGAATGTTCTTTCCATCGGCACCGAAAACGGAAGTCATTCCGATTTTCTTTCCAATTAATCCAGGCATTGGTTTGTTAATTAATTGTTTATCAATAATTTGTACCCCACAATACATTTTTGCGGGCTGCAAATATACAATTAAAATTTTAATTTTCAATATTTTGAATGAAATTTCATAATATTTCATAAAATCGTCGGTTTATAGTATCTTTGTGTCGGCAAAGGCAGAAGGAGGCCGCAGGCTGTCCCTCCGCCGACAAAACTTTGACTGAGGAATGGTCCTGGCATTATTCGGATTTCTGAACATGTCACTGGCGGATGTGCTTGACATCATCCTTGTGGCACTTCTCATATATCAGGTATTCAAATGGATACGCGGATCGTCGGCGATGAGCATCTTCGTGGCGATCATATCGCTGTATGTGATCAGGACAGTGGTGAACGCCCTCGACATGCGGCTGATGTCATCGATCCTGGGGACGGTGCTGGATGTCGGAGTCATTGCACTGATCATCATATTCCAGCCGGAGATAAGAAGATTCCTCATCACTTTCGGGAACCGCTACAGGATAGCCACCAACGGGAAAGGCTTTCTCAACAAGCTGTTCGGCCAGGGTGAGATCAAGATGGGCAGCACCGCTGTCAATGAAATCACCGAAGCATGCAGGAGCATGTCCGAGACCAAGACAGGCGCGCTGATAGTGATCCCGCATTCCAACAACATCGATGATATCATCAACACCGGGGACAAGATTGATGCGGACATAAGCAGGAGGCTGATAATGAACCTGTTCTTCAAGAACTCGCCGCTTCACGACGGGGCGGTGATAATCAACCGGGACCGGATAGTGGCGGCCAGATGCACCCTGCCCATAACTGAAAGGGTGAACATCCCGCCGAGCTTCGGCATGAGACACAAGGCCGCAATCGGAATCTCAGAAGAAACCGATGTGGATGTAATCGTGGTATCGGAGGAGACGGGCCGCATATCATTCGTAAAGGGAGGCAATGTCACCCCGATAAAGAACATAAATGAGCTCAAGCTCCTGCTGGGAAGCTCATTGTCTGACCAGCAGCAGACCACCGCCGGATGAGAATGCATACAGAAAAAGAATAGGAGAAGACCGACATGCAGGAAACGGATATGATACAGGAAGACACAAGCCGGGAAGAAGGAATGGAAGCGATAGACACCAGGCTTGAACAGAAGATAGGATTTGACAGGATAAGGAAGATGATCTCGGACCGTTGTGCGACAGGATATGCGGCGGAACGGGCACAGACGGAACTTTTCTCCACAAAGGAAAATGAAATCAGGAAACGGCTGCTTCTGACCGATGAAATGAGGCTGATAATGATGTTCGAGGAAAGCTTTCCTTCGAACGGGTACATAGACTGCCTCGACTTTCTCAGGCCTCTCGAAAGGCCGTCATCGGCAATAGACCTCCTCTCCCTCAGGAAACTCAGGACAATGCTGGAGACGCTCAGGAAAGTGACTTCATTCTTCGAAGGCATCAAGGACGAGGTCTACCCCAACCTGAAGAAGATGTCCTCCGGAATAATGGAATTCCCTGAAGTGCAGCGCAGGACGGATTCCATCCTCGACAAGTTCGGGGACGTGAGGGACACGGCCTCCGACGAACTCTACAGCATCAGGAAGGCCCTGAAGGAAAAGGAAGGGGCAATATCAAGGAAAATCAATTCGATACTCAGGAAGGCACAGGAGGAAGGCATAGTGGACAGCGACGCGGGCATTTCCGTAAGGGACGGCAAGATGCTCATTCCGGTGCCGGCAGCCAGCAAGAAGAAGATATCCGGATTTGTCTATGACGAATCCGCTTCCGGAAAGACGGCATTCATCGAGCCTGCCGAGATCGTGGAGCTCGACAACCAGATAAAGGAACTCAAATTCGCGGAAGGCAGGGAAATACTGAAGATATTGCTGGAATTCAGCGACTTTGTGAGGCCGTATGTGCCTGACCTCATCGGTGCTGCGCGCTATCTCGGGGAAATAGACTTCCTGATGGCCAAGGCCCAGGTGGCGCTGGACATCATAGCCGGAATGCCGGTGATATCGTCTGAGAATGAACTCGACCTGCGCAAGGCAAGACACCCGCTTCTCGAAAAGGCCCTGAAACGGGAGGGGAAGCAGATTGTGCCGCTCACGGTCAAGCTCACGCCGGAAAAGCACATCCTGCTCATATCGGGACCGAATGCAGGAGGCAAGTCCGTCTGCCTCAAAACGGTCGGCCTGCTCCAGTACATGTTCCAGTGGGGGATGCTGATACCTACTTCCGAGACTTCGGAAATGACGGTGTTCGACCGTATAATGGTGGACATCGGCGACGACCAGTCCATAGACAACGACCTGAGCACATACAGCTCCTTCCTTGCCAACATGAAGGAAATGGTGCTGAAGGCTGACGGGAAGACCCTCGTGCTGATAGACGAGTTCGGCTCCGGCACGGAACCGGCAGCCGGAGGAGCCATTGCGGAAGCCATCCTCAACGAACTGGACAGGAGAGGCGTGTACGGGGTGATCACCACCCACTACACCAACCTGAAACTATATGCCTCGAACGGGGACACGGGAGTTATCAACGGAGCGATGATGTTCGATGTGAAGAACATAGCCCCGATGTTCAAACTGGAGATGGGGCTGCCGGGCAACTCCTTCGCATTCGAGCTCGCAAGGAAGATGGGGCTGCCGGAATCCATAATAAAGGACGCCGAAGCCCGTGCCGGAGAGGAGTTCGTGGGCATAGAACGAAACCTTAGGAAGATAGCGCGGAACAGGAAGATCCTTGACGAGAAGCTTGCCCGCATCAAGAACACGGACAAGACCCTTGAAAACATCACCGACCGCTATCAAAAGGAGCTGTTGGAAATCCAGAAGACCAAGAAGGAAATTCTCGAGCAGGCCAGGCGTGAAGCCCAGGAAATCATAAAGGGTGCCAACAGGCAGGTCGAAAACACCATCAGGACCATAAAGGAATCCCAGGCCGAGAAAGAAACCACGCTTGAGGCGAGGAAAGAGCTCCAGAACTTCGTTTCAGCCCTCACTAGCAGGAAGGAGAAGGAGCAGAAGGAAAAGGATGACTATATAGAAAAGAAGATACGGCAGATTGATGCCAGACGGGAAAGGGAGAGGCTGAGGAAGGCGCAGCGGGCCGATGAAAGGGCGCGGCAGAAGATGCAGGAGGAGATGGAGGAGCAGAAACGCCTTGAGGCAATGCGCAACGCCCCGCTGACCATCGGGGAAAAGGTGAGGATAAAGAGCAACGGGATGGTGGGGGAAGTGTCCAGAGTGTCCCCGAAGGCCATCACCGTGAACATAGGGAACATCAGCAGCAAGATGAGCCCGGACAAGGTGGAGAGAATCTCCGCCAACGAGTTCAAGAGCGCTGTGAAGGAAGCCGCCAGGCCGGTGTCCGCAGTGAAGATAGACAGCTCGATATCCGAAAGGAAGCTGAATTTCAGCCCGGAACTTGATGTACGGGGAGAAAGGGTGAATGATGCCATAGAGAAGGTGATGAGATATGTGGACGACGCCATAATGCTGAACATATCCAGCGTCAGGATCATCCACGGGAAAGGCACCGGGGCCCTGCGGGAGGAGATACAGAAATTCCTGCGGGCGACTCCGGGAGTGGCCTCGGCCACGGACGAGCACATACAGTTCGGAGGGTCGGGAGTGACGGTGGTGACATTTGATTGATTAAAATTATGGAAAATTTAAGAAGAATAGCCCTGATGGCAGCTCCGATACTCGTGCTGGGAATCTTCGGGGTGCTGATATGGGCATTTTCCGGCACATCGGGAAAGAGGGAGAACGGGGAAACGGCTCCGGCAGATGCAGTGGAAAATTTCCATTCCCTGCTCCTGTCAGGGAAATGGGATGAGGCCGAAGCGATGTGCGGAAGCGGAATGGACAGGTATATTTCCTCATTCAGGGAAGAATGGGAGATGAACATGGACAAGGACTCTTCCGTGCTTGAGGCGGCGGTCAGGATACTCCGTGAGCAGGGGATCACCGTAACAGGCACATCAAAGGGGAAAGACGGAAAATATTTTGTGGACTATACCATTTCGGCAGGAGAGGAGACAAAGGAAAAGACGGCAGAACTGAAAAGGGACGGGGAGAAATGGACGATAGAAAGGATAAGGGACGCGAAGGCAAGGTAGGAAGGCACGGGGAAGATCTCGTGTGCCGGTATCTTATGGATGCCGGGCACACGATCCTGGAAAGGAACTGGCGATACGGACACCTTGAAATTGACATCATATCCATGGACGGGAATGGTATACATTTTGTCGAGGTCAAGAGCCGCCGCACTCCTGTGCAGGCAGACCCGGCCGAAAGCGTCAATGCGGCAAAGCAGAAGAGGATTGCCGCCGCAGCGTCCGGCTACCTCAGACAAAAGGGGTTCGGAGAGGTTGAATGCTTCTTCGATGTCGCCGCAGTGATCTTCGACGGAAAGGGGACGGAAATAAGGTATTGCCCGCAGGCATACATCCCCATGTTCGTCTGAACCGGAGAAGAATGCCGCACGGCAGGCAACTGACACATTGATGAATACACTGAAAACCGATAATATATATGGACAGCAGCAATTATTATTGTGTGATAATGGCAGGAGGTGCCGGAACGAGGTTCTGGCCTGTGAGCCGGACTTCCTGCCCGAAACAGTTTCTCGATATAGCCGGTACCGGCAAGACATTCCTGAGATACACCTTTGAAAGGTTCGCCAAGATCATTCCGGAAGAAAACATCCTGGTGGTGACCACGGCAAGATATGTCGACCTCGTGAAGGAGCAGCTCCCGGAGCTTCTGCCGCAGAATCTTCTTGCAGAGCCTTACGGCAGGGACACCGCACCGTGCATAGCATACGCGACATACACCCTGCTGAAGCGCAATCCGAAAGCCACCATGACAGTGTCCCCTGCCGACCACCTCATCATGGACGAGGACAAATTCAGAAAGACCATGCTGGATGCGCTGGAATACGCCTCGAAGACGGATGTACTCATGACATTGGGCATAAGGCCGCTGAAGCCGGATTCCAACTACGGCTACATCCAGGCCACGGGAGGCAAGGCGGCATTCGACAAGGAAGAGCCGATGCCCGTGAAGACATTCACAGAAAAACCGGACCCGGCCCTGGCGAAGGTATTCATAGACAGCGGGGAATTTTTCTGGAATGCAGGTATCTTCGCATGGAACGCCGAAACCATAAAGAATGAACTTGAAAAATACCTGCCGGAAATAACGAGGCTGTTCACAGGATGGGAAAATGTACTCGGCACACCTGTGGAAAAGGAATTCATAGAAAGGGTCTATGCGGACTGCATAAAGATATCCATTGACTACGGGGTGATGGAGAAGACTGACAGGGCATGGATCTATCCTGCCAGATTCGGATGGGCCGACATAGGCAACTGGGAAGCCCTGTACGACCATTATGAAGATAAGGACAACCACGGCAACGCTTTCATTTCAGGGGAAAGGCTTTCCGACGGGAACAGGAATCTTCTTGTCTACTCCAAGAAAAAGGACAAGCTCATGGCCATAAAAGGGCTGGAGAATTTCATGGTGATAGACACCGACGATGTGCTTCTCATATGTCCGAAAGAGAACAGACAATTCAAGGACTTTGTCGCAGGAATAGCGATGCCGGACTTTGAAGACTTCAGATAATCATTAAAAACAACAATATCATGGAACTGGAAAAACAGATACAGGCCGACATGGTGGCAGCCATGAAGGCGCATGAGACAGCCCGTCTTGCGGCACTCAGAGGCATCAAGGCAGCAATCCTCCTTGCCAAGACTTCCGAAGGAGGAAACGGGGAAGTGACAGATGCCGATGTGGTGAAAATCATCCAGAAACTGGTCAAGCAGCGCAAGGAAAGCGCAGAAATCTATTCGCAGCAGAACAGACCGGAACTGGCTGAGAACGAACTTGCAGAGGCCGCCGCAATGGAAGTGTACCTTCCGAAACAGCTCAGCGAGGCCGAAGTGGAAGAGGAACTGAAAAAAATCATCGCCGAAGTCGGGGCAAGCAAGCCTTCCGACATGGGCAAGGTGATGGGCACGGCAACGAAAAAGCTTGCCGGTCAGGCTGACGGCAAGCTCATATCAACGATTGTCAAGAAGTTTCTTGCTTAGCATTCATTTTTCTCCGGCCATGCCGGAGGCGATGCCCAGCTGCAGACCGCGGAGCTCGGCAATGCCGCGCATACGGCCATAGCATGAATAGCCCGGATTGGACTTGCGGCCAAGATCGTCACACATCTGGTGCCCGTGGTCAGGACGGACAGGAATCGAAACCTTGCGGCGCTGCTGGACTTCCAGCAGCGCTTTCATCATTCCGTACATGTCCACATCGCCCTCAAGATGGTTGGCCTCATAGAAATTGCCCCGGTCATCCCTTTTGGTGCTGCGCAGATGCACGAAGCCGACACGGTCGCCGAACTCATACATCATTGACACAAGGTCGTTGTCCGGACGCACCCCGAACGAGCCGGTACACAGGCACAGACCGTTCGATACATTCGGCACAGCCTCGACGAGCTTCCTGAAATCCTCGGCAGTGGAAAGAATCCTCGGCAGCCCGAGAATCGGATAAGGAGGGTCGTCGGGATGGATGACCATCTCCACGCCACATTCGTCAGCCACAGGGCAGATCTCCTTCAGGAAGAAAATCAGATTGGCACGCAGCTTCTCTGCATCTATGCCGTCATATCTGGCAAGGGCCTCCCGGAACTGGTCAAGGGTGAAACTCTCCTCACTTCCCGGCAGCCCGGCTATCATATTCCTCGTTATCAGCTCTATTTCCGCCTCATCCATCTTCTCAAAACGCGCCTTTGCACGGGACTTTTCTTCATCGGTGTATTCTGATTCCGCCCCTTTTCTTTTAAGTATATGGAGGTCAAATGCCATAAATGCATCCTTTTCAAAACGCAGGGCACGGGAGCCGTCAGGCATTTCGTATGACAGGTCTGTCCTCGTCCAGTCCAGCACAGGCATGAAATTGTAGGTGACGCATCTTATCCCGCATTCTGCAAGATTGCGCAGCGACTGCTTGTAATTGTTGATATATTTCATGAAATCCCCCGTCCGGGTCTTGATGTGCTCATGGACAGGGACGCTTTCCACGACGCTCCACACAAGTCCGGCATCGGCTATCATCTTCTGCCGTGCACGGATCTCCTCAACAGACCAGACTTCCCCGTTGGGGATATGATGCAGGGCATGCACGATGTCCGTCACGCCCGCCTGCCTTATATAGCTCAGACTGACAGGGTCATTCGGGCCGTACCACCGCCAGCTTTCTTTCATCAGATACATAATCAGATATTTTTTTATATTGAAAAAGCATCGAAGCCGCCGTCAACCACTGCGACAGTGCCGGTGACAGCCCTGGAGGCATCGGAAGCAAGCCAGTGAAGCGTACCGAGCAGCTCTTCAGGCTCAAGGAACCTGCCGATCGGAGTGTGGGCCAGAATGGTATGCGATCTCTGCGTCAGGCTCCCGTCCGGATTGGTGAGCAGCGTCCTGTTCTGGTTGGTGAGGAGGAAGCCGGGAGCAATAGCATTTACCCTTATCCCCTCCCCGAACTTCATTGCAAGTTCGGCGCAAAGATACTTCGTCCAGTTGGCCACTGCCGCCTTTGCCACCCCGTACCCTGCAACGCGTGTCAGAGGACGGAGCGCAGATTCGCTCGCGAAGTTTATGATGGAGCCTGTCTTCTGCTCCGCCATTGTCCTGGCGAAAACCATAGTCGGGATTATGGTTCCGAAAAGGTTCAGTTCCGTCACCTTCTTCACGGCATCCACATCCAGGTCAAAGATTGTCTTGTCCGGAGGCACCGTCGCCGCAGCCATATTTCCTCCAGCCGCATTCATGAGAATGTCGATGCGTCCGTACCTTCTGACGACCTCCTCATGGTTCGTTTCAAGGACCGACTTGTCAAGGACATCCGTGGGCAGGAAACAGGCCTCGCCCCCTTCCGCCTTGATCTCCGAAACAATTTTCTCCCCCGTTTCCGCCGCACGCTCCAGGTCGAGAAGGACAACCTTGACTCCCTGCGCGGCAAAATACTTCACAATGCTTGTCCCCAATATTCCGCAGGCACCCGTCATCACCATGACCTTGCCTGACAAATCAAAAAGGTTCTCTTTCATATCATAAAAAATGAGCATTTTCCGTGTACGAACACAAAATTAACACTTTTTTTCAAGCAGTCAATAGAAATATTCAAAAATAAATTAAAATACAGTATTGTGCAGCAATGCACATTGACATCTATTTTTGGAAAATCCGATAAAAAGCACAATATTTGTCAACGGATAACATCTTATTAACTGAACACACAATTTGAGAATATGGCAAGACAGGTAAAGATCAAGGACATAGCCCAGATGGCCGGAGTGTCGGTAGGCACGGTGGACAGGGTTCTGCACAACAGGGGGAACGTATCGGCAAAAAGTCTGAAGGCCGTCGAAGAAGTCCTTTCGGAAGTCGGCTACCGCTACAACATCCACACTTCCGCAATATCCCTGAGGAAAGAATACAAGATTGCCATAGCCATCCCTACCGCCATAAAAGGCGAATACTGGGGCGCGATACAGGACGGCATCACCCATGCAATAAACGAGTATTCCGATGTCCGGCTCAACTGCCTTTTCTCATTCTACAACCAGTTCGACATCTATTCTTGCCGGTCTTCATTCGACGGGATAATAAGCCAGCAGCCGGACGCCGTCATCATCGGTCCGACATTCCGGTCGGAAACGAAGAAGCTCTGCGCCGAACTAGACAGCAACAGGATCCCGTATGTCTTCGTGGACGCAGTCATAGAAGGTACCTCCCCGATAGCCTCCTATTCGACGGACCAGTATGCCTGCGGCTATCTCCTCGGCCGACTCCTGCGGACATTCACCCCTGCTGACTCCGAATATGCCATAATGAGTTCACAACGCATCGGAAACGAGAGATCCAGCAACTCCCTCGAACGGAAGAAGGGCTTCAAGGACTATTTCAGGTCCGCCGGTCTTGAAGAAAAGATAAAGGAAACTTCATTCTCTGTCCTTGATCCTCAGGAAAGCGAGAAGAAGATACTGGATTTCATCCGGGAAAACCCGGGCATACACGGTATGGCCATAATGAATTCCCGCGGATACATCCTTTCCGAAATCCTCAGCAAGAACAACATCCGGGACATCAGCCTCGTCTCATTCGACCTCACCCTGAACAACACCAGGGGCATCAGGGACGGGAGCATCTCCGCCATCCTGTGCCAGCGTCCGGAACTCCAGGGTTTCCACGCCCTCAAGTCCGTCATCCGCCGCCTCCTCTACAACCAGGAGGAAGAAACCGTCCACCACATCATGCCTATCGACATCATCGTCAGGGAAAACCTGCCTTACTACCGCGAATTCTTTGAAATGTAAACAGGGCAGATTCCCGGCAATGTGACTTGGAAAAACGGAAAAAACTGCCTATAATTTCCTTGGAAAAGTGGCAAAAATGACATATTTTCGCACTGGAAAAACGGCAGGATTATGCTTAAACGCAAGATTGATAACTATATCCGCAATTATTACAAGACAACACGGAATGCACTGCTTGTCACCGGAGCACGACAGACAGGCAAGACCTTTTCCATACGTGAATTCGGGAAAACATTCAAGAGCTTCATTGAAATCAATTTTGTGGATAATCCGGAGGCGGCTGAAGCCTTCAGGGACGCCAAGGGAAGTGCAGACATTCTTTTGCGCCTGTCTGCCATTACGTCTGTCCCGCTCATCAAAGGAGAAACGCTGATATTCTTTGACGAAGTGCAGAAATGCCCGGAAATTGTGACTGCAGTCAAGTTTCTTGTTGACGAAGGCTCCTACCGTTATATCCTCAGCGGCTCCATATTGGGAGTAAGCCTGAAAGACCTGCGTTCGGAACCTGTCGGATATATGGGAGTTGTGGACATGTACCCGCTTGATTTCGAGGAGTTCATTTCAGCTGTCGGCATCAGCGGGAATGTCATCGGGGCATTGCGCAATTCGTGGGAAAACAGGATTCCGGTTGACGGATTTCTGCACTCCAAAATGATGGAGCTCTTCCGGCTATACCTTGTAACCGGAGGTATGCCTGCCGCCGTCAGCAAATATTTGGAAAGCAATAACCTGCAGGAGGTAATGGCCATCCAGCAGGATATCATACGGCTCTATAAACGTGACATCGCGCAGTATGATCCGGACAACAAACTGTACATAGAAGACATATTCGACCTCATTCCGCCGGAACTCAATGCAAAAAACAAAAGGTTCATCCTGAAGCGGCTGAATGAAAATGCAAAATTCGAAAGGTTCCGGAACAGTTTCCTCTGGCTTAAAAACGCCGGAGTCGCAATACCGGTCTACAATGTGGAAGAGCCCAAAATGCCATTGCTGCTCGCCCGTTCAAGGAATCTGTTCAAACTTTTTCAGAGCGACATCGGCCTGCTTGCCGCCCAATATGCCGAAGGAATCCAGCTGCGCATCATCAAAGGTGACAAGGACATAAACTTCGGCTCCATCTATGAAAACGCCGTTGCCCAGGAACTGACAGCCCACAGCCTGACACCTTACTATTACAACAACAAGAAACGCGGAGAAATAGATTTCGTCATAGAAACAGGCGGCAAAATCCTCCCTATTGAAGTCAAATCCGGAAAAGACTATGAAACGCACCACGCCCTTTCAAACATAATGGATTGCGGGGAATACGAGCTGGACGAGGCAATAGTATTGAACAATGAAAATCTTTATGTGAAAGGGAAGGTAACCTACGCCCCGATATACATGATAATGTTTCTCCAAAAGAAAAATGACGCCCCAGCCTTCTACAAAATAGACTTGAGCGGCATAAAATAAGTGTGATAAATGATACAGGTCCTGCCACTCCGGGCTTCGCCCTATGGCCGGAACGACAGCAGGGGGGGCTTTTACGGACATGTATAATAAGAAAAGAACCTTGCTATACTCCGGAAATGGAGATTGCAAGGTTCTTTGCTAAAACACCGCGACGGAAGAATGACTCCTTGATGGAAGGTCACTCGGAGAGGACAGGGTCAGCTGTCCACGCAGTGACAGCGGTGCCGGCTTCCGCCTCAAAGCTGTTGCCTGTGATGGAGGCAAAGGATGATGCGGAGTCGTTGACATTGGTGAAGATCCAGTTGGCGGCGAGGCCGTCCATGTCTGAAGTCAGGATCTTGCCGCTGTTGTCAGCTATCTCCTGATCCGTCAAGGCCCTGGTCCATATACGGGCGTATGTCACGGAGCCGTTCAGATGCCGCCGGCCGTCAGAGCGTCCGATATAGAAATTTGAAGTCAGGTCCACATTGTTCAGGTCATCAGGGGTACCGTCCTGAAGCTGAAGAGTCTCTTTCACGCCGTTCACATAGAGGGATATCCTTTCAGATCCGCTCTTGCTGCCGTCCAGAACCACCGCGACATTGTACCACTGCCCTGTCTGAATCTCTGTGGAGCCCTCATAACGGATACCGCCCTTGTCATCGGCAGAAAGCTGGAGATAACGCTTTTGCGTGTCGGAAGCATTTCTATGCACATCCACACGGAGAAGGAAAATCTTCTCCACTCCCATAACGGTATTGATCCTTGCATTACCGTTGTCATCTCCATTCAGGGAGGCAATATTGACACGGGCTTCAAATGTAATGGAGTTCAGTCCGTTCATGGTTTCATCAACGGTACCGTCATGCATTTCAAAAGGCACGGAAAAATAATTGCCGCTGCCGAGGTCGGCGGACTTGTCCGCAAGCACTACGGTAACAGGGAATTCTATCTTCTGCCCTGCATCATCGGCAACAGTCACCGTAGCGGTTCCCTCGCTCAACCCGACAAGACGGAATGCAGTTTCATTACCGGAGACGGGCTCTACGGCAAGAATGTTCCCGTCGCCGCTGACCATTTCATAGCCTCCGTTGCCGGACACGACATAGACTGTCAGCTTGTTGTCCACACCCACCTTCGGATTGACGGCAGAGACTTCAAGGGTGTACGGGTTGACAGTGATATCCACCACGGCGGACTTGCCTTTCCTGTCCATGAATGTGATGGAAGTGTGGCCACGTCTCAATGCCGTGACGGTATAATAAGGCCTGAGAGGGTCTGTATTCTCAATGCTCACCACTGTCCCGTCAGCCACTTCAATGGAAAGTTCGTCATTGCTGGAAAAATTGCCCATGCTGACTTCAAGCTGCCTGCTGTCTCCCGGCTCCATGGAAAGTTCCGTCTGGCTCAATTTCAGGTCAAAGAGACCGACATTCACTGAAATGTCGGCACAAGCGCCTTCCCCGTCAGTGACTTCGACGGTAGTGGCACCATTTGAGGAACCGCTTTTAATGGTTATCTGCTCCCCGGACACTACGGCTTCCGCTATGTCCGTATCGTAGCTCTTCACCGAATAATTGCCGTTGCCGAGAATTATGTCCACTGTCACTTCCTCATTCTGACCGATACGGACAACAGGCTTGTTGACTATCAACTCATAGAGATCCCCGGCGGACTCTGGCTCCGTTTTCTCCTCACATCCCGAAAGGACGGCAAGCGAAGAAGAAGCCATCAGAAAGGCGGTGAAAAGTGAAAGATTTCTTGATATGTATTTTTTCATATAGCTGACGCAATTTGATTAAAATTGAAACTCACGGCCTACCACCCCGGATTCTGCACAAGCGACGGTGTCTTCTGAAGCTCGCTCTGCCTGATCGGGAAAAGGTAATGCTGTATGCCAAAGGTACGGGTCTCCACACAGAACCGTTCCATCCTGTACCGTACGCCGTCCACTTCAATCGGACCGTTGGCATCCTGCACAGGCCTCATGCCGTTGATCATCCTCTGACAGCGCGGAAGAGCCCCGTTGTTTGCGGCCCAATATGCCTGCGTGCGGCTTGAATTGTCACTGCCACTGGCCTGCCAGATGCTTTCCTTGGCAAGTTCAGCCGAGCTTGTAGGCTCCAGATACAGACGGCATGTCCACATCCGCTTGCCTTCGTAGAAGAGTTCCACCCGGCGCTCACGCTGGATATACTCGCGCATCAGATCCTTGTCTGTCATCACCTCAGGAGGCATAGGCTTCATGAACGAACGGGCACGCACCTCATTGACAAGGTCATAGGCTTCCTGAAGATTCTCTCCCAGTTCATTGCATGCCTCGGCATAGATGTAGATGAATTCCGGAAGCCTCCAGATGGCAGGGGCATTGATGCTGAAGTTGCCGGACTTGTTCCATGACTCCTGCTGGAATTTGCGGAGATAATATCCGGTGGTGGTGGCATTGGTTGCCCCTATCATGTCAGAGCCGCTTGCCGTATTGAGAGTCTTCTGCTCATTGTTGTTGTTACGGTACGGGCAACCATGATATATGATGTCCCTGTAGAAGCGCGGGTCCCTGGTCCCTTTCGCATACGGATTGGAATCATCATATCCGCCTTTACGCGCTTCGGCCGAATATACAGGATACCCATAATCCCCTACTATGAACTCATATTCATCCACCTGTTCCTGTACGGGCTGCTGACGGGAACTGCCTTCCCGGCTCGGCGGATATATGTCCCCCTGCCATGCCTGGTCCTTGCTTTTCGTCATGAAGAAGACATATTCATTGGCAAAGGCATCCATATCGTAGAACATGTCCCAAAGCCTGGCATACACACGGCTGTCATTCAGATTGCCGCCTGCCGGGTCAAGGAAATCATCTGCACCGTGCTCCATGTACAGAGAATAGCGTTTCGTACCTCCGACCTCAAAGTCAAGGACGGCCTTGGCAGCATCCTTGGCCCGTCTCCAGCGCTCCTGGTCGTATGTGTATTCGCTTTCATACACCCGCTGCTGTGTGTAGCCATACTGTGCAGCCCCGTTCCAGAGCGGAGTTGCCGCAATCCACCTTGTGACGGCGACAAGACCGAGACAGGCGCCTTTGTCCACACGGCCGAAATTCTCGGAAGTCTTGACATATTTGCCCGGCACCATTCCGTATGCAGTCTCGGCATCCGCAACTATCTTCTCCGCCATGGAGTGCACGGACTCTTTCTTGAAGTTCATGTCGTCTCCGGCCTTAATGACCCTGTCAATATACGGGGCCTCGCCATACATGCGCATCAGGAGATAATGGAAATATCCGCGCATGAAATACATTTCCCCGATACGGTTGCGGAGGTCTCCGTCCTGCTGCGGATTGTCCGGAGTATTGTATTTCTCCACATTCTCTATGATGAGATTGGCCTTCCGTATCCCTTCATACAGGTTTTCCCAATACTGTCCGCAGCTGCCCGGAAGAGAATTGGAATTCCACGCACCGTTGTTGAAATTATTGGTAATGTTGCCCTCCACATTTGTGCCTTCGCATTCATCCGTAATCGCACTGTTGCTGAAATGTTCGAAAAACACCAGCGGACGGTCAGCCCTTTTGGCAGCTGCATATACGTCCGAGACCATCTCGTTTACCTTTTCATAACGGGAAAAGGCCTCAGCCTCGGTGATGTTGTCGTCATCTTCCCTGTCCAGAAAGTCATTGCAGGAGACAAGAGACAATGCCGGCAGCAGAAAGATGATTGTCATTATATGTCTGAAATTCATTTTCATTGGTATTTAGAATGTGATGTCAATGCCGAAATTGAAAACTTTCTGGATAGGATACCACGACGCGCCGTCCCCAGACTTGGTCTCCGGGTCTATGTCCACATCTTCAAGCTTGTCAAAGGTAAGGAGATTCAAGGCCTGGAAATATATCCTCGCCTGCTGCATCTTCATCTTCTGCATCCATTTCTGCGGCAGGCTGTAGCCTATCTCCACATTCTTCAGACGAAGGTATGATGCGTCATAGAGGAACAGGCTGCTGTTGGAATTCTTGTTGTTGTCATGAGTTCCGTAATGCAGGGCCGGATATTTTGCCGTAGAGGCCGTTTCAGGTGTCCAGCGCTGAAGATGCATCACCTTCACCTTGCCTATCTTGTCCTGGTCAAACTGGGGGAAGTCATACACCGCAGCCCCGTTCAGCAGGATTGAAGTGCTGGTGGCTCCTTGAAGAAGAAGACTGAAATCCAGGTTCTTCCACTGGAAGCCGACAGGGATGCCGAACATTATTTCCGGGCTGCGCGGATTTCCCATGGCAGCACGGTCATCATCATTGATTACGCCATTGCGGTCAAGATCCTTATAGACCACATCTCCCGGAATGAGCGTTCCCCAAGGCTGGTAGCCGATTTCGTTCAGGCGGTCAGCCTCGGCCTGGTCAGCAACGAAATGGTCGAACACATAGACGAAGTTTTCATAGAGACGCTTTCCTGTCTCCTGTCTCCAAGGATTGTTCCTGGCGACTTCAGCCTTGTATTCCAACCTGTTGCGGGCAAATGTCAGGTTCGGCCGGATATAATAGCGGAAATTCTTTCCTATCCTGTCGCTCCAGCTCAGCTCCACATCCACACCGCGGTTGGTGACAATGCCGAGATTCTGCAGGGCGGCATCCTTGCCGACGACATCAGGATACCCCATTATCCCTTCAGAGGTCATGTCCGTGATGATGTCATAACGGTATTCATGGAAAAAGTCGACATTCAGGGCCAGCCGTTCTCCCAAGGTCGTGAAGTCGAGTCCGACATTGAGCTTCCTTGCCTTTTCCCATGTGAGGTTCTCATTGGCCAGATTGCCTTCGGAAGTGCCGCCTATATTGGTACCGAAATTATTGCCGAAATCATAGCCGTCCCCGCTTCCATAGAATGCAAGATATGGGAAACGGGAGCTGACTGCATCGCTTCCGACAAGTCCGTACGAAAGCCTTACCTTCAGGAAGTTGATCCAGGACGCATTGTATCTGACAAAATCTTCGTCCGATATGACCCAGCCTATTGAACCGGCAGGGAAGAAGCCGTATCTTTTTCCCGGAGCAAAGTTTTCGGAGCCGTTATAGCCGAAATTGAACTCCAGAAGATATTTGCCACCGTAATAATACGCAAGACGGCCGGTGAGTCCCTGGCTGTGGTATGCGATTTCATTGTTGACCGTGCGGTTGCTGCGGTTGGCGAGCAGCATGGCAGTCACCTCATGGCGGTCATTGAACACCCTGTGATAGTCAAGACGCACCTGGAAATATGTACGCCCGTCGGAAGCATTATGGGTGAATCCGTTGCCCAATGTCTGGTCTATCTCATATTTGTTGCCTGTCTTGTATGCCCCGGTGTAATGGCCTCCGTTCATATAGACATCAGAGCCGTTCACAGGCATGAATGTGGCATACATAGGATATTCCCGGTAACCGTCCTTATAGGTGTCCAGCTTGCGGTTGATCCACCGTCCCTCGGAGGCGTCATACGAGAACATCACATCCGCACTCAAGCCTTCTGTCAGGAATCCCATGTCAAGGTTCATCGAAAAACTGCCGTTCAGATATGTGTTCTTCTCGTTCAGGTAGCCTGTGCGGCTGAGTTCACCGAGAATGTTGAACCTGTACACATTGTCCCCGTAGAGCATGCCGAGTGGATTCTGGCGGATATATTCCTCATTCTGCGGATGTGAATTCTCTTCCACGAGAATAGGCAGATACGGCGGCTGTGTGGCGCATATCGTCATAAGACGGCCGGCTGTGGTGCCGGGTGCATTACGGTTTGTGATGCGGGCACCGATGTCAAGCCTCGCGGTGAGCCATTTGCTTATGTCAATGTCGACATTTGAACGGAAGTTGTAACGGGTAAAGCGCGACTGGGAATTATAAGGGCCGGCATCGGAATATTTATAGTTTCCTCCCTGGGAGAAAAAATTCGCCAGCACATAATAGCGCACCTTGTCCGTACCTCCGCGCACGGACAGGCTCACATCTTCCTGCAGACCCGGCTTGAATGCGAAGTCATAATAATCCCAGTTGTAGCCAAGGCCGTCGGAATTGTCCCCCTTGGCAATGCGGAAATTGTCTATCGCCTGCTGAGAGAACAGGTTCAGCGTGCTCACATCGGCCCCGGTCATCAGGGCATCGTTCATTCTTGCCTCATTATAGAGTGTGGCATAGTCCGCAGAACCCAGATATTCCGGGAAGCCTATAGGCTGGTTGATTCCGACCGATGCCTTCAGATTGACGGTGGCCTTCTCCGCAGCCTTTCCTCGCTTGGTGGTGATGACTATGACGCCGTTGGCTCCCCTGATGCCGTACGCAGCCGTGGCTGAAGCATCTTTCAGGATGGTAAAGGTCTCTATTTCATCCGGAGCCAGATATGACATGTCCCTTTCTATGCCGTCCACTATGACTATTGCACTCTGATCACCGTATGTGGCCTTTCCCCTGATGAAGATTTCACTCTGGTCCACTCCCGGTTCACCTCCTGCGTACTGGTTGACGATGAGTCCCGGAAGCCGGCCGGCAAGGGCATTGTTGATGTTGGCAGCCGGACTTTGAGTAAGCTCCTTTGTGGTGATGGTGGCGACCGAACCGATCATCGTCTCTTTCCGCTGGGTGGTATAGCCCACAACGACGACTTCCTGCAGGGCCTGAGTATCCTCGACAAGCAGCACGGTGAGATTGCTCCTGTCGCCAGGGATTATTTCCTGCGGCTGATAGCCGAGATATGAAAAAATGAGCGGAGCTTCCGCATAAGGCAGCCCGATGGAAAATTTTCCGTCCAGGTCAGTAATCGCCGCGGTATTCTTAACTCCTTTCACAATGACTGCGACGCCGATGAGCGGCTCTTTCGTCTTCTCGTCAAGCACGGTTCCCGTCACTGTCACCTTGCTGCTCTGCACGACGGCGGACCGGACTTCGGCTGCCTCTGCCGCACCCTGAACCTGAAAGCCGGGCAGGAACGCAGCCGAAACGGCCAGAAGGCATATGTTTCTTTTCAGATTTATCATCATTCTTGTCTTTTCATGGTGAAACTATTTTCCGGCATTGAAGTCCGGGCCTGTCCAGTTGGGCTTTTCACTGTCCTTGCCGGCAACCCAGTCCTCATAGCGGGCACGGATTTCAATCAGGGTGGCCCCGGGAACCTCCGCATTGAGCTCTATGGTAAGACGGTCGGGATTGTCGTTCCTGTTGCCGAACTCAGGGGCTGCCGCCCAGTCGTATTCCCAGACATACCAGCCTTCAGGATGAGCCAGTTCCCATACTACATCCGAGCAGCTTCTCAAAGCCGTAATGAATTTATTCTTTGTACTTTCCGTATATATGTCATTGACCGGCTGCTTCAGCATGTCGAGAAAATAACGGACAAAAATTCCACGGAACAGCAGGTTGTCGCCGGAATTGCCCTCACCGCTGAACACCGGATAATTGGAGTCCATCTTGCGGTTCACCTGATATGAAGCGAATGATATTGCATTGCGCAGATATTCATCTTCCCCGGTGGCATTGTACAGGGCAAGGGCGGAAGCCATGAATGTGCCCTGGTTATAAGAAAGCGCCACCTGATCCGGAGTTCCTATCGTACCGTCGTCATTGATGCCGAGGTTGTCATACACCTGTCCTGTGGATGTGTCGCAGAGATAAGCGGTCATCCAGCTGTACACCTCCTTGGCAAAATTCAGATAATATGCCGCCTGCTCTTCCCATCCTTCCTTGGCTTCAGTGACGGTCAGCTGATAAAGCTTCATTGCAAGCAGGCATCCGGGACCGTTGGAACATGACATCCGGGAAGCCGGAAGGTCAGTTTTCCATGCCATACCTCCTGCACCCTTATAATCATTCTTCGCTCCCTTTATATGGTTCCACATCTTCATCAGGGCATCATAATAGTCCTGGTCTCCGGTAAGTTCATAGACTCTGAGGCAGGCAAGGGCCATCCATTCCATGTCATCATAGAAATTGTTCCAGAAATCATCCCCGCCATAGCCGCAGGTCCGGTTCCACTCGTCAAAGGCAGGAAGGAACGGCTTCATTATATTTTCATACAGATAAGTCTGATACTCCGGATTGTCTGAATGGCGTATATAACAGTCCGTCACTATGTCCAAAGCATGGCCCTGCGACCATCCTCCGACCCCGTCGGCACTTGACGGCTCACCTGTCTGCGGGGTATTCGGCTTCTCCCACCAGATGCTGCCGCCGAAAGTGTCACGGCCGCCGGCATTTTCATAGAAATATTTTATATAGGTTTCCGTACTCAGGTCTGCAGCTTCTGTCCAGTTGATGTCAGACACATATTCCCCGGAGGCGCTGCCCTTATATATGTCCTCCAGATTCCCGTTGTCACAGGAAGTAGGCACGGTTCCTGCCATGGCCCATCCGATGGTCATGGCCAAAGTCTGCAATATCGGCATATTCTTTTTCATTTTTGTCCATCTGTTTGATTATTCCTGACTTTCCGCTCCGGAAACTGTCCAGCGGTGGGTATAGGCACCGTATTCTGCATTGAAATAAAGGGTTACATCTGTCTTTACGGTTGCATACCATACCCCGTTCTGTTCTTCTCCCCATTGGAGAAGCTCGTCATTGTAACGGAAACTGTAGTCCCATGAATCCGTACCCGGGGCGAGCTGATGAAGATTGTAATAGCTGCCGTCCGTACCGAGATTCGGAGAGCCTTCGTCCCTGCCGCTGTTGCCCCAGCGGCATTCGGTCCCGTCAATGATCATCTTGAAGCTGTGGCGGGTCTCACCCGTGCCTGCCCAGCTCTCACGCTGCTTGCGGGCCGTATAGTCCTTCACTCCCCACCTGCCGTATCCGAGATAACTGAAATCCTGACGGTAATTTCCCGACACATTGTACAGGAACACATCTCCTATGGTTTCATATGTGACAGTCTGGTCTCCCATGTTCATGGTGATGCGGTATATTCCGGACTCGCCGACCGTCATCTCATGTTCCTCCCCGTCATTCATCTCCCGCAGCACCCCGTTTTCATTCACATAATACCGGCATTCCTTCCCGTCCACAGTTGAAACGAACATGAACGGCAGTCCGGCCTTCAGCTGAGTGAACGACTGGTATATGCCGTCACCCTGACGGAGCATCTGCTGGGCGGCATTCCTGTCCCCTCCATCCTCAGTCCCGAGACCGGTGATATATACAGGCTCATCCTCTCCCGGAATGTCATCTATCCCGTCCATCATGAATATGATGAAATACCCTTCCACACTGCTCATGGCCTCGTCAAGCCCGCAATAAGCCCTCACCTTCCAACGCAGGGTCCCGTCCGAATTGCTGCGGTAGCCTGCCAGCTTCCCTATCGTATTGAGCTGGTAATGAGTAAGGGTGAGTTTAGTGTCAAGGCCGCTGTTGTCCGAGAACAATGTTTCGACCGGGGAAGAGAAGTCGCCTTCCGGGGTGTCAATAAGCACCTGGTAGCGGTAAACAGTGTTGCCGTGCCGTTCCGTCGGTGTCCATGAAAGCACGACATCCGTCAATGAGCCTTCGGAGAGCACCACACGCTCCCCGCTTGCCATGGAGTCGAGCGTACGCACAGGGTCAGGTGCGACTATCGGCTCATAGTCATCCGGATCAAAGCCCGGATTCACAACATTTTCGCAGGCCGCAAATCCCCAGATGAGGAAGAGCGGCAGGGCGAATCTGGTCAGTCTGCTGATTGTCATATTACTTCTTGGTTGAACATTCATTTCATCGGACCAAATACGGGCAGTCCACAAGTCTGTATTTTCCTGTGAACGGAGTCTCTGTTATCGTCTTCACGGCGTTGTTGTAGACAATTCCGTCAAGTCCTTCGCCGACGTAGCCGTAGTTAGGGAAGGCATCTATACCCGAAGTGCCTTCAGAAGGGACCCAGTAGCCTGCAAGCCCTTCCTTTTCGGCAGCTTCCTCCGGAGAGAAATATGTGCACATATCGGCCTTGATCTCTGCCTCTGTCCTTGCGACGGTCCACATACGGGCCTGAGCGACTGCACAATAGCCAAGACGGTATTCGCTGTTTCCTGAGCGGCCTATCATCAAGGCTTCATCTCCCTTTACGGCAGACAGCACGAGATACCGGTCAGGAGCAACATCCGCATACTCATCCGAAGCCGGGGTTAGTTCCTCGCGGACTCCGTTTATGTACATCTTATAGGCCTCTTTGGTGCTGGACTGGGTTCCGTCGAAGACTATGGCTATATGATACCATTGGGCATTACCCTGTCGGTCATTTCCCATTCTCTGCTGGCTCCTGAAGCGAGGATCATTATAAGTATCTCCGGAAAGATTGTAGGGATCCTTATGGATATTTGTGGCGATTTCAAAGCGCAGATCCGTATCCCCGTTGCTCTCACATCTCAAAAGGAACACGCCTTCAAGCCCGATGAAAGACTGAAGCGACCTCGAATATGTCGGCCAGAAGACCATCTCGAAAGTAAGCTTCTCCTGATGGTCAAAATCAGGATGCGACTCGATATACTCCCTTATCCCCATCCTGAAGCAATAATCAGAACTGAGTTCCGCAGCCACAGGGGCGACAGTCACCGGTATCTCCAATGTCTTGCCGGCGTTGTCACTCAATGTCAGAGTGGTGGTGCCGAGCCAATTGGCCTCAACGACAATATTATTGTGCTCGTCAATTTCCGCAGACTTGATGTATTTGCTATTGTCATCAGTCAGATCCGCAAGCCTGTATCCGCCATTGCCGCGGGCTATGGCCACGGAAGCCGTATTCGCAAAGCCCTCTACGGTAATGGACGAGGCATTGTCCGCCAGCTTCAGTTCATAAGGATTCACTGTAACG
>JADIMO010000030.1 GCA_017694755.1 Candidatus Cryptobacteroides merdavium
GCCATCAAGAGGGATGCACTTCTTGAAAATGTTACCGTAGACGCAAACGGAAAGATCGACTTCGCTGACAAGAGCGTCACTGAGAACACCCGCGTTTCATACCCTATCTATCACATCAACAACATTGTGAAGCCGGTTTCAAAGGGTCCTCACGCAAAGCAGGTGATCTTCCTTTCAGCCGATGCATTCGGTGTTCTTCCTCCGGTTTCCATCCTTACTCCTGAGCAGACCCAGTACTACTTCCTCTCAGGATTTACTGCAAAGCTTGCAGGTACAGAGCGCGGTATCACTGAGCCTACTCCTACCTTCTCTGCCTGCTTCGGTGCAGCATTCCTTTCTCTCCACCCTACAAAATACGGTGAGGAACTCGTGAAGAGGATGCAGGCTGCAGGTGCAAAGGCATACCTCGTGAACACAGGCTGGAACGGAACAGGCAAGCGTATCTCCATCCGTGACACCCGCGGAATCATTGACGCTATTCTCGACGGATCCATCGAAAAAGCTCCTACAAAGACCATCCCTTACTTCAACTTCGAAGTTCCTACAGAGCTTCCGGGCGTTGACCCTGCCATCCTTGACCCTCGCGACACTTATGCTGACGCAAGCGCATGGGATACAAAGGCAAAGGACCTCGCAGGCCGCTTCATCAAGAACTTCGAGAAGTTCACAGGCAACGACCTCGGCAAGTCTCTCGTAGCTGCCGGTCCAAAGCTCTAATCTGAAGACAATCAAAGATTAGAAATATAACTCAAGAGGGTGACCCGGGAAATCGGGGTCACCCTCATTTTTATTTATTGAGACATAACTGATTTATCGAAACATAAATGACCGGAAGAACAACACCTTGATTCGCCTATAGCTCCGGGAAAGGAATGACAGGAAAATTTGCATAATCCGATTGATCAGCATATATTTGTAGTGCATTATTAAACTAATACACACATACAATGAAATCGAGTATGATCGCTGCCGGCATAATGGCACTCGCCATAGGTACCTTTCCGGCAAGTCTCAAGGCATCATGCACTGACATCAAAGGGGAAAAACCTGCCGTACACCGTCTGAAAGGCAGGATAATAGACCAAGACGGGGCTGCGGTAGAATATGTAGCCGTAGGGATTCCCGGAAGCCGGACCGGTACGGTTTCATCGGCAGACGGGAAATTCGAACTGGAAATTCCGGCAGATGAGACGGATTCACTTGTATTCAGGCACGTGTCATACATGACAGAACGCATACCGGCATCGGAATATATGCATACGGACACCATGTCTGTCAGACTGACAGGAAACGAAATTGATGTCGCAGTGGTATATCCGGCCGAAACAAAAGAAAAGACGCTCGTATCCAAAGGTGCACGATTTCCGGCCGCATTCGGTGTCTTCAATCCAGACGACACAGGTACAGAAGTAGGTTCGAATGTAAAAGTGAAAAACCGGTTCATAATCAAGAAATTCTCCTTCAAAGTAGCAGCATGTTCCATTGAGGGGACCAAAGTCAGCCTCAATGTTTACAGGATAACGGACGACTCCTTCGAAAACATACTGCACAGGCCGATATATATCGACATAGCTGAAAGCCAGGATATGAAGCTGTATGAAGTTTCCACAGAAGAAACGCTGTTGCTGGAGCCGGGGGAATATTTTGTGAGCATAGCATTCGTCGGATGTTCGGAAAAAGACAAGAAAGAATGGGAGGAGCAAAAGACATGGACCGGAAAAAAATACGCAGAAGCCTCTGTCAGCAACCAGCTGATGTTCCCGCTGTATTTCAAGTCCAGCCATGTCCGAAACGGAGCCATGGGGGAAATATCACGATGCGGGCTGAACATAGGTATGTCGGTCTTTGGTATGGAATACTATGAATAATCAAAAAAAAGGTTAAATTTGTGAAAATATGATAAAGACAAGACTTGACCCTACTTACTTTCAATATTATATGAAACGGATTTTTCTATTTGTGGCGGCGGTCACAGTGATGGCTGCCACATCCTGTTCACAGTACAGGTATGAGACTGTGAAGGGGGACCCGCTCGGGACGAAGATCTACACTCTCGACAACGGGCTCAAGGTGTACATGAGCGTCAACAAGGAGACACCGAGGATCCAGACCTACATCGCGGTAAATGTGGGAGGCAAGAACGACCCGTCTGAAACCACCGGGCTTGCACACTATTTCGAGCATCTGATGTTCAAGGGCACGGAACAGTTCGGTACATCAGACTATGCAGCCGAAAAGCCTATGCTTGACGAAATCGAAAAGCTGTTTGAAGTCTACAGGCAGACGGAGGACGAAGCCGAAAGGGCTGCCATCTATCATCAGATAGACTCCATCAGCTATGAGGCGTCAAAGCTTGCCATTCCGAACGAATACGACAAGCTCATGTCCATCATAGGCGCGAAAGGCACCAATGCCTTCACATCTCAGGACATGACCGTGTATGTGGAAGACATACCTTCAAACGAGGTGGAAAACTGGGCCATGATAGAGGCAGACAGGTTCAAGCATCCCGTAATAAGGGGATTCCATACCGAACTTGAGACCATCTACGAGGAAAAGAACATGTCCCTGACAAGCGACAGCCGCAAGGTATCCGAAGCCATGGACGCAGCCCTCTTCCCTCACCATCCTTACGGTACACAGACCGTCCTCGGCACACAGGAACATCTGAAGAACCCTTCCATCACAAATGTGAAGAACTACCACAAGACATACTATGTACCGAACAACATGGCCATCTGCCTCTCAGGAGACTTCAATCCTGATGAAATGGTGGCAGTGATAGAAAAATATTTCGGGGACATGGAACCCAATCCGTCCATTCCGAAGCTGGAATTCGAACCTGAGCAGCCGATCACCACACCCGTGGTGAAAAAAGTCTACGGTCTGGAGGCAGAGAACATCACCCTCGGATGGAGGCTCCCGGATGCCACTGACAAATCGCATGATGTGGCAAACATTGTCAGCTCGATACTCTACAACGGACAGGCAGGTCTGATAGACCTCGACCTCGTGCAGCAGCAGAAGGTGCTTTCAGCCTATGCATACAACAACACCCAGCCTGACTACGGGTCGTTCATCGTTTCCGCACGCCCTAAGGAAGGGCAGACCCTCGACCAGGTGCGCGACCTCCTGCTTGAAGAAGTGGCCAAACTCCGCAACGGGGATTTTGACGAGGGGCTCATAGAAGCCACTGTCAACAACTACAAGATGTACATGATGCGCAACTATGAAGACAACAGCAACAGGGCAATGCTATATGTCATGTCCTTCATCAACGGCACATCATGGGCAGACGAGGTGCAGATGCTTGACAGGATGGCAATGATAACCAAACAGGATGTGGTAGACTGGGCAAATGAATATCTCGGAGCAGACAGCTACGCCGCCGTGTACAAGCTCCAGGGAGAAGACAAGTCTGTCCAGAAGATAGCCGCTCCGAAAATCACGCCTATCGTGACCAACCGTGACAGCCAGAGCTCATTCCTGGCAGAGATACAGAAGACTCCGGTAAAGCCGATTGAGCCTGTCTTCGTCGATTATTCGAAGGACATGTCCAGATTCGAAGCCCGTCCCGGCGTGGAAGTGCTGTACAAGCAGAACGGGATGAATGACCTCTTCACCCTGATATACGTGTTCGACACCGGAACTGAAGACGACCCGGCACTTAACCTTGCCTCTGACTACATAACATATCTCGGCACTGCCGACATGACTGCAGAGGAAATAGGATCAAGGATGTACGATATCGCCTGCTCATTCGGAGTATACGCGGGTGCGAACCAGACCTCGATACGCATTTCCGGACTGAGCGAGAACATGGAAGAGGCAATGGACATAGTGGAAAGCCTCATATCGGGGGCACAGCCTGACGAGGCAATACTCGCCAACCTGAAAGATGACATCTTCAGAAGCCGTGCAAATGCCAAGCTCAGCCAGGGAAGCTGCTTCGGTGCATTGCAGAGATACTTGGTATATGGCCCTGAATTCATAAAGAAGACGGTACTCGACAATGATGCGGTGGAAGCCCTCACATCAGATGAACTGCTGTCCAAGATAAGCGGACTGACTGGCAAGGAACACGAAGTGCTGTACTACGGACCTCAGGACAGGAAGGAATTCCTTGCATCCCTTGACGGTCATCACAAGACCGCAGAGAACCTGCAGCCTCTTGAAAGAAAATACACGAAGGGACTTGAAGTGGACGAAAGCAATGTCGTACTGGCACAATACGATGCAAAACAGCTCTATTTCATGCAGTACTCCGACCGAGGAGAAAAGATTGACATCACCGATGAACCGGGAATAACTCTCTACAATGAATATTTCGGAGGAGGCATGAACACAATAGTGTTCCAGGAGATGAGGGAGGCAAGAGGCCTTGCCTATACGGCAGTGGCACAGCTTGTGTCACCGTATTTCCTTGACGGAGACTACTATTACTTTGCATTCATAGCCACCCAGAACGACAAGATGCAGCAGGCCATCGAGGCATTTGATGACATCATCAACAACATGCCGGAATCACAGGCTGCCTTCGACATCGCCAAGGAAGCCCTGATCACAAGAATCCGTACACAGCGTACAGTCCGTGACCAGGTGCTCTGGAACTATATCAGCGACCGGGAACTCGGTCTCACCGAACCGCTTGACAAGCAGATTTTCGAAAAGGTACAGGACATGACCCTTGAAGATGTCAAGGCCATCCAGGAAAAGTGGGTAAAAGACCGCAGCTACACCTACGGCATCCTCGGTGACATCAAGGACCTCGACACCGGATATCTCAAGACACTCGGCCCTGTAAAGACGGTTTCACTTGAGGAGATTTTCGGATACTGATGAAACTGCGGAAGATTCACCATTGATTATCCGCCGATGAAAAAAAAGAGGCCGGCTCAGGACTGACATGAGCCGGCTTCTTTTTATTTGCCCTTCAATGGAGACATTACAGCATTACAGCAGAAAGAGAGGAGAAGGCGTACGGCGGGGAAGACACCTGAGGGCTATGGTCCCCCGTTCAACCCCGGCCTGCTCCAGAGCCGCCTCGGCAGAGCGGAAAGCGAGATCGGGAGTGTTGTTGTTCTCGCTCAGGTGGCACAGAAAAATGTTCTTAAGTCCGGGATGGATAAAACGCCTTATGGCAGAGGCACATTCATCATTGCTCAGATGACCGTTGCCCTGGACTATGCGCATCTTCAACTCGTATGTATATGAGCCGCCCATAAGCATGTCCATGTCATAATTTGACTCAAGCACGACCGTATCCGCAGTTGACGCCAGCTCCACCGCCTCATCGGTCATCCTGCCTATATCTGTCATTATCACAAACCTGTGCCCGTCCATATCCACTGCATACCCTACAGTCTGTGTGGCATCATGCGGTATTATGAAATACCTTACCGAGGCCATGTCAAGATCATTCCACACACCTTCTTCCAGCACCCTGGAACAGCCGCCGAACGAACCGGAAGTGAACGTATGCCGGAGCAGGGCATTGCGCAGGACCGACGTGGTATAGACAGGCTTGTGCAACTTGCGGCAGAATGCGCCAAGATGCCTTATATGGTCAAGGTGATCATGCGTAATGAGGATTCCTCCGAATGAATCAGGCGAGAGCGAATTGTCTTCAAGAATTTTCTTGAACCGCCTGAAACTCACGCCGGCATCTATCAGCAGCCCCTTCTCACCTGTACCGAGATAATAGCAGTTGCCGCAGCTCCCGCTCGAAAGACTCATGAATCTCAGCATCGCCCGAGATCTCCATGATTTTTCCCGTCAGCCAGAAGACAGCCTGAGAACCCGTCAGCATCCTGCTCCCCAGAGTCTCCGAGTGCAGAAAGGGAGCGGTGGATAGCGGCGGCGAGATCAGTCCCCGGCACATACGGCAAAGTGTTTATGCCTGCCTTGGAGGCCGCCTTTACATTTGCCTCCGAATCGTCTATGAAGAGGATTTCCTCCGGACGAAGCCCCAATGAAGCAATCATGGAGCCGTATATTGCCGGAGAAGGCTTCAGCATCTTCATCTGATATGAAATGAAAAGAGCCTTGAAAGCCTCGTCCATGGGAAGGCCCGCATCAGAAAATATTTCCCGGCATCTGCACATCGATATCGAATTGTTGTTGCTCAGAAGATACAGGTCATAACGCCCGGCAAGTTCCCTGAGCAGACCGATCTTATACGGCTCCACCCCTGTCAGCAATGCCCACATCGCGCGGTCAACATCTTCGGCACCGGCATCCGGACGCGACTGTGCAAGAATCAGACTGCGGAACTCATCTTCAGATATCTTGCCTTCCTCGAGATCGGAATAGAATCCTTTCTGATGGCATGCATCAAGTATCTCATCTATGTCACTGTAGCCGAGATCTTCCCTGAATGCCTTCTTGCACCTTTCGATATCCAGGTCTATAAGCACTCCCCCGAGATCAAAAACTATCGCTTTTATCATATTTTTCTCCATGTCAATTATTGCATTATCACACCGGACGCAGCCGGACCTTTCCTACTGCTGTTCTTCCTCACAATATTTCTTGATTACACCATACGCATCCGAGACGCCGAGCTCGCCGGCCCGCGAAAGGTCAATGCATCCTTTTTCCCTGTCCTTCAGATATATCAGGACGAGGCCGCGGTTGAAGTAAGCATCACCCATATACGGATACAGTTCGATGGCTTTCGTATAGCTGTCAATGGACGGGACATGTTCAGAGGCAAGGCAATACAGATTTCCGAGATTGAAGTATATATAAGGTATGTCCGGCACTGTCTCTGCCGCATGCTTCATGTCCTCTATGGCTTCGGAATAGTCATACTGGCGGCTTACCTGATCCCTTACCCTCGCCCTTGTAGTCCCGGCATCGTCCATGGTAAGAACCTGCACATTGTTCTCAATAGAAGATATGAAGTCTATCATCTCCGCCCTGAGGACTCCCCTGTTCATATAATAGAATGCGTTGTAATATTCCTCCACTCCGGAGCCCGGTCCTGAAGGAGAAGATGCAGCAGTCTCCTCGCCCCGCCTTATGGCCTCGTCATAATAGCTGAGGGCAGAATTGTACTGGCGGGACTCATATTCATACAGTGCCTTCAGGAACGAATTCTCCGATGAGCCGGCGTCTGCAGCGGCCCCGTATATGCGTTCTTCAATGTACGGCTGCACCGCCTTGTTCCACAAGGTGTCGGCATTGGTGATGGCCAACTCCACAGGCGAGTCTGCCATAAACTTGTCAATCAGAAGATTCTCATACCTGCGCTGAAGGGCATAGGATGTTTCATCCTTTCCCGGAGCGAGCACGAACTTGTACAGCGGCCTCAGCTTTATGTCTATGTCCCTATGCTGCAGCAATTCATCGTTGAAGTCCTTCTGCGCGAATTCGGCATCAAGAGCAAGCAGGGAACTGTATTTCTTTGTAGTGTCGGCAAAGGAGGCTGCATTGGCCTCTGTCGCAGCCCTGTATTCCTGCACCTTCTTCTGTGCTGCTTCATAGTCATTTTTCGAGCCTTTATAATCTCCGAGCATGTTCTTCACATAAGCCCGGTTCATATATGCCTTGGCGAAATCCGGATAAAGCTCGATTGCACGGTCGTAATCTTCAAGGGCATCCTGCCAGCGCTCCATCTCGATGAAGATGGAGGCCCTGTTGAAATATGCCAGCACATTTTCAGGATTGATGTTCAGAACCCTGTCCATGTCAGAAAGGGCATCCTCATATGCACCGACCTGCGCCCGTATCAGCCCTCTGTTGTACAAGGTAAGGGCATTCCCCGGCTCATCCCTCAGGACACGGTTGAGGTCGTCCATGGCTCCTATATAATCCTGTTTCTCATAAAGCATTATGGCTCTGTTGAAATAGGCGAAGGTGTTGGTGGTGTCAAGCTCTATGGCCTTGTCCATGTCGGCTATGGCCTTGTCAAAGTCATCGGAGGAGGCATACAGACGCCCGCGCCTGATATACCCTTCCGGATCGAAACGGTCAAGCCTGATGGCCGTGTTGTAGTCATTCATCGCCTTCAGCGTGTCGCTCAGGAACAGATAGCTTGCACCCCTGTTCAGATAGGCGGAAGGATCCTTCGGCTCTTTTCTTATGTAGCGGTTGAAGTCGGCCACCGCCTTGTCGAACTGTCTTGAAAGGAAATACGTGACCCCTCGGCTGAAATACAGGCCGATGAATCCCGGCCTTAGGTCAATGGCCCGCTGAAGGTCGGCCAGGGCCTCGTCGTATTTGCCGAAACGGCTGAGGGTTATGGCCCTGTAATGGTAGCCTGAAGTGAAGACGGGATTGAGCCTCACGGAAGTGTCGAAATCCTGCTGGGCACCGCGGAGGTCCCCGAGATTGTACTTGGCGATTCCCCTGAAAAAGAAAGTCCAATAATCTGTGGTGTCAAGCCTGGCGAGGATGTTGAAATTCTCTATAGCCAAAGAATACTTGCCGTCAGCGAGAGCCTGCCTGCCCCGGAATAAAAATACATCCTTGTCATACTGCGCAGTGGCCACGAATTCCCATGCGGAAAACATGACCATCACAAGCGCCAGAAGTTTCATGACATTTCGCATCCGACTCCTCAACAAAAATTTCCGTTTACAGCCTAAATTTTCTATTTTTGGGCCTTCCAAAAACGACCGAACCGCAAATATAATCATTTATCATGCCCAAACAGATAAAATCGCGCAAAAATTCACATTTGTCCGCCTTTTTTGCGGCAGCAGCATGCTTGCTTGCCACATGCCTCCCATCCGCGGGACAAAGTTCCTGGATGACGAATGACAATGCGGCACACAACATAATCTGGGAAGACAAGCTGTACAGGCAGATTGAATTCCTTGCAGACTCGCTGTGCGGAGGAAGGGCGACCGGCACCGCCGGCGGGAATGAAGCTGCATTCTGGATTATCCGCACATTCCGCAAGGCCGGCCTGCTCAGTTTCGGAGACAGCTACGCGAAACATGTATTTGCAGGAAACGGCATAGTCGGACATAACATAGTGGGCATGATTCCGGGTTCAAGAAAATCCCCGTGCTCCTCATACATAGTGGTAGGCGCCCACTACGACCATCTCGGACGGCTCGAAGGAAAGCTTTATCCCGGGGCGGACAGCAATGCTTCCGGAACAGTGGCCATGACAAGCATAGCCGAGATGTTCTCCGCCATGAAACTCATCGGCAGGTCATACGGGAAAAACCTCATCTTCGTGGCCTTCGATGCCAACGGGATGAACCTTGCCGGCGCGGAAGCCTTCTGGAGAATGATTGAGTCGGGAGAACTCAAGGACCCGCTCTCAGGGGAGCCTGTCACTCCGGAAAAAATCAGCCTCATGGTCAATCTTGACCAGATCGGGAGCACCCTTTCGCCCATCAGGCCCGGACGTGAAGACTATCTGATAATGCTCGGCAACGAAAGTCTCCCCTCAGAAGAACGCGGCATAATAACATTGTGCAACCTGTTCTATGGCGCTGATCTCGAACTGTCCCACTCATATTACGGCAGCCGGGACTTCACCCGCATCTTCTACAATCTCTCCGACCAGCGCGTATTCATCAGCCACGGCATCCCCTCCGTCCTCTTCACCTCCGGCATCACCATGAAGAACAACAAGCCGTCGGACACCCCGGAAACCCTCGACATGTCCGTCCTGCGGAAACGTATCATCCTCATCTGGCACTGGCTTGAGAAGATGATGTGACGGCATCAGACAAAAGACGGGAATATAATTTCCCCTCCGATTATATTTTGTGCTACCTTTGCCATGGCAATGTACGGCATATGCAATTGCAACAACTGAAGGACAAATGAACATGATCTGAAAGTGTATGACGACAAAAAAGACAGTATATCTTGACTGTACCGAAATGAAGTTTCCAAACACAGGACTCTATCATTTCTGTCTGAATCTCGGGAATGCACTGTTGAACGCCTGTGACGACAATGGCATCCGGCTTGTATTCTGTCTGCCGGAAGAGGCCGAAGGGATATTCGGACAAGGGGCAGAACAGGTCATATTCAGGAAATCCGACAAGAAGCTATTCCCGTATTGGCGATTCAGGGGCGGCATATGGCATGTCCCTTTCCAATTTCCCAAAATATATCCCGCATTCAAGACGAAAGTACAGACGATCCATGACCTCAACTTCCTGTATGAGGAGCCGGAAGACCGGCAGAAAATGTTTCTGAGAGACATGCAGGAACTGGTTGACAAGGCTGAAAGGATTGTCACCATATCCGAATATTCCAGACAGGACATATTCAGACATCTTGACACGGGAAAAAAGAGAGTGGATGTCATATACAACGGATGCAACATTTATGAAGGACCGCTTGAACGTCCGGAATATGTGCCGGAGATGCCTTTCCTGTATTCAGTGGGGACGCTTATGGAAAAGAAGAATTTCCATGTTCTCCCGTGCCTTCTGAAGGGCAACAGCTACGAAATGGTGATTTCAGGACTGAGATTCCCGTACGAAAAGCAGATAATGGAAAGCGCAGCTGCATGCGGAGTCACGGACAGGGTACATTTGACCGGTCCGGTGCCGGAATCACACAAATGGTGGTACATGCGCCACTGCCTTGCCTTCATGTTCCCTTCAATTGCCGAAGGATTCGGACTTCCGGCCTTAGAGGCAATGAGCTGCGGGAAGCCGGTATTCCTGTCAAGACATACGAGCCTTCCGGAAATAGGAGGAAACAAGGCTTTCTATTTCAATTATGGATTCGAGCCGGAGCAGATGCGCAAAGAATTCAGGGAAGGGATGGAAAAATATGAGTCAGGGGCAGTCACTCCCGAAGAAATAATGCGGCATGCCCTGTCATTCTCATGGGAAAACGCCGCCATGCAATATATAAACATCTACAGAAGCCTGCAATGATCAAGCGCCAATGATCAAGGACCGGCAGGAAACAAACAATCAGCGAAGGATAAGAAATGACAAAAGGCAGCCTTGCAGTTATAATCCCGGCATACAAGAGCGAATTTCTGGACAAGACGCTCGAGTCCCTTGACAGACAGACCGACAAGGACTTTACGGTATATATTGGGGATGACGCCAGCCCGTATCCGATATGGGATACGGTCAGCAGATGGTCCGGAAAGTTGAGAATAATCTACAGAAGATTTGAAGACAACCTCGGCGGCACCAGCCTTACGGCACAATGGGACAGATGTCTGGAAATGACCGCAGATGAAGAGTTCTTCTGTATGTTTTCCGACGATGATATAATGGAAGAGAACTGTGTGGCAGCATTCCGCAAGACACTGAAATGGCATCCGCACCATGACGTATACCATTTCGACATATCCATAATCCGCTCCGACGGTTCTCTTGACCGCGAATGCAGCGCATTTCCGGACGAAATTGCAGCTGATGAATTCTTTGCAAGACTATACATGAAAGAAATAGACGCAAGGATGCCGGAATTCATCTTCCGTACCGACAATTTCAGAAAATGCGGAGGATTCGTAGAATTCAAAAAGGCTTTCCGAAGCGACAACGCAACCGTAATGACATGCGCTGCAGAACGCGGGATCAGGACCGCAGGCGGAGAAAAGGCCAGGATCCTCTGGAGAGAAAGCGGCATCAATGTCTCATGCATAAAGACGGCACGGCACCTCATGGAGCTCAGCAAGGCCAATATTGCGTTCTTCTGCTGGACCCACAGGCATTTCAGGTCACTCGGAAAAAGATATCCGCTGCCTGTCAGGATCGAGACCATAAGCATACTTTATCTGTTCGATGAACTCAAGCCATACTTTGACCGCCGCACCCTGTTCCGGGAAATCCTGCAATACAGGCCCGGCATAAAAGACATGAAATACAAGCTGCATGTTCTTGGCAAATTCGTCTTCAAATACATGATCCGGAAATGAGAACGGAACAGATCTCATGCCGCTGACCATGACAGAAACAGGCAGACGAAGACAGATGCTGACGGATGAAGACAGAAAACGGCAGACGAAGACAGAAAGTCAGGATTTCCCGCCACGCCCATGAAGGCGCATGAGTACAGAGCGGAACGGATCTGTCACAACAGTATATGCCTTGTATCCCCAGTTCCCGACCGACATGGACAGTATCCTTTCATAGACATGCGACATTGAGCCTGTCTCTCCCGTTGCAGTATGCTCTCCGAAAATGCCGTCACTTATATCCCCGGACTGGAGATAACCGCATGCCGATGCCCTCACGATGAACATTGTCCCCGCACAGAATCTCCGCAGCGGACTGGTGATGCCGAGCCTGGCCAATTCACTTTCCAGCATATGTTTGCCCCCGGCAAGGCCCTCACAGGCATCTGCAAACAGCAGGTCACTGCATGCAAGGCCGATCAGGGGATCCGAATCAAGCGTCCTCATTATTTTCCTGAAACGGCATCTGCTCCCGATAAGGGAATCCACAAGTTCGTTCCGCCATGAAAATCCGGAAAACATCTGTCCGTTTATAATGACACCCGGCACACGCGACGCCTTGGTGTGGAGCTTAAGGATATAATCGAAGTCATAAAGACAGACCGTCCGGATCACCTTTATGAAAGGCAGAATGTCATATCCGGCATTGTCTACGGTAAGAAAACGGACATCGGCATTCAGCTGCAAGAACTTCTTTTCAATCTCAATATCCTTCTCAAGCACAGTAACATACAAGGTCCATCTGCAGCCTGATATATGGGAAAGCTTCTCAAGAAAATAGTCAGTCTGATCCTTGTAATACAAATGCAGATGTACCAGCAGCCGTTTCATTCTGTCCGTTTTTGTCGACAAATATAATATCTTAAAGGCATTTTTCATATCTTTGCGGCGTGTGACAGTTTCAGGATATTTTGACTTGTCTGCTCCGATATGGGAAGAAAGATGAAGATAGCATTTGTGTCCGTAAGATATGGCCTTGAAATAAACGGAGGAGCGGAACTCCATTGCAGAATGCTGGCGGAGCGTCTTGCCGGCAGACATGAGGTGGAAGTTCTGACAACCTGTGTAAAAGACTATACCAAAGGAACAAATGAATTTCCGGCCGGGACAGTGACAATCAACAATGTGACTGTAAGAAGATTTGTGGCGGATCCTTTTGTGCCGGAAAACGAAAGATACTGGCTTGACCGGGCCAAAGCCGCAAGGAGGCTGAGGATGCACCTGTATCAGACTGGCATACTGAGGGCAGTCTCATATCTGATAAAAGTCTGGAAATGGAAACTGGCCGATGACATCGAAGCTCAGAGAAGTGCAGTTTTCCATTCACACCGGCTGCTTGAATACATATCAGGGCATAAGAATGAATATGATGCATTCATAGTATTCAGCTCCAATTTCCCGCTGTTCTATTTCACGGCAATGGAAGCAGGGGAAAAGACTCTGGCAATCCCGCTTCTCCACCGCATAAAGCCTTCCTTCAGGGTATCCCTTTCCCAGGCATTCAACAATATCAGGTATGTCGGATTCAACACCGGTTCGGAACAGCGCCTTGCCGAAGGCATTTTCGGCCGGGGAATACACGAATCAGGTGTCATAGGCGCAGGCATTGAAACGCACATGCCGGCCGGATGGGAAGATGTCTCAAAAAAATACGGTCTCCCGGAGCAATACATACTGTTCATAGGAAGGATTGACCGGGACAAGACCGGAAAAATGGCGGAATATTATGGTGCATACCGGAAACGTTATGGAGACAAGGCCCTGCCGCTGGTGGTAATAGGAAATGTATACGAGAAGGAACCGGCAACCGGAGGGCTGATATACACCGGTTTTGTATCGGAAGGCGAGAAAAGGGCCATATTGCAGCATGCCAGGCTGCTGCTTAACCCGTCAAAATACGAAAGCCTGTCCCTTGTCCTGCTTGAAGCCCTGTATGACAATATACCGGCACTTGTGAACGGGCATTGCAGCGTGTTCAGGGAACACAGAAAAAAAAGCGGAGGTGCGGTGCAATGTTATATGGGCAAAAAGGATTTCATATATAAACTGCATGCGGTGGCCACAGATGCCGCACTCAGAAAATCCATGATGGAAAAAGGCAAGGAATATGTGGACAGGAACTACAGTTGGGACATAATAATGTCCAGACTGGACAATGCACTGATGAAAGTCATCGGGTAAAGAAATATTCGTAAAGACAAACAACCGGCACAATGAAAAAAATTCTGATTATCACACCTTTTATACCTTATCCAGTCGATTCGGGCGGGAATCAGGCTTTTTTCTCCATGGTGGACTATCAGAGAAAGACATACGACATATCCGTCATTTTCCCGGTCCACCGCCGCAATATGAATGAATACAAAGCGCTCATGCAGCTATGGCCGGACCTGACATTTTATCCTTATTTCCTGAACAAGGACAAGAGTTCAGCCATACTGAACAACAATTCCTTGTACTTCAAACTTGTATCGAAGGTGCTGTCCGTAGCGAAAAAAGAACGGAGAAAATGGATGAGCAGGAATATAAGCGACATAATAAATGACGAAAGGAAGTTCAAGTACCACTCCAGCCTGTTCAATGAAACATGTTCACTGACGGAAGGGTTCATGAAACATGTGAGAGAGGTTTCATGCAGTCATGACTTCGACCTGATCCAGGTGGAATTCTACAATTTCGTCCCTTTCAAGTTCCTCTTTCCGGAAAATGTGAAGACACTGTACATCCAGCATGAAATACAATTTGTGCGTCTGGCAAATGAAATGTCCCTGTTCCAGGAAACCACAATGACGGACAAGGCACTCTATGAGCTAAAGAAACTTGAAGAAATTGCCCTCCTGAACCAATATGACCACATAATCACTCTGACAGAGACAGACCGGAACATATTGTCCAGATATGTTCCCGGACATAAGCTGGATGTTTCCCCGGCCATAATATGCAACATAAGCAAGACATCCGGCTTCTCAGAATGCTCCGACGAATTTGTCTTTGTCGGAGGCAACACCCATTTCCCGAATTTTGACGGAATAAACTGGTTCTGCAACAATGTGATTCCGATACTCAGGGAGAAAAACATGAAATTCAGGCTATATATAATCGGAGCCTGGAAAAGAAAGATTGCCAGAATGTATGCAAAGAAATATCCTGAACTGATATTCACGGGGTACATCAGCGACCTGGAGCCTTTCCTGAACGGCAAGATATCCATTGTCCCGATAAGGATAGGAAGCGGCATGAGAATAAAGATCATGGATGCAGTATATGCAAAATCACCGTTTGTCACGACATGCAAGGGGGTGGAAGGGCTTGAATTCAAAGACGGGACCGACTGCCTGATATCCGACAGCGCGGAAACTTTCGCCGACAACATGATCCGGCTTTCCGCGGACACGGAGCTCCAGCGCAGACTGGCAGAAAACTCCTATTCCAAAGTCAGGGCGGCTTACGACCCGAAAAAACTTAAGGAAAGAAGGGCTGAGATTTACAGAAAGTATCTGGAATAAATTTTCTATCTTTGGCAAAACTATATTGGACATAAATGAAACGCCACGCATATCTGATACTTGCACACAATAATTTCAACCAGTTGAAAAAACTTGTCAAACTGCTGGATGACCCGCGGAATGATATTTTCATACATATTGACGGCAAGGCAAGATTCAATGATGAAGGCTGGGACCGTATATGCACTCACTCAAAGCTGACACTGCTGAAAAAACGCATCAATGTCCGCTGGGGCGGCACAAGCATCATGCGGAGCGAACTTGCACTGCTCAAAGAATCCACGGCATCCGGGGAATACGCATATCACCACCTCCTTTCAGGAATGGACCTGCCCATCAAAGACCAGGACACAATACATGAATTCTTCGACAGAAATGACGGGAAGGAATTCCTCGACTATTGGGATCCCGGTCCGGACATAATCGACAGGGTCATCTGGTACACACCATTCAATGAAATGGAGCACAATTTTATCTTCCATGCCATAAACAAGGCCTGCAGGAATTGCCAAAGGCTTGCAGGAAGGCAGATCAACAGGGACATAGACTTCAAATATGCCTCCCAATGGTTCAGCATCACCGACTCTCTTGCAAGATACGTGACATCAAGAGAAGAATGGCTGGACAAGACGTTCAGGCATACAACGATATGTGATGAAATCTTCCTTCCCACAATAGTCTGGGATTCCCCTTTCAAAAATAATATATTCGGAATGGAAAACGGCATCCAGCCGGGAAACGGGAACATGAGATTCATCGACTGGTCCAGAGGGGGAAACAGGAGACATCCATGGACATTCCGCAACGATGACTGGGAACTTCTCATGGGCGTGCCTCATTTATGGGCCCGCAAATTCAATGAAAAGACGGACAATGAAATAATTGAAAGGATATACAGAAAATTCACGAAAGGCAACAGCTGATGAAAAATGAAGGCAACATTGACGGTTCGGCAGGACAGCACAATTCAAAGCGGCATGCATATCTGATATTGGCGCATCACCATTTCGGCCAGCTGCGCAAACTCATCATGCTTCTGGACGACCCGAGAAACGACATTTTTGTACATGTGGACAAAAAGGCCGAATTCAGTCCCGAAGGATGGGAAGGGATATGCAGAAATTCAAAGCTGACATTCCTGAAGAAAAGGATACAAGTAAACTGGGGCGGCGTGAGCATCATGCGAAGCGAACTCGCACTGCTCAAAGAAGCGACTTCTGCCGGCAGGTATGACTATTATCACCTCCTTTCCGGAATGGACCTGCCCATCAAGGGCCAGGATACGATACATGAATTCTTTGACGCACACAGCGGGACAGAATTCATCAATCTATGGAATTTCAAAAGGACTACCGCATCAAGATTCCATTATTACACCATATTTCCCGAAGGAGCCGGACATTTCGCCACAAACCTGATCAACAACATATTCAAGGGACTGCAAATGGCTGTCGGCCATAAGATCAACAAAGATGTGGATTTCAGATTCGCCTCGCAATGGTTCAGCATAACTGACAGTCTTGCCAGATATGTAATCTCGAAAGAAGACTGGCTGGAGCATGTGTTCAGACATACCAATACCTGCGATGAAATCTTTTTGGCCACCCTCGTCTGGAATTCCCCTTTCAGGGATCGGCTTTATGTAAAAGAAGCGGTGGAAGAACATGTCGTAAATGAAAGCAACATGAGATTCATAGACTGGACAAGAGGGGAAAGCATAAGGCATCCCTGGACCTTCCGCATCGGAGACTGGGATCTGCTGATGAACGTACCGCATTTCTGGGCAAGAAAGTTCGATGAGAATGTGGACAACGAAATCATAGAAAAGATATGCTCGGCACTGATGCCGCAAGAATGACATGTTTCACACCAGACGGGAAAAGGATGCCGACATGAATGCATGCAAGAAAGAAAAGACCATCTTCATATCTGTCGTAAGGGATTTTGACCTATATGACAGGATTGTAAGGAACAATCCATGGAACAGGGATGCCGGATTCATGTATTTTGACAACAGAGAAGAGAATATAGGAATACCGGAGCGCTACAATTCATTTCTTGATACCTATGATTACGATACTCCGGCATGGTTCATATTCTGCCATGAAGACTGGGAAGCCAAGGAGGACATGTCTTCGAAAGTGACAGGTCTGCCGCGGACGTATCTGTACGGTCCGATAGGAGCAAGACTTCTGAAGGCAGGAAAGAAATATCACAGGTTCAACATCGGCAGATGCGAACAGTCTGAGCGGGACGGGAGCAGGCATAAGATTGAACAGGGAATATTCAGGCAAGGTCCTGCTGACACCTTTGATTGCCAGTGCCTCATAGTGCATTCATCCCTGATCAGGAAATACGGGCTCAGATTTGACGACAGGCTGACTTTTGACCTTTATGTGGAGGATTTCTGCATCAATGCCCGCGAAAATTTCGGGATACAGTCCATTGTATTGAAAATCAAATGCCAGCACTATTCCTACGGAAATATCACCGAAAGGTTCATGCGGCTAAAGGATTATGTCGGTTCCAAATATTCAGGCATATATACTACAATAGCAGGAGGCTGCATAATAGGGAATGCCGAAGGAAAGAACATATCCGAATTCAGGAAGTCCCCGTTCAACCACCCGGAAAAATACCTGATATTGCTCATGTCATACAGATATCTCACTCACAGGCCCCGGTAATCCTCTTTTTCCGCAGATTCAGTAACTTGCCGATGACATATGAGGCAGTCCTTGAAAGTATCCGGAAAGGATCATATGTAAGGAATGCCGAAACATATTCCCTGCCCCACAGCCTGCAGGCATCCTCCATCACAGCCTCCCGGACATTGGAATCCGCATGGTCCAGGACATATCTGACCTGCGCTCCCAATGATCCGGCATGTCTTGTGAAGGCGGACTTCTTGACAAACGGCATACCTTTACGGTAAAGCTTCCTGACATCATTGTATATGCGCCTGCCTTTCAGTTCATATAAGTAATGCATCCGGCATCCATGAAGTCCAAGCAATGCTGACAGACCGGTCTCGTAAAGGCTGCATACCATTTCCTTGCTTGGCTGACGGGATATGCCATGCAAAAAATCCCTGAACCAGGCGGCGGCGAACACATCTTTTCTGAATCCCATGAACCAAGACTGCATATGCGGAGACTGCCGATGCGGATTGAATACCATGGAAAAGGCATCGGCCCTGTCTTTCCCGCCGCTTTCCATTCCGGCAAAATATTCACCCAGCTCCCGAAAAGGGCCGAAGACAGAATCGTTTACAAGATAGCATACATCATAATCTTCAAGGCGGAGAGCAGCCTCCGCCCACATGAAGGCCCGCTTATAGGAACCGAAATCATACTCGCCATGCCTGCCGGCTTCGGCATGCAGCACCAGCCCCGACAATTTCCTCATCTCCTCCGGAGAACTGTCATTGTCCATCACAACAATCACATCCCCATATCCGGACAGAGCAGACACATAGTATATGAGGGATGGTCCGACAACCCCTTCAGCATCATAGCCGGCAAACAGGAAAAGACGCTTCATAGGCTCATCTGTACATTTTCATCATGACATCCGCAAAACTGCCGGGAACAGGATCCTTTGACGAAGATGACTTGTACTCGGTCTTCTGGAATATGGCCGAAGCTGTTATCTTCGAAAAAAGTTCAGCATCAAACGGACAGTCCTTATACCGCCACCACAGTTCATGCGTAGGGTCCTGCTGAAGATGCGGCATCCTTTCAAAAAGTTCACCGGCCAAAGGATTGGACGAGACGACCTTGCCGAATATCATCTGGTGCATAAAATAGTCAATGACATTGTCTTCCCGCCTCCAATACTCATAGATGGCCTCGCGCCATACCTTGACTATATAATTGTGCCTTCTGGCTCTGAAGAAGCAGTTCTGGACAAAGGCATAATACCCGTTTATACTGCCGCTCAGATAAATGAAGAAATCTTCATCGAGCACCCAGGCCGGTATCGGAGAAGTGACGAAAGCCGTAGCGTCAAGCCATATCCCCCCATATTCATAGAGCAGGGCGACCCTGCAGATATCCGCAAAATGTGCAGGTCTGATCTTGCCCTTTTCCCATTTGTCAATTATATATCCGGGAAGTTTTACCCAGTCATGGACCGAGTTCCTGTCCAATACGACAAGTTCCTGCCTGCAATTGTGCCTTATGCTTCTGAAACAAGCCTTCACTATTTCCGGGGCACTTTCTTCCCCTTGTAGCCATATGCTGAAAATCCGTTCAGGCTCACTGTTGTCCGGCTTCGGATCATCCTTTACGGAACATATCATGGGCACGTAGGAATCAAGGTATCTGTCCACGGCCCCTGACACCACATCCGCACGTCTTCTGTTCCTGTGCGAACGCTCCCAGAAAAGCGGATTCAATACATGCCCGAAAACAATTATGGACAAGTCCGCCCTTAACTTTCTCCAGCTCATGCCAATCTGAATTTAAATCCTAAAACACGCAGCACCTTGATGCCTTCCACCCCTTCCCTGTTTATGGAAAAGATATTTCTGAGCATCGGGGAAAGGCATCTGTTCATGGAAAGATATGCGGAAATGAACGCTCCGGAAGCCAGTCCCTTCTGTCCATATCCGCAGGCATTGGCCGACATGGACAGAATCCGCTCATAGACATGCGCCATGGTCCCCTTTGAATGTGATTCCATGACAGAAGGGAAAATATTCTCTTTTATGAGGTCAGACCGGAGGAAACGGAATATCCGCACCCTTGCAATGAAAATGGTGCCGACACAGAAATGGCGGTCTGTCACCGTCATGCCTATTCTGTCAAGTTCCCTGTCCAGAAGCCTGCCGTCCTCCGCAGTCCATCCTGAAGTATCCATCCAGAGCATGCTGCTGCACACGATGCCTGTTTCAGGTTCGCGGCTGAATATATCCAGCACCCTGCCGAACCGTCTCCTGTCCTTGAGAAGAGAATCCACAAGTTCGTCCCGCCATCTGAATCCGTCCAGCCTGAGACCGTGGGCCTTCAGCAGGGAGGCACTTTTGGTATGAAGCTTCAAGACCAGGTCATAATCATTTAGATCCGTTGATTTCATGACCTTTATGAATGGCCAGACATCATAGCCGACATTTTCCATTTCTATGAAACGTGTATCGGGCTTAAATGCGGACAACTTGTCGGCAGTCTCCTGCACCATGCTGTTCATGGTTACATACAGATCCCATTCACAACCGTTTATGTTGGACATTTTTTCAATGAAATAATCCACCTGGTCATGATAATAGACATGAAAAAGAACAAGAAGTCTCATATACCCACAAAAATATTCCGCAAATCTAATATTTTTGTCCCGCTATTGAAAATAAATTAACTTTGTCGGGATTTACAAGACGATACTGAATAAGATGACAGGAATAGAATTCAAGGCAAAAATATACAGGTCAATAATATCGCTCTTCGGCAAGCTGCCTCTGAATGCGCTTTACGGAATCGGAGACTTTGCGTCATGGATTCTCCGCTCTGTTATTTCATACAGGAAATATGTGATATACACAAATCTTGCAAGATCATTCCCGGAAAAGAAATATGATGAAATAGAAGCCATTGCAAAGGACTATTACAAAAGGCTCGGAAACATTGCAGCCGAGACGATCTGGTTCGGCGGATGCAACGGCAACGGGTACAAGCTGCACAGACAGAGGATATACGATTACACCAACCCTGAGGTGCTTCTCAATGCCAACAAGGAAAGGGGCGTGATATGCATGACATCCCATTGCGGCAACTGGGAGCTTCTGGGCGGAATATACGAATACTCCTACACAATCGACCTGACGAAACACATTGACAGGAACAATTTCTACGTGGCATACCGGGCAATGTACAACAAAGTGTCAGACAAGGTCTTCTATGAAAACAGAAGGGCGCCGCTGCCTGACTACAAAGGACAGGTGGAGGATGTCAAGATGCTCAGGCACGCAGTCGCACGCAAGGACAACAAGCCGATATATGTGCTGATTGCCGACCAGTTCCCTTACAAGGCATGCCATCCGGTCGGGACATTCCTCAACCAGCCCACAGTGGGCATGCTCGGAGGCTTCGCTCTTGCAGTAAAACTCGGTTTCGCTGTCCTGTACATGAGGCAGGAACGGGCCGGAAGAGGACACTACAGGCTCTCTTACGAGGTCATAACCGAAAACGCCGAAGGCCAGGATCCTGAAGAGCTGATGAGAAAATATTTTGCCATGCTCGAGGCTGACATAAGGAAAGACCCGGCCAACTGGCTCTGGAGCCACAAAAGATGGCATTGACGGCAGACATGTCCTGCATTACGGACTGACTTTCAAGGCAGTTCAGGAATATCCGCAAAAACGACTATCTTTGCACCAGTTTTACAAATATCGGAAATGAAAGAATTTTGGCAATTGATGAAGCGCTTTGTGGCGCCTTACAAAAGATATCTTGTCGGAGCAATTTTCATGAACGTGTTTTCGGCAATCTTCAACATCTTCTCGTTTACGCTGATTATACCTATCCTGCAGATATTGTTCAAGATCAACGACAAGGTGTACGAGTTCATTCCCTGGAATGCCGACATGGACATAAAGGAGAAAGCCACCAACAACCTCTATTTCTATGTCACACAACTGATCGAGCAGTATGGAGGCTCCGTCACGCTGCTTGTCCTGGGGCTTTTCCTCGGAGTGATGACAGCTCTGAAGACTTCCTGCTATTTCGGTTCTTCGGCTGTCATGATACCATTGAGGACCGGTGTGGTGAGAGACATCAGAATAATGGTCTACAAGAAGATGATGAACCTGCCTCTCGGATTCTTCTCCCAGGAGAGGAAAGGTGACATCATCGCAAGGATGAGCGGAGATGTGGGAGAAGTGGAGTATTCCATCACAAGCTCCCTTGACATGCTCATCAAAAACCCGATATTGATACTCTTCTATTTCGGGACACTGATATTCACCAGCTGGCAACTGACCCTTTTCACGATACTTGTAGTGCCCGGAATGGCATGGGGAATGAGCGCAATAGGCAAAAAGCTCAAGAGACAGTCCCTTGAGGCACAGAGCAAGTGGAGCGACACGATGTCAATGCTGGAAGAGACTCTTGGAGGCCTGCGTATAATCAAGGCGTTCATCGCCGAAGACAGAATGATCGGCAGATTCACGCAGGTAAGCAACGAACTGCGTTCAGCATCAAGCAAGGTGGCAACGAGACAGGCACTGGCGCATCCTGTAAGCGAATTCCTGGGCACAGTGATGATAATGATAGTGCTCTGGTTCGGAGGATCCCTGATCCTGAGTGACAATGCTCCGATAGATGCCCCTACATTCATATTCTACATGGTGATCCTATACAGCGTGCTGAATCCGCTGAAAGAATTTGCAAGGGCCGGATACAACATCCCTAAGGGTCTGGCTTCCATGGAGCGTGTGGACAAGATACTCAAGGCCGAGAACAACATAAAGGAAAATCCGGATCCCGTGGAGCTGACCGGATTTGAAGAGAAGATAGAATTCAGGGACGTATGCTTCAGATATGAGGACGGGAAAGAGGTGCTGAAACACATCAATGTCACCATTCCGAAAGGAAAGACCGTAGCCCTGGTGGGACAGTCCGGATCCGGCAAGTCCACAATGGTGGACCTCATCCCGAGATACCATGACGTCACATCCGGAGAAATCCTGGTGGACGGGAAGAACATAAAGGATGTGCGCATCAAGGACCTGCGCAGCCTGATAGGCAATGTCAACCAGGAAGCCATACTGTTCAATGACACCATCTTCAACAATATAGCCTTCGGAGTGGAAAATGCGACCATGGAACAGGTGGTGGCGGCGGCCAAGATAGCCAATGCCCATGACTTCATAATGGAAAAGGAAGAGGGGTACAACACCAACATCGGAGACCGGGGAGGGAAGCTGTCCGGAGGCCAGAGGCAGAGGATAAGCATTGCCAGGGCCATACTCAAGAATCCTCCTATCCTGATACTGGACGAAGCCACCTCAGCACTGGATACCGAATCGGAAAGAATAGTGCAGGAAGCCCTGGACAGGCTCACCACATCCCGCACTACGATAGCGATTGCACACAGGCTCTCCACCATCAAGAATGCTGATGAAATCTGCGTAATGCACGAAGGGGAGATTGTGGAAAGGGGACGGCATGAAGAGCTGATCGCCCTCAACGGATATTACAAAAAACTCAATGACATGCAGGCACTGTAGCCGGCAACAACACGACTTATGGGAATAAAAGTGTCATATCTGTCAAGAGTACTGCTGCTGCTGTATTTTGCGGCAGTATGTCTCCTGTGTTTCCTGAAGGTAGGCAACGGATTGAACATGAATGATGTATGGCTTGGATTTCCGAGGGACAAGGTACTACATTTCCTGATGTTCCTTCCGTTCCCGATGCTCATGTATCTGGCATTCCACAAGGCCGTCGGGAAGCCATGGAGTCTCATCCTCTTCCTTGCATTCGCCATTGTAACAGGGGCTCTTGCAGGAGGGGCAATCGAACTTATCCAGAAAGCGACTGGATACAGGAGCTGCGACATTGCGGATTTCAGAGCGGACTGCATAGGGCTTTTCGCAGGAAGCCTTATCACCCTGATATATGCGGCCATATCAAAAAAATGGTGATACGATGAAATTCCCTGAAGCCTTCATACCTGCAGTCATTGCCTCATTCTTCTCCATATTCGCGGCGACGGTCCCGACGACGGCGGAAGCAGCCGCACCGTCTCAGAAAAAAAGCCATATTGTCAAGCAGTTCGAACCTGTCTGCGACACTCTTGATTCACTCATCACCATCAGGACATCAGTAGCCGGAGAACTCGAACTCAAGGCCGTCATGAAAAGAGGCAATTCCCTTGACTTCTATTTCACACGCAGCCTCGGAGACCTGCCATGGACAGCCGCAGACGCAAGATGGTTCAAGGAAGAACTGAAAAGGAATTTCCCCGCAGAATATGCAGGGAGGTCTATAGGAAGCATTTACAGCAACAGGGTCAGGCTTGAAAAGCTCATCACGCCGGAGCCCGGCTTCAGCGGTTCCCCGTCCGCATCTGCATACATGGTGAAAAACCACCGTACCACATCTGCCCCGCTCGTGGAGAACAGGCAGAAGCCGACCTTCAGAAAAGGTCTGGACAACATGCACATAGCCTTGTGGCAAAGCCACGGACGGTATTATGAGCAGGAAACCGAGAGATGGGAATGGCAAAGGCCATGTCTCTTCCAGACATCTGAAGACCTTTTCACGCAAAGTTTCGTGCTCCCTTTCCTTGTGCCCATGCTGGAAAATGCCGGTGCCTGTGTCCTGCTTCCGAGAGAGAGGGATGTGCAGACGAATGAAGTCATAGTGGACAATGACCCTTCTTTCGAAAGAATACCGGGCGAGAGACCTGTCAGATATGGAGGAAAATACTCCGAATCCGGGAAATGGACCAAAGCAGGGACAGGGTTTGCCGACCCTCTTCCCATATATGAAGGTCTCGACAATCCGTTTGAAATGGGAACCGCCAGAATGGCGGAATGCATACAGGACGGGAAAAAGTCTTCCACGACCGCTGAAGCAAGATGGACCCCCGACATCCCGGAAAGAGGCGAATATGCAGTGTATGTATCATACAGAAGCCTCCCGAACAGCACAACTGCAGCGAGATACACGGTAAGGCATCTCGGAGGGGAAAGCATCTACATAGTAAACCAGAAGATCGGAGGCGGCACATGGATATACCTCGGGACACATGAGTTCGCCAAGGGCACGGAGGGCTGCGTAATCCTCGACAACATCACCCCTGAAGGCAAGTTCAAGGCGGGCAGTGTCATAAGCGCCGATGCCGTGAAGATAGGCGGAGGAATGGGCAACATTGCCAGAAAAGCCGTTGAAGACTCATCCATGACGGCCGAAGTGTCAGGACTGCCGAGATTCGTGGAAGGGGCCAGGTACTGGATGCAGTGGGCAGGGACAGACTCCTCCATCTTCAGCCAGAACGAACAGAAGAACGACTACATGGATGACTTCATGTCCCGGGGCGCATGGGTGAGCTGGCTCAGCGGAGGTTCATCCGTCAATCCCGGTTTCTCATACCCTCCCGCAGTCAGGCGTGAGAAAAAGAGCCTGGACATCGGCAAGGGCATACCTGTCGACCTTTCATTCGGCTTCCACTCAGATGCAGGGACCACGCCCAACGACTCCACTGTGGGCACGCTTGCCATCTACACACTGAAATGCGAGAACAGCCAGAGACTTCCGGACGGAGAGGACAGGATGACTTCAAGGGAATATGCATACCTTGTCCAGAGCCAGATCGTAAATGACATAAGGGCGGAATTTGCCCCGGACTGGAACCGCAGATGGATATGGGACCGGTCATACAGCGAATGCAGGACCCCTTCCACCCCGGCAATGCTTCTCGAAATGCTTTCGCACCAGAACTTCGCCGACATGAGATACGGGCTCGACCCGGCATTCAGATTCACCGTCAGCAGGGCCGTATATAAAGGAATGCTGAAATATCTGAGCAACAGATATGGAAGGGAATATGCTGTGCAGCCGCTTCCGGTCAGGTCATTTGCGGCAATGTTCACCGGCTGGGAACAGCAGACAAAGAAAGGCAGGGCCAGGATAAGGCTCAGCTGGACGGAACCGGTGGACAGTCTTGAGCCTACAGCAGTTCCTGAAGGATATATCCTGTATACAAGGATTGATACGGGAGCATTCGACAACGGCAGAGTACTGAAGAATTTCAGAAAAGAAAACGGACGCATCCACTATGACACTGCAATAGAGCCGGGACACATATACAGCTACAGGATTACCGCATACAATTCCGGAGGAGAAAGCTTCCCTTCCGAGACATTGAGTGCCGGAGTTCCGGAAAATACCGGCGTGACAGAGAAAAAGGTCCTCGTGGTAAACAACTTCGACAGGGTATCAGCCCCTGTTTCCTTCGATACTCCGCAATATGCCGGCTTTGACAACAGGATTGACAGCGGCGTACCATACATGAGGGACATCTCATTCTCAGGGGAAATGTACCAGTTCAGGCGCGACATGGAGTGGACAGACGATGACAACCCGGGATTCGGAGCATCGGAAAGCGATTTCGCCGGAAAAGTGATTGCAGGAAACACATTTGACTATCCGTATGTCCACGGGAAAGCCATAATGAAGGCCGGATATCCTTTCTGCTCCGCCAGTGCGGAGGCCTTCGCTGCAGACAGCACATTGCAAGAGGGCTTCTGGAGCATGGACCTCATCTGCGGCAAGCAGGTGACCGTCAGGACAGGAAACGGCCGGATGCCGGACAGATACAGAGTCTTCCCTGAAACTCTTCAAGCTGCGATCAGGACTTTCACCTCCAAAGGAGGCAATGTCCTCATATCCGGAGCCAACATAGGCACCGACATCTGGGACAAAGTCTATGAGGTGGAATGTGACAGCACTTTCAGGGCAGAAAGCATAAAATTTGCCGAAAAAGTCCTCGGATACAGATGGATAACAGGATTTGGAGGCAAAAGCGCAAAGGTGAAGCCATACGGCAAGAACAGCCTGGCTGACGCGCTCAGAAAAGAGACGGCGGCTGGAAAAGGTACGGCATCCGGAGGATTCTCATACAACAACAGATATGACAGCCGTATCTACAGAGTCGAGGCCCCGGACGGACTGGCACCTGTCCCTGCAGGCGTAAAGAAAAACGGAAGCACCGCCACATGCATTGACTCCGGATCATTCCTCAGATACTCCGACACAGGAATATCCGCCGCTACATATTACGACACAGGACTCTACAGAACCGTTGCCATCGGCTTTCCGATAGAAACGGTATGCGGAGAAGAGGCTATAGACAGCATAATCGAGACAACACTGAAATTCTTTGAAAAATGACCGCCCGTGAAACTGAAATAATCAGGCTGATAAAAAAGGAAGTCAAGCCGGCCCTCGGATGCACTGAACCAATAGCCGTTGCCCTCTCGGCGGCAAAGGCCGTGGAAATCATGGAAGAAAGATGCAAAGGATGCTGCAGCGGCTGGAGGCTGACTGCTGATTTCAGCATAAATGTGGAAGTAAGCGGAAACATCCTCAAAAACGGCATGGGAGTGGGCATACCGGGCACCGGAATGATAGGGCTGTATATAGCAGCCGCCCTCGGTGCCGTGTGCGGCAAGTCGGAATACGGGCTTGAAGTCCTCCATGACCTTGACGCCCAATCCATCGCCAGGGCAAAGGAACTTGTGGAACATAAAAGGGTCAATGTGTCCATCGCCGACACTCCGCACAAGCTCTATGTGAAAGCTGGAATTTCCATAGGCAACGAACACAAGGCTTCCGCTGTCATTGAAGATGACCATGACAACATAGTGGAGACATGGTTTGACGGCAACATCCTTCTGTCCGCCCATAAGGAAACCGCTTATGATACGGACAACGGCGGAATTTCAGGCAAGGATCTCACCGTACATGAAATCTATGATTTCGCCACATCCGCAGCATTCGAAGACATAAGCTTCATCCTCGAATCAAGGGCACTCAATCTCACCCTTGCACAAGAAGGGCTGAAAGGAGACTACGGACTGAAAGTAGGCAGGACAATCCATGCGGCAGACAACCGCGAAGTGTTCGGGAATGATTTCATGAGCTACGCCATGGCCCTTACCGCAGCGGCATCGGATGCAAGGATGGCAGGATGCACCCTTCCTGCAATGAGCAATTCCGGCAGCGGCAATCAGGGCATCACAGTCACGATGCCAGTCATTGCCTATGCCCTGAAATACGGCACTGACGACGAGACCCTTTCCAGGGCACTGGTGCTGAGCCATCTTGTGGCCATCCATATAAAAGGCTACCTCGGCAAGCTGTCAGCCCTCTGCGGATGTGTGATAGCCTCCACAGGCTCGTCATGCGGCATCGTATATCTCCGGGGAGGCGGCTATCCACATGTATGTTCAGCCATAAAGAACATGATAGGGAACATCACCGGAATGGTATGTGACGGGGCAAAAGTCGGTTGTGCAATGAAAGTGGCCTCCGGAGTGTCCAGCGCCATCCAGTCAGCAGTGCTCGCCATGGAAGGCACCTGCATATCGGAACACGACGGCATCATAGAAAAGGACATTGAAAAGACCATCCGGAACCTCGGCCGCATAGGCTCGGTGGGAATGCAGAACACAGACAGCATGATTCTTGACATCATGGTCTGCAAATAGCCGATAAATTTTCAATTCAGATAAACAGCCGCGACAAACCGGAAACGGCAGACGGCTAAAGATAATCCTTCAGTGCCTTGCGCAGAATGCTCAGGGCGCGCTGCATTTCGGCAGTCACCTTCCTGACCTTTATGCCGTACCTGTCTGCTATCTCCTGATAGGTACAGCCGTCATCCCTGCTTGAAAGAAATACATCACGGGTGAGCCTGGGCATCTTCTCTAGTTCACGCCTGTATATGGAAAAGACCTCTTCCCCGAACAGCCGCCCGGAAACATCCCCGTCGCTGAGGGTAGCGATGCCGCTCTCAATTCTCCACTTCTGGAACACCTCCAGCTCATCATGCGCACGGGAGGATGACTGCTGCTTCCTCAGCCATGAAATGCAGCGGGTACGTATCCCGAAATACACATAACCCCTGAGGTTATCATCCCAGTCTACTCCGTCACGATGCTCCCACAGATGGGCAAAGACATCATTCACGATGTCATTCGCAGCATCATGGTCATGAACATAAGAGTAGGCAATGTTCACGAAATTCGTGCGGTTTTCAAACAGGGCAACAAATGTTTCAGAATAAGATTGCATATGGCCAAAACCATTCACCGTGTCAATTCAAATACAGACTTTGGAATTTCTGTGCAATAATAAGGAATAAAGAGGTGAATCAAAAGTCCCGGAGCAAGACTGCCTCAAAACTTCTGATCCACCTTTCTTCAAAGGGAAAGGGAGCCATTTCCCTCACATTACCGTAAGGAAAATGACAACCTTATCGGAATCAATTCCATTTGGTATCCATCATGGTCGGGCTGGATGATGTTCCATATGCATCATAGCCATGTCCGGTCTCGTCCCTGACCACATTGCCATATCCGGTGTAATCACCCTCACCTGGTGTCTCCCAGGCATTCATTCTCCAGTAGGCGAGCAGGCCTTCGCTTGCAGGGTCAACATAGTTCATGTTGTTGGCGATTTCAGACTGGCTCAGAGCCCTTGTCCATACCCTCGCTTCCGCGATGTAGCCATAGAGATAACGTCCTCCGCCATAGGATGCACCGAGATAGAACCCTCCGGAATTGTCACTTGAAAGATCTATTGTCTCCCCTGCAGTCGTCGTTCCGGTAATATAGCGTCCGTCAATGTAGATATCCCAGGTAGTTCCGGTCCATACGGCGGCAATATGATACCATGTATTGGTACTGCATGGAGCTGCAGTAGCTGCAGGCTGATATGAATCATGGCATATCTGCACCACATTCGGATCGATTTTCACATCACCGAAACGCACGCCGCACACTCCCTCAATACCCATTATTGAACTGATATACGGATCAGATGACTGGAATCTTTCCACATAAACCCTTGCCTCGAGTGTCACCTGACGCAACGCAGAAAGTGTCGCATCCTCCTGGAATGCCGGGATCTCATATTTGTTGCTTCCAAGATAAATGGCCTTGCTGACCACAGGGGTCTTCAATACCACAAACAATGTTCTGGACGGCTCCAGAACCTTCATGGAAGATGCAGAACTTATGCTTACAGGAATACAATATGTCGTACCTTCAGCAAATTCATCAATGCTCGTGACATCAACTTCAATTGCATCAGATGTATTGTAACCTGCCTCAATGACAGCATTATAGGAGGAAAGACTATAGCTTCCTTCCGGAGCCATCTGATAATTCTTTCCATACTTGGAATTATAGCTTTCTATGAGATCCGGCCGTACCTCCAGGGTCACTGTAACATCTTCAGATGCCTGTACCGATGAAGAAACTGTAAATGTAGTCCCGGCAGGCGGTGTATCCACTGTCAGGCTTACTTCCATGCTTTCCTGAGCCTCGGTGATATATATGGCATCGTAAGGCTCGAACGGATTCGTGCAGGCGGCAGCCATTGCCGCCAGCACAAATGATCCTGCAATATGAATTAATCTTATTTTCATACTTTAACTGTTTTTTTATCCGGCCATTGGCAAAAGTCAATTGGACGGGGTATTGAATTCTATCTCATTCATACTTGTATATCCGGTGAGGTTTCCGACATATACCCGTATATATTTCGCCGAAACCGTTTTGCTGAACTGGAAAATCTTCCAGTAGTTATCATCATATGACGGCACAAATGACCTTCCTGAAGTAAGACTTGTCCAATTGTTCCCGTCCGTACTGTAACGGACATCCGTTATCTGCGGATCGCAGTCCTGATAGTATATATGCCAACGGAAACCGCTTATGTCATATACGGCATCAAGTTCAACTATAAAATTGCCGCCATATCCCCAGCTGTAAGAAGCGCTGGATGCATACCAGCAGTTTTCATCCAGAAGTCCGTCGAACATTCTGGCCTTCTGTTCGTCAGAATCCAGATTCCATACTCCGTTTGCGCCTGAATCATTTGTACCCTGATAACATGTGATTGTCCATCCGGCAGCCGGTTCAATCTTGACACCGGACAATGATGTCGCATCTGCAACAATATTGAACCTTCCAACTGTTACAAGAATATATTTCACAAGAGGCTCGGATGATACATAAATGTCATTCTCAGGGAGAGAAACGACAACAGGAAGCAGATACTGTCCTTCGTCCAATCCTTCAGCATTGAACCCGACAGCCGACGGTTCCGAAAGGATACTGCCTTGGGTGGCAACAACCGGATTCAGAGTGACATTACCAGGGTCAACAGCCATGTATTCAGTTCCGTTTGCTTCGTTATACGCATCAACGAGAGAATTGTCCAAAGTCACGGCAAGTTCAAGATCAGACGGAACCGGACGCGCAAAATTAAGCGTTATCTCAGCATCCATTGATCCGGACAGTGAACCGTCATCTTCAATTATGAAGGAATACGAGTCCAATGATGTAGAAGTCAATGATACCACAAGAGAACCACCGGCAGGATTGACATCCTGGATTGCCTCACGCATATATTTGTAAGGCTTGGACGAATTGGCGTATTCATACTCCATATGGTATGCCCCGAACCCGGCACAGAACCCTTGAGTCGGATTGAAGCGGGCCATTCCTAGAAGGGAATTCACACTTTCACCCTCTCTGGTAGTATGCGTCACACCGCCGTTCTGCCAATAGGACTCGAAATTCTCGGCAAAGATATATTGTTCAGGCTTCCACCCGTTATTATATGCATTGTTGAAGCGGTTCTGAAGGTCGGTATATCCACTGGAAGCGTATGCCTGGACAATTCCATAGTCGAAATATTCGGCCATTTCCCCTCTTACGGCATACGGAACACCGTCGATCATGAGCAGCTTTCCTGTGCCGGACTTCGGACCGAGATATTTTCCGAGCTCACGGATAAGGACATTGAAGAGTTCAGGACAAGGGTTGCCGACAAGCGGACCGCTTGCGCCATATCCAGGTTCATAGTCGATATCCATTCCGTCATAATTGTACTTGTTGATGGAGTCGCATGCCCATGCCTTTGCAAAAACGGCAATCTCCTCCTCAGTAGGCGTTTCTCCTGCCCTGAACTCTGCAGGGATATTGTCAAGGAATGTGGTGAAAGTCACTTTCGTACCTTTCACTTTCTGTACATATTCTTTATCTGCAATCTGTTCCGGAGTAAGAGAATGCCACTGGCTCCAGATGGATATAATATCCATGGAGTCCGGCGCGCTCACAAGACGCGACTGATAGGATGCCCCGGTAGCCGTCCACGAACCGTACCATCCGAAAGCAATCTTATGGTCACCTTTCTGCTTATATTCACGGAGAGCCTGCCAATAAGCATCATCCTTGAGTATAGGCGACTGCTCATCCGGATGCTGGGTGATGACACGCTCGGGCGTCACCCATTCAGCACATCCTGCCGCCATGACTGCCGTCATGACAATGAAAAACATATATTTCAAGATTCTTTTCATATGAACCGTCATTATTTATCAGTTATTTTTTATCCCACCAGAGCTTTGTACCGCCGGTATCAGAACCTCCTTCCAAGAGAGAGATTGCAGCCTGTACCTGTGCCGAATTGTTGGAATATTCGGATCTCGGGAATGTCATTCTGCGTACCTGTTCGTCTGTACTTACAGTCCCGCCGCTTCTGTTGTCATATATAGGAATTACCTTCGGATAACCTGTCCTGCGGAATTCAGACCATGCTTCCTGCCCGTTCGGATACATGGCTATCCATTTCTGGGTAATTATACGCTCAAGCTTCACTTCATCTGAAGCACTGCTGTCCCAGGAAGGGGTGATTGTCGACGGCTGCCCATAAGAATATTTGGTCGAATTCTGCGAACAGTCATCAAAAGCTATCGGAGCACTGTCATTATCAGTATAATAGGCGGCCGCAGCCGATGCAGAAAGCCCATTTTCCTCAAACGAAAGTGCTATCCCGTTCTCATAGAAGCTCTGCTCGTCGCCGGCTCCCATGTTCCATCCTATCATGGCTCCTTCTGCCCTGAGGAAAGCCACTTCAGATGCAAGGAACCACACTACGGGTGTAGTAGCCTGCACGTTCGGGGCTGAAAGGCATGTATAGTTCGGGTCGTCATCAGGCTGCATGTTTGCAATTCCGCTTCTGATGCCGTGATAGCCTCCCTCATCAATGGTAGCCTGCTGGAAATAGGCAGAAAGGCGAGGATCGCTGTAACCGTTGAGATAACAGTCCATCGTTGCCCCCATCCTTGTATCACCATACATATTCCAAACCACTTCAAGCGGATTCTGGACAGTTATCGAACCGGATGTCTCCAACCATGCCCCGTCATCGGAAGATTCCATGACACCTGCAGCCACAGCCTCTTCTGCGCATGTCTTGGCAAAGTCTGGGACCACATAGCGGACACGCATTGCCATACGGAGCTTCTGGGAGTTGGCGAGCTTGTACCATTTGGAAAGGTCGCCCTCATATACGGCATCCACTTTACCCAATGCAGTTGAAGTAACTGACGTATAATTACTTAGAATAGATATTGCATTGTCAAGGTCTTCAAACAAGTCCATATAAACCTGTTCCTGAGAGTCATACGGATTAACATCCTCTCCGAAATGCGAAACAGGGATAGGGCCATAGATATCCGTGGTCCTTTGAAGACACATCACTTTTATAACTTCTGCCACGGCAAAAAATTCTTCACTTATCTGCCCATTGTCATAGGCATATTTCAGATTAAGCCATGCCGGCATCACACTTGTAAATGCGACAGAGAACGGGACATTGTTGTAGTCCGTACCGTTAAGGTCATAGGTACAAGTGAAATTACCGCCATTAAACTGCTGACACGGAGAAAGATACCCGGCAAAGGCATCCCCCATGAGATTGCAGGCCCTTTGGAATTCATTGGCTCCGACATCACTGCACGGAATGACGGCATCCATCTCCATCGTAGTTATGTATGATTTCACGTCGACTTCCTGCACTGCATCAGGATTCGTGTTGAAATACTCGAAATCCTTGGTGCATGCGCTTGCAGCCAATATGAAAGCCACTGCAATGGAGCCTGTCTTTATTATGCTGTTTATTTTCATCTTACAATTATTTAGAATTGGAGTTTTACGCTGAAACCGATATTCCTTGTGCTCGGCTGCATGAAATAATCAAGTCCCTGATAATAGGTACCGGTCGAGGCTGTAAGTTCCGGGTCAAACGGCGCCTTGCAGTATATCATCCACAAGTTGCGTCCGACAAGGGATACAGTCATTCCAAGCTTGTTCTTGAACCATGAACGCGGAAGATCATATCCTACGCTGAGTTCACGGAGACGTACATTAGTCATGCTGTATACATAATGCGAAAGCATGGACATTCCGTTCCCACTGTTGGAATAGAAAGATTTCACATCCGTAAGGAACTGGTCTTCAGAAATCCATACACCGCCTGCATCGCGGGCATCTGCCGATGCCTGGGATGCACCGAACCTGTCAAGAAGTGCCTGTGTGGCAGAAACTCCCTGCCCGCCGATACGGGCATCGATAAGGATTCCGAGAGATATGCCTTTCCATGAGAACTGGTTGTTCCAGCCGATTCTGGCTTTTGCTTCCGTATTTCCACCGTATATCCATGTATTCGCATCAACTGTCACAGTATTGGAGTTCGGATCTACATAGATGCGTCCCTGATCATCAGTCTTGAGACCATTGACGTAGAAATCACCGATTGATCCACCAGGAGCAATCTTCATCCTGTATCCGCCATAATCCATATTCACTTCATTGATGGTAACAAGATTACCTGACACATCCCTTGAACCTTCCGGAACAAGTTCCTTAACCTTATTCCTGTTCATTGAGAAAGTGAATGATGTCGACCAGAAGAAATTCCTCCATGTATTCTTGAATCCGAGTGACGCTTCAATACCCCAGTTGTTGACTCGACCGGCATTTATATAAGCCTGACGATAGCCGGTGCTTGGCGGTGCATCATACTGGAAAAGCTGGTTGTAAGTATTGGTATTGTAATATGTGGCATCCAGCCAGACCATATCATCCAAAAACTTGACATTGAGTCCGGCCTCCACTGATTTCGTACGTTCAGGAGTCAGGAAGGTAGCCGGAGCATATGTATTAGATGAAATTATACCGCCGGTAGACACAGGTGTATTCACACTTGTGATATAGCGGTCAGGAGCATTGCCTACCTCCGCATATGAGGCACGTACCTTAAGGAAAGATATTCCGGCCTTGCTCAAGTCCGTCATTGAGGAAATCACTGCAGAAAGTCCTACTGAAGGATAAGGAATGCCGACTTTCGGTGTAAATGCAAGCTGTGAGGCCCATTCATTGCGGAAAGTGGCATCAAGATAAAGCATCCCCTTATATCCGAGCTGAAGAGTGGCATAGATGGCCTGGGTCTGGTCATGATAACGGTCCGTATACGGACGGGTCTCCGCATGACGCATGTCTATATTGTTCACGGAAAACATATTCGGAATGTTGGCAAGATTGCCTTCAAATCCGGATCCCTTATGCTTGTCATCCACAATGCTCGCTCCAAGGTTAAAGAGAAGCGAAAGGTCGTTATTGAAGAATGATTTGTCAATGGTCAGCAGGACATCCCCGTAAAAATTATTATGTGTAATGGTATTGTCCTGATAGTTTCCGTATTCGGAAGCGAACATGGTGCTGGAGGAAGCATATATCTTCCTTGTATAGTTCATTACCGTATTGTCAAGACGGGCTCTTCCGGTTACACTCATCCAATCGGTAATCTGCCATCTCAAGGTACCGTTCAGGGTATATCTGTGCGCAGTGTTTTCAAAAAGATTGCGGTTCACTTCCCAATAAGGATTCTGTACACCGTCAATAAAATTAAGATTCCAGAACTGGGACATATAGCCGGCATTGGCATCGTAACGTTCATATATCTTATATTTTTCGATGTCTTCACCACGCGGAAACAGATATATGGCTACAAGAGGATTATGATACTGACCCTGGACAGTCGGGTTGCGTTTGTACTGACGCATATAACTTGCACTTACATCAAGGGTCAACTTGTCCTTGACAAGTTCAGTGGTATTGCGCATCGAGAAATTGTAGCGGTTATATACGTTGTTCGGAATGATTCCGCGTGAATTGGTGGCTGCAGCAGAAACATATGTCTGGTTGCGGTCAGTTCCTCCGGAAACAGATATTGCATTTGTAGTATTATATCCTGTCTGGAAGAAATCACGGGGATCGTAATCGGTGGGAGTGGCAAGCTTTGTACCCCAGCTCATGGACGGATCTGCTGAATCAGTACCGTATGTATTCTGGAACTGAGGCATCACAAACGGACTCGAAAAGGTGGTATTGTTTGAAAAATTCACTCTCACCTTACCCTCCTGTCCTTTCTTGGTGGTGATGAGGATGACACCGTTCGCACCTTGTGAACCATACAATGCTGCGGCAGTAGCACCGGTCAGCACTGTCATCGACTCGAAATCCTCAGGGTTGAGGTTGGAAATTCCTTCGAAGTCTCCCCCGTCTGGAGTTTCCTGGATACCTGACACCTGTGCCGCACGAAGATTTGGCATAGGAATACCGTCCACCACATAGAGGGCGTTGTTGTTCCCGCTGATGGATTTGACGCCTCGCATGATGACACGGGTGGATCCGCCGGCTCCTGAAGAACTCTGGTTGATCTGCAGACCGGCCACCTTACCGGAAAGAGAGTTGACGAAGTTGGCATCCTTCACCGTATTGACGATGTCGCTGGAAACTTCCTGGACATTGTAGCTCAATGCCTTTTCTTCCCTCTTGATACCGAGGGCAGTGACTACGACACCCTCAAGAAGGGTATTCTCCTCTTCAAGGACAATGTTGATGACCGCACGGCCGTTGACGTTTACAGTGGCGGTGGCATAGCCGAGAATGCTGAATTCCAGCTGGCTTTCAGGAGTAGGGGAAGGAATTGTTATGGAATATTTTCCGTCAAGGTCCGTGACTGCTCCGGTATTTGTGCCCGGTATCATCACTGCCGCGCCAGGCACCGGATATCCAGCCTTGTCCGTGACTGTACCTGTCACTGTAAGGGGGCCGGAATTGGCCGGCTGCTGCACACGCTCGGAAAGGATAATATATGCCCCGTCTATGCTCCATGCGACATCTGTCCCTTCAAACATCTGGGAAAGAGCTTCCTCCACAGGACGGGCATTCACATCGACCGACACTGTCATATCCGTGTCGATCCCCTTGTTCATGAACAGGTAACGAGACTGGTTTTCAATTTCTTTCATCACCTGCCCGACCGGCACATTGTCCCGGTCCAATGTAATGCTGGCTGCCGAAGGCTGGGCATTTGCTATGCCCCCCCCAAGCATCAGCACTATCCCGGCAATCAGCCGGAACTGCTTCATGATCTTATTTACCATACTTTGATCGGTTATTGTTTAATTGTTACTTCCTTTGCCTGATCCGTTGGAACAGCATCCAACACAATCAGAAATAATGTCAATGTGGTGCATTCATATCATAGGCATCAATGTTTAAAATCGGAACTATATAAAAACGGATAAATGATCAATAGATTGTCACCGTATTTGTCTCCCTGCTCATCCTGAACCTGAAGTCCGCCGTATACTGCAATATCCTCAAGGCATTCTCCACCCCGTCACTCATCCTTATCTTGCCTTCCACCGAACTTATGTCAGGAAGCCGTTTCCTCGCTATAACTATATTTACGTCAAAGGCCTTCTCAAATGTCTTCATAAGCTCGTCGAAAGGCATGCCGTCAATTCCTATCAGCCCCCTTGTCCAGCACAGTTCGTCTTCCGGGCTTTTTATCTTCTCCACAAGCAGACGGCCATTCTTCATGGACAGCCTGTCATTCGGCCGCATGACCACATCGCCCTGGCCCGGATATATGAGATTCGACACCTTTACGCTCCCGGCAATGAGCACTGTTTCAAAGTATTCTGCCTCACTGTCTGCAATCACGTCAAACTCAGTCCCGAGCACTTCGATGGATGATGCGAAAGTGTTGACAACAAAAGGCCTCTCGCTGTCATGAGTGACTTTGAACATCGCCTCACCGTCCAGCCTGACCTGCCGACGGTCCTTTCTGAAGATTACCGGATATGTGAGCCTTGAACCGGAATTGAGGAAAACCGATGTGCTGTCCGGAAGAATGATTTTGAGACGCTCCCCCTTAGGTGCCTCCACAGATACCATACGCGAAGAGATGGAATCATAGGTCATGCGGTGCGAAACGAAGGCCCCGCCCAAGGCAACAATTACGGCAGCTGCCGCTGCAGCCATGCCTATGAGTGCTCTCTTCAACACTGAATGTCTCTTTGACCGTGCTGAAGCCGGCTCCACTCCTGAAAGTTCAGAAATGTCCATAAGGGCATGACACTCCCTTATGACGCGCCCGCATTCCTCCGGATACCTTTCCCACCATCCGGCCACCAGACGTTCCTCCTCCTCTGAAGCCATGCCTCTCAATGCCTTATATATTATTTCTACGTCTATCTTGTCCATAAGAAAATTTCACAACATATATAAAACGCACAAAGCCGCATGTCTTACATAATTTTTTTCAATATTCAGGATTTGCGATAAAAATCGTATCTTCGGCCCCTATATGACAACAATCCGACATCCGGGACTGTCCTTTGAATGTCATTACGGACACAGTACAGATGTTTTTAAATTTCGGCACTGAAATGAAAAATCCTACAATAACGATCAACGCGGACTTTGACCTCGAAGAGAGGGTTCAGATGGCAAGAGACAATTTCAAGGTACACGGCTACAACTGCTGCCAGTCGGTATTGCTGGCATACGCAGATGTCATAGGGATTGATCCTGAAACTGCTGCCGTCCTCACTTCCGGATTCGGTGGCGGGATGGGGAGACTGCGTGAGGTCTGCGGTTCAGTAAGCGCAATGTTCATGGCAGCCGGCTTCATTTCACCTGCGGCAGATCCTTCCATCAAGACCGACAGGACAGCCAACTACGCCCTGATACAGGAACTTGCCGGAAAATTCAGGGAACAGAACGGCTCCATCGTATGCAAGGAACTGCTGGGACTTGCCCCAAGAAGCACGATTGAATCTCCGGAACCGTCCGACAGGACTCCTGAATACTACAGGAAACGCCCCTGCGAAGACCTTATAGCATGTTCAGCCCGCATCCTCGGAGAAAAGCTGAAATCAGCCGCCAGTCACTGAGCCGCCAAATCATGAGGCGGAGCGGGCCTTTTCGCGTTGGCGGACGGTGAGGGCACGCTGGAATTCGCGGGCATTCTTGAGATGCTCTCCATATGTGACGGCAAAACGGTGCGTACCGTTGAAGTCGGGACTTGCACAGAAATAGATGTAGCCGTGGGTATCCGGGTTGAGGACGGCATCTATGCATGCCTTGGGAGGCACATTGATGGGAGCCGGAGGAAGGCCGGCATATTTATAGGTATTGTATGGGGAATCCACCTTCAGATGCTTCTTCAATATGCGGTCAAGGGTATAGTCATAGCAGAAGGCTATTGTAGGATCGGCCTGCAGCTTCATGCCGCGGTGCAGGCGGTTGAGATACACCCCGGCTATCACGGGATATTCAAAGGTCTTCAGGGTCTCGCCGTTCACTATGGAGGCGAGGATTGAAGCCTCCATTCTGGAAAGCCCCTGTTTCTCTGCACCCGCCAGTCTCTCCGGAGTCCAGAACCTGTCATATTCCTTTTTGAAACGGTCGAAGATGTCCTTCACAGATGCTGTCCAGTACATCTCGTATGTGTCAGGAAGAAAGAGGGCGAAGACATTTTCGGGAGTGAATCCATATTGCTCCAGGAATGCAATGTCATTAAGGGCATCCGCCACTTCTGCGGAATCAGCCATCATCTGCCTTCCTATCATGGAGGCAAGCTTGCCCTTGCTGCGGATGGTTCCGGAAAGGGTCAAGTCCTGCGGAGTCTGCCAGCCGTTGCATATCATCCTGATGACATATATACTTGTAAAAGAAGGCTCTATAACATATTTTCCAGGTTTGGCCCGGGAAGCCAGGGATTCCTTTTCGGCACAGCGCTTTACGCTGCCGGGCCTCACGGCCTCCGCACCGGCGGTCACGGAATCAATTATGGCTTCTGTGCTCATGTCAGGGTAGACATAGAGGACATATTCCTTTGAAAAATTGTCCAGCTTGTTGTCAGCCACATATCTTCCCACAAAAAAAACGGCAGCCGCAACAACAGCAACTATAAGAATTTCAGCAATATATGATTTTTTCTTCCCCATTTTTCAGATATTTTAAGACATTTACCGTCTGCGCAAAGGATTCCAGGCCTATTTCCGGAGCTTCACCACATCTCCTTCATGAAGGACAGTGCCGCCAGAAAAGCCGTTCATCTTCATTATGCTCTTAAGCTTGACTCCGTACCTCTGTGAGATTTCCCACAGGCTGTCCCCTTCTTCAGCCACATGCATTTCTATATGGTCAGCGGCATGATTCTTCTTTTTCTGGAGATATACAACGGTACCCGGCAGGAGAGTCATGTCCTTGTCGGCATCATTGAATCTCAATATTTCCTTTTTGAAGAGTCCGTTCCCCTTGGCAATTGAAGAATAGGTTTCCCCTTCGGAAGAATAGACAAACGGCACACCGTTCTGGGAATACAGCTGCCGCGAAAGGGAAAAGTCAAATTCCCTGCCCTCCTTCTGGCTCAAAGGCTGCGCCTGCTCCAGAACCGACGGAGACTGCGGGATTGACGCGGCTGCCGCATCACGGACCTTCTTTCTTCTCGATTTTTTCTTCCTGTTTCCCGTATCTTCCCCTGAAAGTGCGTATGATTCTGACATACGGTCGAAACGGTCAAGGTTATAATCCTCTATGAGCTTTATGAGCTTCCTCGGATATGCAGGATCAGTGGCGTATCCGGCCCGTTTGAGCCCGTAAGCCCAGCCCCTGTAGTCCGTGGTTTCAAGATCAAAGAGGAACTTGTATCTGTCCCTGTATCTCAGGAAATCCGAATGGTCCCTGAATGATTCTTCGGCTGTGGAATATTTCCGGAAGCACTCTCCCCTCCTGTCGTCATTGTAGAACATGCGCGGCCCTTTCCATTCATGGCATTTTATGCCGAAATGGTTGTTGCCCTTCACGGCGAGCTCAGACTGCCCGTTGGACGACTCCAGCATGCCCTGTGCAAGAGTTATGCTTGCCGGGACACCAGAACGGTACATTTCGGAAACCGCCGTCCTGGAATATTTTTCAATATACGCATGCTGTGGAGATCTTTCCGCCAGCAGGGGCTGTGCCATGCACAGCATCAGCAGCATTGCCGGCAAAAAGCCGCAAATCCGAAGAATCGATTTCATCAATTACATATTAAACAGATGCAAATATAATCAATGTTTTTCAAGCGGGACTTCAATTTCATCTCCTTCGCGAGCCAGCATAGTGTCAGGAAACACGGCTGAGGCTTCCTTGAGGAAAATCCCGAGGTCGGACACCCTGGTGGAATAATGTCCTATCAGAAGGCGGCCGGCCCCGGCCTTCAATGCACATTCCGCCGCCTGTCTGGCCGTGGAATGATGTGTCCGTTCAGCCACATCGGCATAGCATTCAGGGAAAGTGGCTTCATGATAAAGCAGGGTTGTGCCCTTCACCCAGTCCGCAAGTTCCGGGAACGGGGCTGTGTCGCTGCAGTAGGCATAGCTTCTCGGGGTATATGGAATATAGGCTGCCTCCTCCCTGCTGATTACAAGCGGTTCCGGACCTCCGGAAAAGCGCTTGAAGCCGTTTTCAAAGGAAGGGCCGGAATCATCACCGGCAGGACGCACCACATCCTCTCCCCTCTTCAGGGCGGCAATCTCAGCCAATGTCAGTCCGTATTTCTGTATCGCCTCCTTGCGGACATTGAACATCGGCATCTTCTCCCTTATGATGAAGCCGAACGCCTCTATCCTGTGGTTCAGCGGAAAGGCGAGCATTTCCGTGGACCTGGACTCCCATACCACCTCCGGGGACTTGGAGGAAAGCACATGGTGCTCGATCTCAAAGCCAGTCCCTTCTCCGAAATAGGACATGTAGAATTTGAGGACAGGACCGAAGGCCCTCGGTGCAAATATGTTCAGATGCGCCGTCCTGCCGAGCATGGACATGGTCGAAAGCAGACCGAATATGCCGAAAAGATGGTCTCCGTGTATATGCGAAATGCAGATATTCTCTATCTTCAGATAGGAGATTCCCATCCTGCGCATCTGCATCTGCGCACCTTCCCCGCAGTCAATCAAAAACAAGCGCCCCCGTACATCAAGTACCTGGGCGCTTGGATATCTGTTGACAGTGGGCAGGGCCGAAGCCGTGCCCAGTATTTTCAGAGTGAAGTTCATCTGCAGAAGGAATTACTCCCCTTTCTCGAGCTTGCTCTTGAGTGCTGCAAGTTCCGAGATGTCACCGAGAGTTGTCTTCTCGATGTTGGAGTTGATCTTCTTCACAGCCTTCTTGGTGTTGTCAGCCTCACTTGCAGGCTTGTCGGAAGACCTCTTGTCCTCAGCGTAAGTCCTTACATGAGAGAGGGTAACCCTCTTGGTGCTGCGCTTGAGCTCGATGACCTTGAACGGAAGCACATCGCCTGCTGCAGGCATGGTGCCGTCTTCCTTGACAAGCTCCTTGTTGCTGCAGAATGCCTCTACATCGTCAGCGAGGGTAACTGTTGCACCCTTGTCAGAGATTGAGACGATCTTGCCGTCATGAACGGTGCCTACAGAGAACTTGCTTTCAACCTCATCCCATGGGTTAGGGAGAAGCTGCTTGTGTCCGAGGCTGAGCTTGTGGTTGTCCTCGTCGAAGTCAAGGATGACAACATCAATCTTGTCGCCAGTCTGTACGAACTCTGAAGGATGCTTGATCTTGGTCCATGAAATGTCGCTGATGTGTACAAGACCCTCAATGCCTTCCTCAAGCTCTGCGAACACACCGAAGTTGGTGATGTTGCGAACGATGGCAGTATGCTTGGAACCTACAGGATATTTCTCGCGGATGTTCTCCCATGGGTTAGGCACAAGCTGCTTGAGACCGAGGGACATCTTCTTCTCGTCCCTGTCGAGGGTGAGGATCTGTGCCTCCACCTCGTCGCCTACCTTGAGGAAATCCTGGGCGATGCGGAGCCTTGGAGACCATGACATTTCTGAAACATGGATAAGTCCTTCCACACCCGGCTCGATTTCTACGAATGCGCCGTAGTCAGCGATGAGGACAACCTTGCCCTTCACCTTGTCGCCGACCTTGAGATTCGGATCAAGGGCATCCCACGGATGAACCGTAAGCTGCTTGAGGCCGAGGGCGATTCTCTTCTTGGACTCGTCGAAGTCGAGGATCACGACACGGATCTTCTGGTCGAGCTGTACGACCTCCTCCGGATGGTTGATCCTGCCCCATGAAAGGTCTGTGATGTGGATGAGTCCGTCAACACCGCCAAGATCCACGAATACACCGTAGCTGGTGATGTTCTTGACTGTACCCTCAAGAACCTGGCCTTTCTCGAGCTTGCTGATGATCTCGCTCTTCTGCTGCTCAAGCTCTGCCTCGATGAGAGCCTTGTGTGAAACGACCACATTCCTGAATTCCTGATTGATCTTGACGATCTTGAAGTCCATCGTAGTGTCAACGAACTGATCGTAGTCCCTGATAGGCTTGATGTCGATCTGTGAGCCCGGAAGGAAGGCCTCGATGCCGAAGATGTCGACAATCATACCGCCCTTCGTGCGGGTCTTGACATAACCCTTGACGATCTCGTTGTTGTTGTAGGCGTCGTTGACCATATCCCAGGAGCGGAGTGCGCGTGCCTTCTTGTGAGAAAGGATGAGCTGGCCTTTCTTGTCCTCGGCAGTCTCGACGAACACTTCCACCTTGTCACCTACCTTGAGGTCCGGATTGTAGCGGAACTCCGGAGCCATGATGACACCTTCGCTCTTGTAGCCGATGTTCACGATCACCTCTCTCTTGCTGATGGCAGTAACCACGCCTTCAACGACTTCGTTCTCAACCACCTTTGAAAGGGTCTTGTCATACTCTTCGGCGACCTTGTTCTTGTCCTCGCCATAGACTTCATCGTTCTCGAATGCGTCCCAGTCGAACTTGTCCGGATCAACCGATGCATTCAGAGCCGGCTTCCTGGTTTCTTCTGCTGCAGGGGCAGTCTCCTGGACAGGAGCCTCGGCAGCTGCTGCCGTCTCCTCAACCTTTGGAGTCTCCTCCACAGTCACTGTCTTGTTTTCTTCCATAACTGATGTAATTAAAACAAATTAGCGGGTTTGACTTTATTTCCTGTGCCTGCCGGCAATGCCCTATACGGCGCATCCCGGTCAAAAGGCGCGCAAATATATGCATAAATTCCGTATTATCAAACAATTTATTGACTTTCCGGCCGGAATCAGAGCATTTTCATCCTTTTGAAGATGTAGAGGATGATGATGAAAGAGAGGGCCATGGAGGCAAGGATGATGACCCAGTCCCAGGATGTGTCCGTCATCGGGAGGGCGACATTCATGCCATAGAAGCTGGCAATGAGGGTCGGGGGCATCAGGAGGAGGGACACGAGGGTGAAGACCTTCATTATCTTGTTCTGGTCCAGGTTAATAAGACCTATCACGGTGTTCTGGAGATATTCGAGCCTCTCGAAGCCGAAATTGGTATGGTTAATCAGGGAGGATATGTCCTTCAGCATCACATTCAGCTTGGACTGGAGTTCATGAGGGTACTTGCTGCTCTTCAGGAGGCTCGATATGACTCGCTGCTTGTCGACTATGTTCTCTCTCACAAGCATGGTGTTCTCCTGCAGCTGGTTGATGTCCAGAAGGAATTCCTCATTGATGTCCTCGCCGAGACTGACCTTGCGGTTGTACTGTTCTATCTCCTTGGACATCAGCTCAATCATATCCGCATCAAGGTCAATCCTCTGCTCCAGGATGCTCACGAACACAAGGAATCCGGTGGAATACATCTTCGGGAAGGCCAGCATTCTGCGCTGCAGGTCCGTGAAGCTCCTCAGCGGGCATTCCCTGAGAGTGGTCAGGACATTGCCTGTGATGATGAATGAAACGGCCTCCATGGAATATTCCTCAGGCCCCGGAATCAGGAAGTTGGTATTGGCGAAGATGGCATTTTCAGTTTCGGAGAAGCGGGATGAACTTTCAATCTCCTCGGCAGTTGCACGGCTCTGGATGGTGGTGCCGACAAATGCCTCGGCGGCCCTCTTTTCATCCCCTGTCGGAGCGAAAAGGTCAATCCACACGACATCCTCGACATCCAGGCTCTCCAACACCGCTTCCGACTGGGACATCTGCATCTGACCGTTTGATTTGTAGAAGATTTCTATCATACTTCATCCAGTTTAGTTCCGGCACGGCAGTCGGAAGATTTGACTTTGGGAATGCCATCTCCACAGAGAATTCCGCAAAAGTATACAATTCCGCCGATATTTCAAAGTAAATGTGGTCTCACGAATTTCACAAAAGAAGCCTTATGCCTATCCCTATCAAAACCAGGCCGCCTATGATCTTGGCCGGAGTCCCGAACCTGCAGCCGATGAAGCTTCCGGATGAAATGCCGAAGACGGCGGCAAGTACGGTCATGCCAAAGACGGATACGGTGAGGGCCAGGGCCGGATTAAGTTCCATCCCACCCATTGCAAGTGACACGCCGACGGCAAATGCGTCTATGCTGGTGGCAAATGCGGCAAGCAGAAGATGCTTCATGCCGTTCAGGTTGACCTTGTCCTCACTTTTCTTCAATGC
>JADIMO010000004.1 GCA_017694755.1 Candidatus Cryptobacteroides merdavium
CGCTCTACCCCTGAGCTACACTGGCGTAGTTTGAGCGGAAGACGAGGTTCGAACCCGCGACCCTTAGCTTGGAAGGCTAATGCTCTACCAACTGAGCTACTTCCGCTTTTTTCGTTTCTTTCGGGCGATTCCTCCGTTGGACTTCGCCTGAATCTGTGGGAGAAGATGGATTCGAACCACCGAAGGTATAAACCAGCAGATTTACAGTCTGCCCCATTTGGCCACTCTGGTATTCTCCCGTTTTTTCGTTTCTTTCGCGCGATTCCTTCGTTGGACTTCGTATCCTCGGTCAGTCATTGCCGCAAGGCAACTCCTTTCCTCATCACTCGTCCGCCTCGGACTCACTCCGAAATAAACTTCAAAAATCTCTGTTGTTTCGTGCGATTCCTTCGTTGGACTTCTGCCCCGCCTGGACTCGCTCTGAAATAAACTTCAAAAATTTCTGATCAAAGAACTTTTGAGCCGATGGAGGGAGTCGAACCCACGACCCCGAGATTACAAATCACGTGCTCTAGCCAACTGAGCTACATCGGCATTTTCCCTTCAGTGACTGATTGTTTCCCGAAAGGGATTGCAAAGATAGACATTAATTTTTACTTTCCAAAACTTTTTGATCTTTTTTCAGAACTTCTTTCATTTCCTCGATGATCACCTGGTAAATATGCGTCTTGTCCAGGCCGCATTCTTCCCTCAGTTCGGACTGTGTTCCCTGTCCTATGAATCTGTCCGGAATGCCTATTCCGCTTATCCTGATGCTCTTCTTCTTCGATGCGGCGTATTCTGTCACTGCCCCGTAGAGTCCGCCTGCAAGACATCCGTCCTCAACGGTAATTATGCTGCTGCATTTTTCGAGCACATTATCGAGCATTTCTGTGTCGATGGGCTTTATGTACCTTATATTATATATGTATGGATTCCAGGAGTGCTCTCCTCTGCATTTCTGTGCGGCTTCGAGAGCCCTGTTGGCGAGGGGACCGGCGCACAGGACGGCCACATTGCTTCCGTTCATGAGCAGTTCGCTGCTGCCGACTCTGATGACCTTGAACTCTTCATCCCGCCATGCCCTGCCTTCGCCATAGCCTCTCGGGTATCGTATTATGAACGGGCCTGTGCCGGTGAGTGATGCCGTATACATCATATCCTTGAGTTCAGTCTCGTCTTTCGGAACTGCTATTATCGTGTCAGGGATGCTCCTGTATGCGGCAATGTCGAAATTGCCGTGGTGGGTAGCCCCGTCTTCACCTACAAGTCCGCTTCTGTCAAAACACAGTACCACGCCGAGTTTCTGTAGGGCCACGTCATGTATGATCTGGTCGTATGCCCTTTGGGAAAATGAGGAATATATGTTGCAGAACGGTTTCATCCCCCCGGCGGCAAGGCCGGCAGAGAAGGTGACGGCGTGTTCTTCTGCGATTCCCACATCAAAGAATCTTTCGGGTATCTCTTTTGCGAGCAGGTTCATCCCGCATCCGGATGCCATTGCCGGTGTCACTCCGACAATGCGGCTGTCTTTCCTTGCAAGTTCCAGCAGCACTTCTCCGAACACATCCTGATACCGGCTTGCGCCGTGGTGTGTGGGTGCGATTCTCTTGCCTGTGACAGGGTCGAACATTCCAGGGGCATGCCAGATGGTCTGGTCCTCTTCTGCAGGAGGATAGCCTTTCCCCTTTGTCGTGATGGTATGCAGGATACGCGGGCCCTTCATGTCCTTGAGTCTCTGCAGGGTGTCGGTCACCTGTCCTATGTCGTTGCCGTCGATCGGACCGAAATATCTGAAGCCCATGGCCTCGAAGAGGTCACCTCCGGATGCGCTGACAATATTGGACTTGGTGTTCACGACGAATTTCTGCATCATTTTTCTTATGGTTCCGTCACCGATCTTGTCCCAGACATGCTTTTTGATTTTGTTGTATGTCGGGTCTGTGGTCAGACGCAGAAGATGTTCGTGTATGGCTCCTATATTCTTGTCTATGGAAATGTTGTTGTCATTTATTATGACAAGGATGTCGGTCTTGCTGCTGCCGGCGTTGTTGAGCCCTTCAAAGGCCAGCCCGCCGGAAAGTGCCCCGTCTCCGATGAGCGCCACGGTCTTTTTCCCGTCCCGTCTGAACTCGGACGCCTTTGCAAGGCCGAGGGCGGCAGAAATGGATGTGGAGGAATGTCCGGCTCCGAATACATCGTATTCGCTTTCTGTCCTTTTGGTGAATCCGCTTATGCCGTCCTTTTTTCTGTTTTTACGGAACAGTTCCTTTCTTCCTGTCAGTATCTTGTGTGCATATGCCTGATGGCCGACATCGAACACTATGTTATCGTCAGGCGTGTTGTACACATAATGGAGTCCGACGATAAGTTCCACTGCACCGAGGCTTGAACCAAGATGACCCGGGTTGGTGGCGCAGCATCCGATCATGTAGTCCCTGATTTCGGCACAGAGTTCCTTGAGGTCCTCCAGGCTGAAGTTCCTGATGTCGGCTGGCGTGTTTACTTTATCGAGCAGTCTGTACATTTCATTTTTTGTTTGGAAGGTCAATCTCCAGCTCCGGATGTCTCCGGGAGGATACGATCAGTGCCGAGGCAACGATGACGGCCACGATGCCCAGTCCTATGAATATGAGTTCCGCGTTGAATGCGGCCTGCACTTCCTGAGTCATGTTACCGGCTTCGGTGACAGTCGTCTTGAATATCCTGCCCACGAATATCGGGACAAGCAGCATGCCCATGTTCTGGATCCAGTATATAAGGGAATAGGCCGTGCCGAGGTTCTTTTCAGGTATTATCTTCGGCACTGTAGGCCACATGGCTGATGGTACCAGTGAATAGCCGATGCCCAACAGCGATATGGCAAGATAGCCCCAGAACGCCGTCCCCTGTGGGGCGAATGCCATGATGAGATGTGATGCAAGCACGAGAACCGCACCTGTCATCATCCATCCTGTGGCCTTTCCTGCCTTGTCGACCATGGCACCGAAGAGAGGGGTGAAGATCACCGTGAAAAACGGTATCATGGATATCATCCATTTGGCGGAGTCCACCTCCATCCCGAACCTCGGGATGACTATGGCTGTCCCGAATTTCTTGAATGATATTATGCAGCAATAGAAGAATACGCAGAGAAGGGCGATCATAAGAAAGCGCGGATTGGTGAGGACTTTCAGGATGTCTGAGAATCTGAACTTGTCCTCATCCTTCACTTTTCCTCTTGCAGCGGTTATGCCGGCATCTTTGTCGAACCTTGAGTCCATGGCCACGAATACCGCCCAGAGAATGCCTCCTGCAAACAGCATGCAGAGGCCCGCAAGGGCGGGGCGTGCAGTCTCCGTGAGGGTATATATTTCACCGTAAGGCTTTTCTGCGACGAGGATGGGGGAAAGGATGAATGCAGTTGCCGTCCCAAGGCGGGCTATTGCCAGCTGCAGCCCCATTGCCAGGGCCACATTCCTTCCCTTGAACCATTTGGCTATGGACCTTGTCACTGCCACTCCTGCAATCTCGCTTCCGAGTCCGAACAGCATGCAGCCGATATAGGCTATGGTCAGCGATGTCCCCGGATCCAGCCCGGACAGCAGGGCGGCAGATACCATGGCCGCCCCGAGGATCATCAGCCCGACAAATACTGAACCTACGACCCTCACTCCGAACATGTCTAAAAGCACTCCGCAGATGACGAGCCCGCCGCATACGCAGAGGAATGAATAACCCCCGGCATAGAATCCGTAGTCCGCGCTGTCCCAGCCGAGGGCAAGCATTTCCGGATGCTGGAATATATGGGACAGGGTGGAGAACATGTCGTCAAAGAAATATGATGCGAACATGGGCACCACGAGGCATGCCAATGCAATCCAGCATGCGGTGGAGCTTGTGTTGATATGTCCCTGATTCCTGTATTTCAGCATTGCAGATTGATTTTGTGATTGTCTCCGGCCATTTTTTCAAGCCGGCTCCCATCCTTATTTTTCCTCTTTGCTTATGTTCGGCAGTTCTAGCCCGAAACCTTTCTTCCTGTCTTCAATTTTCAGCAGGAGGCTGAAGATGAATGCAAGCACTCCGAATGAGGAGAAAATGATCATAGGCACGAGATAGCCGCCTGTTGCGTTGAGCACGACTCCGATGAGAAGCGGCACAAGGC
>JADIMO010000031.1 GCA_017694755.1 Candidatus Cryptobacteroides merdavium
ACAAGCACGAGGGCATCGAGCCCGTACTCATGGAACGCGGTCTTCACGCTGTCTGCCTGATGTCCGGCATAATCAATATAGTCCACGGCATCAGTGTCTTCCATATACGGCATCACAATGCCGGAATCATCTATCACCGCGACCTTCTTTCCCTTGTCCTCGGCCATGAACATGATCACTGAAGGCAGGATCATCATCGCGGCAAGGAATATCGGGGCCAGGAATGTGGTCAGAAGAAATGATTTCTTCTTGACACGGGTCATGTATTCGCGACCTATTATCACATTAATTATATGCATGTTCATGGCCTATTCCTCCTCAGTTACAAGTTTGATGAAAATGTCATTCATTCTCGGCACCAGTTCCTTGAATGAATTGATGCTGAGCGACTGGTCCAGCACTGCCCTCAGGGCTGCTGAATTGTCCGTCCCCGGTTCAAGGGCGAGCACGGCCGTATGCCGTCCGGAATCATCCATGTCGGAAAGCACCCTGAAAGTACCCGGGACGGAGTTGACAGCCGTACTGCCGGTATAGACCAGTTCCACATTGTTGTTGCCATATTTGTGTCGGATCTCATTCACACCTCCTGTGATGACCAGCCTTGACTTGTTGATGAGGGCGATGTCATCGCAAAGTTCCTCCACAGACTCCATATTGTGCGTAGAAAGCACTATTGTCGAACCCTGGGCCTTCAGGTTGAGTATCTCTTCCCTTATCAGCTGGGCATTTACAGGATCGAATCCGGAAAAAGGCTCGTCAAGGATGAGAAGCGACGGCTTGTGAACGACAGTGGTGATGAACTGCACCTTCTGCGCCATGCCCTTGGAAAGCTCCTCCACCTTCTTTGGCCACCAGCTCTGTATGCCGAATTTCACGAACCATTTCTTGAGTTCTTCCGCTGCAGCCTTTGAGCTCATGCCCTTAAGCTGGGCAAGGTACATGGCCTGTTCGCCGACCTTCATCTTGCGGTAAAGCCCGCGTTCCTCCGGAAGATAGCCGATGCGTTCCACATCTCTCTGGGTAATGGGACGGCCCTCAAAAAGGACCGTGCCTTCATTGGGGATGGTGATCCTGTTGATGATGCGGATCAGAGTGGTCTTGCCTGCACCGTTGGGGCCGAGCAGGCCGAAGATCTTCCCTTTCGGGAAATCAAGGGTAACATGGTCAAGAGCCACCTTTTCACCGAAGCTCTTGCACACATCCTTGCATTGGATTATTCCCATAATTGTCAAGTGTTTTGATAAGTTTCAATTCAGAATTTTCGCCACAAGTTCCACAAGGAGTTCATCGGGAGCGGCCTCACCGGCTTCCCCGCCCTTCCCCTTGAAATCATAGTCACGCAGCAGGGCCACCACCGACATGCATTTCTTCAGCGGATAATTGGCCACCGCCCTGTCATATTCACTGAAAAAGTACGGATTCACCCCCAGCACCTTAGCCTTCATGTCATTGGAAGGCCGTGGCGTCTTCATCAGAAGAGCCTCGTACTTCAATATCCTGTAGAAATGCGTAAACAGGGCGCTGATTGCCATCGGCATCGCGAATTTCGGAGATGCCCCGATATAGGCAGCTATCTTCAGGGCCTTTACCGCATTCTTCGAAGAAAGTTCCTTGGTCAGTTCAAATATGCTGTACTGGCGGCTTATGCCGACATTTTTCTCGATGTCAGAAGCTGTGATTGCTGTCGCTCCCTCAGGAAGGTTCTTCCTCATCTTCTCGGTTTCGACCGCTATCTTGCCGAGGTCCGTCCCGGCATATTCTCCGAGCAGTTCGGCGGCATCCGGGGCGATATCCAATCCCAGCCCCCTGTAATATGCAGTTATCCAACGGGATATCTCATAGTCACGGACAGGGGCGGATTCCACCACCACACCTATCTTGGAAACGGACTTGTAAAGCGATTTTCTCTTGTCAGCAGAAGCGCCGTGCATACAGATTACCAGCACCGTGGACTCCAGCGGACGGCTGCAATAGACAGCCAGTTCCTCCAGTGACCTCATCGCCTGGGCCTCCTTCACCACCACCAGCTGCCTTTCGGCAAACATGGGATAGCGCCGGGCAGCCGTTATTACAGCATCAGCCGTGACATCCGCCCCGTAGCATATCGTCTGGTTGAAATCCCTCTCACTCTCATCCAGAGCATTTTCGATTATGGCCTCACATACCATATCAGGATAAAAAGGCTCATCACCCATAAGCAGATATACGGGCTTGAACACTTTCCTGCGGACATCGCTGACTATGCCGCGGCACAATGAATCTGTCTCTGCAAAACCTTTTGCCATATCCTGCAAATATACATAAAAGCCGAGTGCAATGCAAACTTGTTTGAATTGCCGAGGCGCCACAGTATATGTGGACATTTATGGCCAAATATAGAAAATAAAAATTTTTCTGAAAAAATTATGTATGTTTGCCGCCGGATTGACAGAACGACAGATTATGATGGACAGACTCACTGCAAAAAAGACCGGAAGCCCTGCACAGGCCGGAAAAGGGCGGAGATTCACTATTACGCATGACGGCATGCTGATGGACTGCCTCATGGAAATATGCCATGGCGAAAGCAGGACCCAGATCAAATCATACCTGTCAAACGGAAGGATAATGATAAATGAACGGAATGTCACCGCATTCGATCATCCGCTCAAAAAAGGGGACATTCTGGTGATACTGGACCGTGGCACACGGCTCAAGAAGCATTCCGGGGACACAGAAACCCGTGTGAGGATAATATATGAAGATGAGCATCTGATAGTGGCTGAAAAGCGGCATGCAGTCCTGACCATGTCCACCGGCAAGGAAGGGGAAGCCACGGCCTACTCCATCCTCATGGAGCATGTCAGAAGACAGGCAAGGAGGACATCTCCCGGCCGCAGAAGACAGGAGGCAAGGGTTTTTATTGTACACAGGCTCGACCGTGACACATCAGGGCTCGTCATCTTTGCCAAGGATGAGGAAACACAGGCGAGACTGCAGGACGGATGGAACGACAATATCCTGGAAAGAAAATATGTTGCAGTCCTGGAAGGCATCCTCCCTGAGCCGGAAGGTGTGTACACATCCTGGCTGAAGGAGAATCCCAAGTCCTTCAAGATGACTTCCAGCCCGGTGGACAACGGAGGCAAGAAAGCGGTGACGAGATACAGACGGCTTCTTCATGAGGATACGGACATAAAGCCGCGTTATTCCCTTGCCGAATTTGAACTTGAAACCGGCCGCAAAAACCAGATCCGCATCCATGCCTCTGAAATGGGCTGCCCTGTCACCGGCGACAAGAAATACGGTGCAGCAAACAATCCTCTCGGCCGCCTCGCCCTCCATGCCCGCAGCATCGCCTTCCGGCATCCCTGGACCGGCAAGGTCATGCGCTTCGACACCGGCATCCCGCGCACTTTCCGCCTGATGTTCAAGGATTAGCACCTACAGGCAGGCCGGATATTCCCAAAAAGGGAATAGGGAATGCAGGCAAGCCTGCGGCTGCATGTGTGAAAATGGACTGGCGGAACAAGGTCTGCCGACATGCCGGATCCGGACCGTTCCACGATTTATGAACAAATGTCGGCAAGTAATGAAATTTTTTTCTAATTTTGCCACGATAACATCGTAATCACGGAGACGCATATATGGGAAAAGTCATAGCTATAGCGAACCAGAAGGGCGGCGTGGGGAAAACCACAACGGCAATCAACCTTGCAGCCTCCCTTGCCGTACTGGAAAAGAAAGTGCTCATCATAGATGCCGATCCGCAGGCCAATACTTCCTCCGGGCTGAACTTCTCGCCGGAAAGCGACCAGAAACGCACCCTGTATGAGGTCATCATCGGAGAGTTAGATATCAGGGATGCTCTGATACAGACGGAAATGGCCAACCTGCAGATGATTCCTTCCCACATCAACCTTGTCGGGGCGGAAATAGAGATGCTGGAGACATCCGACAGGGAATCGGCGCTGAAGAATGCGCTCGCACCGATCAGGAACGAATACGATTTCATAATCATCGACTGCTCCCCTTCCCTCGGGCTCATCACTGTCAATGCGCTGACGGCGGCTGACTCTGTCATGATACCGGTGCAGCCGGAGTTCTTCGCGCTGGAGGGACTGGGCAAGCTGCTGCAGACCATCAGGCTGGTACAGAACGGGGTAAATCCGAATCTCACAATTGAAGGGTTTGTGGTGACAATGTTCGACGGAAGGACAAAGGTCCACACGCAGGTGGTGAACGAGCTCAGGGAGCATTTCAAGGACATGGTGTTCAATACTGTCATCCAGAGGAACATCCGGCTGAGCGAAGCGCCGTCGCACGGGAAGCCCATCATCCTGTATGATGTTATCTGCAACGGAACCACCAACTACCTCAATCTCGCGAAAGAGGTCCTGGACAAAAACAGTTAGAACAAGATGACGAAACAACCACGCGGATTAGGCAGAGGTCTGGGCGCCCT
>JADIMO010000032.1 GCA_017694755.1 Candidatus Cryptobacteroides merdavium
CCCCTTCTCTGAGGGCAAGCATCCAACGCGCGGGATTTGCTCTTCTCGACGATAACCTCGCGCCCTTTGCGAACTAATTGTTGAATTGTAGGCATAAATGATTGTAAATCTATAATTTATGTTTCCTCCCCGATATTTTCGGGGGCACAAAGATAATCATAATATTTTAAAAACCAATAATTTCGCAACGATTTTATCGACAATGCCATCGACATCATGGAAAGTCTCCGGACATCCCGACAATATTTTTCGGACATCAGGGGATTTTATCGGGATATTTATGATATATTTGTGGGCTATGGAGAAATTCTCCGGGCAATTTTAAAAGGCATTACAATGAAAAGGGCATTTTTCTCTTTGGGGGCGGCGTTGTGCGCCGGTGCGGTGCTTGTGTCCTGCAACGGGACATTCGGCACACAGGATTATGTTTCACATGCAGCCATAGCGCTGCAGGAAGGCGGCACGGATTCGCTGGTTCTGGACATAAATGTGTCATATCCGGTTTCGGGCATGGACAAGACGGCGCTCGGAAAAGTCGGGACATTCCTCACGGCAGAATATTTCGGGGAAGAATATGCGGGACTGGACCCGGCGGAGGCAATCAAGGCATACACCGATGACATCACGGCTGAATACAGGGACGAAAACCTCGGCATTGCACAAGACATAGAAGATGGAAAGATACCGTCAATGACCCTGAGGCACGAAGAATACATAAAGGGGGAAATGTATGGCAGTCACAAGAACATATTTTCCTACAAGACAAGCAAATATGTATTTGCGGGAGGAGCACATGGAATGACTGCGGAAACAGCCTTCAACTTCGACATGAAGACCGGGGAACCTGTGGTCGAGACAGATTTCTTCAAGGAAGGCTACAACCGGAAGCTGACGGGGCTGCTCTCGGCACACCTGCCGGAAGCGCTGGAAAGCCCTGCAGACACATCCATGATGTTCATCAGGGAGATAGAGCCGAACGGCAATTTCTGCGTATCAAAAGAAGGTGTCACCTACATCTACAACCAGTATGAAATTGCCCCTTATGCAATGGGCATCATCAGGATTACAATCCCGTGGGAAGAGCTGGAAGGACTGTATTGAAAGAGCCAAATGTGATAAAACCATACTGGTATCTCCACTACGGACATTGTCCTACGATCAAAACGACAGGAAAGGGCACTATCCGGGATAATCATTATAAAATCTGACGATAGAGAGCATGAAACGGACATATTTGACATTGGCTGTGATTGCCGCATTAGGACTGACAGTGCAGGCACAGGCGGAAACGGCAACGGACGGAACAGACAGGATCCCGAAGCCGAACTATGAACTGGCGGAAAGATTTTCGCAGAAGAAAATCTCGCAGATGGTGTTTTCGACAAGAGTGAACCCGAAATGGTTCAAGAACCAGGACAAGTTCTGGTACCAGTGGAAAACCTCAGACGGCACACAATATTATATTGTGGACGCCAGGACAGGACGGAAACAGCCTGTTTTCGACATGGAAAAACTCGCGATGGAACTTACAACGATTGTCAAGGACCCGTTTGACGCACAGCACATTCCCATCGGAAAGCTCGAACTGAAAGATGACAAGGTCTTCACATTCGAGATAAAGAGTTCCCTGCCGGAAAAGGACTCTGCCCGCATAGAACGGTTCGGGAAAAAGAAAGTATATTCGTTTGAATATGAAATATCTACCGGAAAGCTGACCGACATCACAGGAAAAGAGGAGAAAGAAAAATACCCTTCATGGGCGAATGTATCCCCTGACGGAAAAATCGGAATATATGCGAAAAATACCGACCTGTGGTGGATGGATGCCGAAAACCTGGCAAAAGCGGCCAAGGATGAGAAAGACAGCACCATAGTCGAGCATCGCATCACAGATGACGGCACCAGGGAATTTTTCTGGGGGGCAGACAACTACAAGGGATGGACGGAAAATGACACCACAAAGAGGCTCTTCCCATACTATCTCGTGTGGTCGCCGGACTCAAGACATTTCGCTACCGTAAAATATGACATGAGCGCAGTCAAGGAGCTTTGGGTGATAAACTCTCTCAGCGATCCGCGTCCTTCCCTCGAATCCTACAAATACCAGATGCCCGGAGAACCTGGACCTAAAGAATATCTCTATGTGTTCAATGCGGATGACATGAGCCGCAGCCAGGTGAAAATCAATGCATTCAAGGACCAGACCATAGACTTTGAAACAGTGCCGGACACAAATGAGGACGACTACGATGACTTCTGGTCACGCGAATGGCTCGGCGACAACAACGGCTTCTACATCATGAGGATGAGCCGCGACCTCAAAAGGATGGACATCTGCCGTGTGGATGTCGGAAGTGACTCCACAAAGACAGTGATTTCAGAAAGAATGAACACATATGTGGAAGCCCGTCCGCTAAGGCTCGTGAACGGAGGAAAGCAGATGATACACTGGTCAGAACGCAACGGATGGGCCAATCTGTATCTCTACAATGCGGACGGTTCGCTGGCCGGAACGGTTGTCGAAGGGCCTTTCCATGTGGAAGATGTGCTTGCAGTAAATGAAGAAAAAGGTTATGTCATATTCAGCGCATGTGGAGTCAACAAAGATGAGAATCCTTATCAGATGCACACATTCAGGGTATCTCTGGACGGAAGCGGGATGAAGCAGCTGGACATGGAAGACATGGATGTCCAGACATCGGCAAGTGACAATGCCGAATATCTGGTATGCAATTTCTCCCGCGTGGATGCAGTGCCGGCTTCCGCCCTGTACAACGCCTCGGGCAAAAAGATCGCCGATCTTGAAACCGCCGACCTTTCAAAGCTTTTCGAGGCGGGCTACAGGCTTCCGGAAAGATTCACGGTGAAGGCCGCCGACGGTATCACTGACCTTTACGGCGTGATGTACAAGCCATTTGACTTCGACTCCACAAAGGTATATCCTATAATAGAATATGTATATCCTGGACCTCAAGTGGAGGCGAACAACATATCCTGGAGCGCAGGAATGGCCCGCACGGACAGGCTGGCACAGATGGGCTTCATAGTAATTACCGTGGGCAACCGCGGAGGACATCCTAACAGGTCCAAATGGTATCACAACTACGGCTACGGCAATCTCCGCGACTACGGGCTTGAAGACCAGAAGACTGCCGTGCAGAGGCTTGCCGCAAAGTATCCGTGGATTGACGGCACCAAGGTCGGGATACACGGGCATTCCGGAGGAGGATTCATGTCCACTGCAGCCATCCTGAAATATCCTGACTTCTACACCGCTGCCGTATCCTGCGCAGGAAACCATGACAACAGCATCTACAACCGCTGGTGGAGCGAGCAGCACCACGGCATACTCGAAAAGGTAACAGAAAAGGGGGACACGACATTTGTCTATGACATAGACACCAATCCGGAAATCGCCGGCAACCTCAAGGGGCACCTTCTCCTCGTGCACGGGGACATCGACGACAATGTGCATCCGGCCAACACCATCCGTGTCGTGAATGCCCTGATCCGCGCCAACAAGAGATTCGACATGCTCGTCCTGCCGGGCCAGAGGCACGGGTTCGGGGACATGAACGAATATTTCTTCTGGAGGATGGCCGACTGGTACTGCAAATGGCTGCTGGGAGAGAGCCGGGAGGATGAGGTGGATATCATCCAGCTCAATAACGACTGACGGTCCGGTGCGTGATAGCTGGCGCTCTGACGCACCGGCGGATAAAAAAGACAGTCGTCAAAAAGATGACTTTCAATAATATAAACGATTATCCACAAAAATACCCCTCCACTAAAAAGCTATGGAGGGGTAAATTTGTTTTATGCGCTTACCAGCAAAAGTACACTAAGGAATCGGAACGCAGTCAAGGCGTTTTAACCGTCATTCCGATTTGGAAGAGGAGGAGGAATTGGATTCGGAGGATTTCTCGTCAGAAGAATGCGGCTTCTTGCTGTATTTGAAGCGGCGGATCTTCTGGGTGGCGGTCTTCTCGAAAGGCTCCTTCATGACTTCAACCTCCTTGATCTTGGAGAACTTGTTGACATGCTTGTTGACATAGCTGAGAATGGCCTGCTTGCGTGCTTCCAGCTTTTCGAAAAACTGGTCCTCGCCCTCCTGGTCCCAGTCGATTATATTGTCATTGAACTGGACAAGGGCAACAAGACGCCCGTCCCTTTCGAGGACAATGGACTCGTTCACCTCGTCCAAATTGTTGATGACATTCTCTATCTCCTCAGGGTAGATGTTCTCGCCCGAAGGGCCCAGAATCATATTGCTCAGACGTCCTTTGATGTAATACCTGCCCTTTTCGTCCACGGTGGCAAGGTCATTTGTCCTGAACCATCCGTCATCGGTGAAGACGGAACGGGTACGGGCCGGGTCCTTGTAATATCCGAGCATCACATTGTCGCCCTTTGCTATTATTTCGCCCTCACCAGTTTCAGGATTGACATCCAGCAGTTTGACAGAAACTCCATACGCTGCGACTCCGGTGGAGCCCGGCTTGGTGTATTTCACTCCTGCGTTGCAGATTAGAGGGGCGGTTTCTGTCAGGCCGTAGCCGATTGCATACGGGAACTTCGCCCTTTTGAGGAACACCTCGACATGGATGTCGAGCTTGGAGCCCCCTATTCCGAAGAATTTCAGCCTGCCGCCGAAAATGGACTTCAGCTTCAGGCCGATGAGACGGCAGAGAAGCCCCGGCATTTTCTTGTACATCCAGGTGAGGACACGGCTGCCCTTGATCGTAGGCACGACACTGTTCCTGTATATCTTCTCTATGATGAGCGGTACCGAAAGCATCACGGTCGGACGGACTTCCTTCAGTGCGGACAACAGCACGGTCGGTGTCGGCGGCTTCTGAATGTAGCAGACACAGGCACCGCAGAATATCGGATAAAGCACACCGATGCTCAGCTCGTATGTGTGCGCCATCGGCAGGATGGAAAGCCACACATCCTTCTCGGTACATTTGTGGGCATGGAACGAGGCGCGGATATTGGCACACAGATTCCTGTGGCTGAGCATCACGCCCTTTGCATTTCCGGTGGTGCCGGAGGTATAGATGAGGGTTGCTATGTCGTCCGGCTGCGGCTGACGCACCCACCCGTCGCAGGTAAAGGAAGAATCGTCCCTCTTGATGATTTCAAAGGTCTCGATGTCTATCACGAGCACCATCTTTTCCATGCATTCCTTGCTCAGCTTCGGCAAAAGACGCCTGGAGATGAATATTGCCTTGCTGCCGGAATGGTTGAGAATATTGGTGACCTCATTCTCGGAGGAATCCGGAAGAATCGGGACAGACACACGGCCGAAAGGCACAAGGGAAAACATGGCCACCGTCCAGTTGGGCATGTTCTGGGAAAGGATTGCCACCCTGTCCCCGGCCCCTATCCCGTATCTCGAAAGGCGGGACGAAAGTTCGTCGCATTTCTTCTTGAATTCCTTGTAGGTATAACCCATGTCAGAACCTATCATCTTCGAGAGCTGATTGTTCTCATACATGGCTGTGGAATATTCGTACAGCTTTCCGAGGGTGTCGATATAACGCTCCCTCAGCTTCATCATCTTCTTATGGAAATAATTCATGTCCTATCCTTTAATTGCATGACCGGCCGGACGGCACATGATGCAATTTATGTTCCTGTCGCGAATATAAGTCTAATTTCCCACTTGTCAAGGCATGGGAACATGCCAAATTGAAAATTTCGGTGCATGTCTAATTCTCCCCTGTCCTGTCAAGATAGGCCTGCAGGGCTATCCTGTAGTTGATGCATTGTCCGGTGTATTCATCGGCAGCCTCACGCAATCGGGTCTGTGCCTGAAGCAGTTCCGACAGCGGGGACATCCCGGCCTTGTAATAGGAAGTCAGGCTTCTGACGCTTTCTCCAGCCACGTCTACGCTTTCACGGGCCACCTGCAGCTGGTCCCATGCCGAACTCAGGTCTATCCAGAGCTTGCGTATCTGCAGGACAAGCTGGGCATCGAGATATTCCTTCTCATTCTCGGCCTTCTGCAGCTGGGCATCGTACCTCTGCATCTTGCGGGCAGTCTTGCCCCAATCCGAAATCGGTATCTGGACCATCGCATACACAGCCCCGTTCATCCTGCCGTCGCTTATTCCCATATCGTTATAGCCGTATGAAGCCCCGACGCCTATCTGAGGCAGGGCCTCGCCCATAGCCATACGCTTTTCAAGGCGTTTGGACTGGACGGAGATTTCAAGCAGCCTCGATTCCTCCTGTCTCGCAGCCACTTCATCCTCCGGACGGTAATATTTTTCCGGAGCCTCGAACATGTCTGTCTTGTCAGTCAGAAGAATATCATCGATATATGGAATCGAATCATTCCTTATCGTACTGTAAGGATTGTATTTGACGCCTATTGAGTTGAAAAGGTTCATCTTGGCGAGCCTTATCCCGTTTTTCAGCTGTATTTTCCCGGATTTCAGCTCATTCCTTTTCAGCTGCACCTGCAGAAGGTCGTTTTCCGTGGCAAGTCCCGCAGCCCGGGCGGAACTGACATCTTTGTACAGGGTATCAACAAGTCCCTGCATCTGGTCCAGCGTCTTCATCTTCTCCTCCAGGGCGACCACCTGCCAATATCCCTTTTCAACTTCCTCTCCGGTACTTCTCTCACGGATATCCTTCTGAAGGCCGGCCGCCTCCACGCCGAGGGCTGCAAGCCTGTTTCCGTTGACAATCCTGCCTCCGGCAAATACCGGCTGCATGACTGACACCGTGGCTGAAACACCGTAGTGCATGGTCGAGAACACAGGGTCAAAGCCGTAGACAGAAGCCAGGGAATTGACCAGATTCTGAAGATTGTATGTGAAATCCGACTTTCCGAGAAGGTCGGTCACCCCCAGTTCGAGCATCGGGTCAAAGGCATAGAAAGAAAATGCATTGACTGACACTTTCGGGAAATATTCCGCCAGGGCCTCCCGCTTCTGCGCCCTCGCGGCATAGACATCCAGTTGGGAATTGAGGATGTACGGATTGTTCTCCAATGCGAGTTCCTTGCATCTTTCGAGCGAAAGCTCCAAAACCGGACCGGAAGCACTTTGAATGTCCGTCCTGTATTGGGCCGTCGCCAGCAAGGGCACGGTCACAAGGAATACGGAACTGATAAATATATGTCTGATTTTATTTTTCATTTGCCGACACCTCCTGTTTTGAGTTTTTGAACAGCTGCCAATATGAAACCGGCATTATCAGAGTGATGAGCACAATCGAAAGCATTGTTCCGAAACAGATGACCACTCCCATAGGCATCCACAGAGCATCCCCCGCGATTATCATCGGCAGCACCCCGAGAGCCGTTGCGCTGGAAGTCAGGAAAATAGGTCTCATACGCCTCTTCCCGGCCTCAATTGAAGCCTCCTTGATGTCCCAGCCTTTGACAAAGCGCAGCTCCTCGGCATATTCGAACATCAGTATGCCGTTGCGGACTATGATGCCCACCACGCTGATCAGGCCGAGGACAGAGGTCAGGCCGAAGTCCAGACCGAAAATCCAAAGCCCGAAGAACGAGCCGAAAAGGCAGAGGGAGCTGAGCACGATGGTCAGGATAGAAACTGAAACCTTCTTAAAGTGTATCAGCAGGAAAATGAACAATATTCCCACGGCACATATAAAGGAAAGCAGAATCTCCGGAGTGACATCGCTGTTCATTGACGAAAGCCCTCCATAAGTGATGGTGACATCATCCGGCAAAGACGGTTCAATCTCTTTTATATAACTCTTGATGGCCTTCATGGCATCCGGCTGGCTGCATCCGTATTTCATGTCCGCACCGACGGTGATGGTTTCCACACCTCCTGTTCTCGCATACGTTTCCGGCCTCCATTCCGGAATGATGTCTGCCACCTGCCTCAGAGGTACCGAAACGCCTGGCACGACAGTAGGTACCATCTGGTTGGCCACCGCATCATAGCTCATGGTGTCCGAAATTGACTCGCTGTAAAGGTTGACCGGCACCTTCACATCGCCCTCCCAGAGGGTCGCCACAGGAAGGGAACTGAACGAACCGGCAAGCGACATCGAAAGCATTGCCCTGTTCACCCCAAGACGGGACGACTCGTCAGGGTCAAGCCTTACATCCACGAAGGATGAAGTACCCTCGCTGCTGGTATGTATCCACTGCAGCCTGTCGTCAAGATTGCAATACATGAAATGCTTGATGGAATCCGCTATAGACTGTATCCGGGCATAGTCCGCCCCGGAAACCTTTATCTCGACAGGAGCCGATACGGCCTGGTAGTCCATCTGCTTGAAACGGACGAGGGCATTTGTGAAATAATGCTGGTACTTCGTCTCGTAATCTCTCAGGACGGCTTCCGTGGCCTTTGTCGAAACAGTGTTGACTATGAACTGGGCGAAATCAGGAGAAGGGGTCTGAGGCGCGTATGTGGCATGGAAGCGTGGCGAGCTGGAGCCGACGAATGCCGTCACAGACTCCACCCTCTTGTCTTTCAGAAGTATCTTCTGCAGGGAATCGCTCACCGCCCTGGTCTTGTCAATGCCGGAACCGCTTTCAAGGTATATTTCCACCACAAAGCATTCCCTTGCCGCCTTAGGCATCATCTGCACATTGACATTCAGGAACATGACCACTCCGAGGGCCACAGTCAGCACCCCGATGAGGATAGTTATCTTCGGATGCCTGAAACAGGCGGACTGAAGCACTTCGTAGCCTTTCTGCATGCCGTTGAAAAATGCGGTCTGCCCGCGGACAAAGAAATTGTTGCCGGAGGCCGTATGGCTCTTGATGTAGCGCACTTCAAGCGAAGGGACCACAAAGATGGCATATGCAAGAGAAGAGAACAGGGCCACGGCTATCACCCACGGGAAAGTCGCAACGAAGTCCCCGAGATAGCCGGTAATCAGTCCCTTTATCGGGAAAAGCATCAGGCCGATGGCAAAAGTGGAGGTACACATCGGCAGGATGAGTTCCCTGGCACTTGCACATGCCGCCTCCGTCCTTGACAGGCCCTTGCCGAGCTTGTCCATGTAGCCGTCCATCGTGATGATGGAGTCATCCACTATCATTCCGAGCACCACTATCAGGGCGGCAAGAGACACGGTATTGAGGTCTATCCCTGTCAGATACATCACAGCCAATGTCACTGCCGTGCAGACAGGCAGACCTGAGCTGGCAATGAGAGCCGAACGCATCGGGAAAAGCATCAGCATCACCACTATCACCACAAGCATGGAAATCACGAGATCCCTTATGAAAGAAACCACCGACATCCTGACCACCTGCGGCTGGTCCGTTATCTTGCTTATCTCCACGCTGTCAGGAAGAGTCTTCCCGAAGGCATCGAGCACACCGTCAACCTCCTTTCCAAAGGCGACAATATTGTTCTCCGGCCTCATCTCCACCGAAAGCACCAATGCGGAATTGCCGTTGTAGCCCACTATTGCGGACGGCTCCTGCACCCGCCTTTCTATCCTGGCGACATCCTTAAGCCTCAACACATTGCCTGCAGGGTCAGAATAGATGATCTTGTCCGCAATCTCCCTTTCGGAAGAAACCGTATTGTCCACCCTTATCGGGGACGAGACATATTCCGTGCTGAAAGTGCCGCTCACAGGCTGCATGCCCGAAGTCTGGCAGGCCACCATTATGGAAGAAGGGCTGATGCCGTATGACGAAAGCCTTTCCATGTCAAGGGTGACGGCAATCTCTTCGCTCTGCTCCCCTATGATCCGCACATTCGCCAGGTCAGGAATTTCCCTGAGCCTGTAGCTCAATTCATCTGCATAGCCTTTAAGCTCCCCGTAGCTCTTGTCTCCAGACTCCAGGGCTATCAGAAGCGAAGACACCGCACTGAAATCATCCATCACGGCTACTGCAAGCACCCCTGCCGGGAGAGTCTGTTTAGTGGCATCGAGTTTAAGCTTTATCTTTGACCAGACCTCATTCTTGGTGGATGCAGGAGTGGTCAGGTCGGTATATATGTAGCACATCCCGTTCTTGGAATAGGATGTCGTGTTCTCCCTGCTGATTTCCGAAAATGAAAACAGCACCTCTTCAAGAGGCGTTGTCAACTGCGCTTCCACCTCTTCTGCATCAGCCCCGGGATATATGCCCACAATCAGCCCGTTCTTCAGCTCAAATGACGGAAACTCATCCTTGTTCATCCTCACGAGTCCGGTGATGCCGAACGCAATGAGGACGGCAACGATGAAATACACTATCTTCTTGTGGCGGATCGTCCCCCTTACTATATCTGAAATATCCATTGTTCAATCATTATGAAATCTGCCTGGCGGCAAATGCCGGACTCATTCCATCTCCTTGACAGACATCCCGCCGCTGACCTTCTGCCCGCCTTCAACGATGACCTTGTCCCCGGCGGCAAGACCGCTCTCCACTATCACGCCCTCGCCGGAAAAGCCTCCTATGGTGACATAGGCCTTGCGCACCTTGCCGTCACGCACCGCCCACACATACCTTCCGTCCATATCCGTCCTGACAGCAGAAGCAGGTATCACCATGCCGGATGAAGAATCATCAAACACCACCTTGCACACCATGCCCGGCATAAGTCCCGGAACCCTTTCAGCCGGCTCAAGGTCAAACCTGTAGCTGTGTGACACCGGAGAGGCCACAAGCCCCTTGGTCCTGAGCACAGCTCCGAATGTCCTGCCGTCAAGAGCCGGGACATTCACCGATGCCCGGTCACCTTTGTCCATGGCGGAAAACTCATTTTCAGGCACGGAAATCTCCACCTTCACGGACGATATGTCCAGGATTCTCACCACAGGCTCCATCACGGAAAGGTCTACGCCCTGCTCCACGAACACATCTCCGATAACCCCGTCAAAAGGCGCCTTCACAGTACAGTCCTCCAAAGCCTTGTCCGCAGCCTCGGCGGAAGCCCTTGCCTTGCTCAGCTGCGTTTCTATCTCCACCATCTTGACATCAGCCACGCTGCCGCTCCCATGCACCTGGGTCAGCCTCTCATAGCCGTCTTCCGCCTGCCTGAGGGTGGCATGGGCCATGTCCCTCATGCTCTTCACCGACTGGGACTCGATTACGGCCACAGTGTCGCCCTTCCGGACAAAGTCGCCTTCAGAAACAGCCAGCCGCACAAGAGTGCCGGAGTAACTGCATGACAGCACGGCAGACTTGGACGGAGCCACAGTCCCCACATAAGACCTCGCCCCGACTCCTTCCGTTTCCTCAACGGTGACGACACGGACAGGAACAGGCTCCTGCACCTTGTTGCCATCCTTGCGGAGACCGCATCCCGAAACGAGGACGGGAACTAATGCCGAAACCGCAAATAACCCGAAACTTCTTCTGTTCATGACCGGCCCTCCCTAATCGTTTTCCTTTGCCACACAGTCCACACGGCTTTCAGTTATGTCATAGACAGTCCCGTCCGGAGCCGTGCAAGTCCCTGAATAGTCAAGGCGGAATATGATGACATCATTGTACCGTTCACCATAGCCGCTCACGGAAACATTTGCCGTCGCCGTCTGCGGCAACAAATCTCCGTTCCATGAAATCTCCAGAACCCTTGCAAGAGGCTGCAGGGTGATGGTCTTGCCGTCAGCCACGGCATCAAACACCTGCACCCCGCCGCCGAGAGGGCGCATTGTCACTATCATGTTCCCCGACTTCTTGTCCGCCGTCACTATGTCCATCTGACCTCCTTCCGAAGGGATGGACACAGTCAATGAATTGTCCGTACCTCCGGTGCTGCCCGTATCTCCCGAGCCGCTTTCCCCCGTGTCAGCCCCGGAACCCTGAGGCACAAGCGTCAGCGTCCCGCTCGTATTGAAAGAATAATTTCCCTCAAATCTCCCCGGTCCTTCCTTGGAACATCCGGTGAAAAATGCCGCGGCCAACGCAAGTGCCGCCAAAGTGTGTGCAATTCTGTTGTTCATATCTTTTTCGTTTATATTTGTCTTTTGATTCATTGTACGGAAACGGCATTTTCCGGTGGTGTGCTTTTGAATACCAGAAGCTCCACCATCGTTTCGTATGTGGACTTCATGGACTCATAGTCCCCGGAATGGAAAAACTGCATTTCGATGCCTTTGAGAAGGACGGACATCAGCTTTGAAAAAGCCTCAGGCTTCACCGCATCCGAAAAGACCCCGGCCTCACGCCCCTCGACGCAAAGAGCGCGGAAATAGTCCTCCTCCCACACATCAAAGTCCGAACGCGCCCCGCCGACAATCTCCGAAAGCTCATTGCTGCCGTAGATATAGGGCGAATTCATATACTGGATATACACCTTCGCAGCATTGAGCAGCTCCATCCGTTTTGTCAGATAGGACACAAGCTGGCTCTTGGGATTGTCCGAATATCTCGATCGGACATCCTCCAGCCCCTTGCGCACTTCCGCAAATTCCTTCTTGAGCACAGCCTTGAAAATGGAGAGCTTCCCGTCAAAATAATAATAGACGGAAGCCTTCGCCCTGTGCGCCCTCTTGGCAATTTCATCCACGGAGGTCTTCTCATACCCGAACCTGTCAAAAAGCCAGCTCGCCGAGTCCAGAATCGACTCCCGCACCTTTGCAATATCTTTCATTTTAAGCAATTTTCGACCAAACGGGTTTTTTAGTACAAAATATATGCCGTCAGCAGGCAGTCATGACAACTGACACGACAAACCCGCCAAACGATGACATTCCCGCCTGACCTCCATATTGCCGGCCCCGAACCGGCAGACCATCACCTGTCCCTTCATGAAATCCGCCCCTTTTGCTCATCCTTAACTCCACATCACGCTATTGACAATTAGTATTCATAAAGTGTCAATTTTGAACTTTTATTATTATATTTGTGGCAATAAGTATCAATTTTGATATGTTGGACAATATATATATGCTATCTGATCCCGAGATATGCAAAAGGATTGCAGCCAAAATAAAAATGATCCGGCTGAAACAGAATATGTCGCAAGCCGAACTTGCTGACAAAGCCGGAATCTCTGTTTCCTCGGTGAAACGCATAGAAGACGGAGAAATAAAAAATTTTGAGTCGCTGATCCGCATTTTGCGCACCTTGGGAGAACTTGATGTCTTCGTAAAGCTTATCGAAGAGCAACCGTTGAGCCCAAACGAATATTATGAACTGGTCAATAAGACTGGCAAACCTAAGCGCAAACGTGCATCCAAAGGCTATACAAAAGAAAAGGAGGAATCAAAATGGTAAATGTGGCACGGGTCTATTTATACGGACAAGCCATAGGTTCGGTGAACTGGGACGTGAATTATGATATTGCACGGTTTGAATATGACCCAGACTTCACGAAAAAGGCATAGAGCCATCACCGCTGATGATGCCTGTGAGGGAAGGTCGCGTATACAGTTTCGGAGAACTTGACAAGACCACTTTCAAGGGACTGCCGGGTATGCTTGCAGACTCCCTGCCGGACACCTACGGCCGCGCCTTGTTCGAAAAATGGCTGGCCCTGACAGGACGCACAAGCGGTAACGTAATTGAAGCGCTTTGTTTTTTGGGCAAGAGATGCATGGGGGCACTTGAATTCGAACCGGCAATAGCCAATATAGATCCGGACATCAGGATAGAAATTGATTCATTGGTGAATATTGCCGGAGAGGCTTTGGCAGGCAAATCGGACTTCTGCATAAATATAGGGGAAGACAAGAAGGCAGCTATCGCAGAAATCCTGCGGCTCGGAACTTCCGCCGGAGGGCAACGTGCTAAGGCAATCATTGCCTACAAAAGAGAAACAGGGGAAGTCCGTTCCGGACAGACGGATGCTCCCGCCGGCTTTGATTACTACATTATCAAGCTGGACGGAGTATCCGCCACAACCGGTTTCAGAGAAACGGAGAACTATGGACGACTTGAATATTCCTTTTCACGCCTGGTAAAGGAATGCGACATAGAAATGACAGAATGTTCGCTGATTGAAGAGAATGGCAGAGCGCACTTTCTGACAAAACGGTTCGACAGGATTAATGGCGAAAAATTTGCTGTTCTTCTAATGCTGATTTCCTGCATATATGCTACAGGTCAGAAATATGGGAAAGGCGGACAAGATGGATTTTAGGAAGGACGATGAGGATGGGAGCCGTGGCATCCTTGGCTTTCCACCAGAGGATGAAGGCGGCTTCGGCGGAGTCAATGGAATAGCCCTGGGACTGGAGGGAAGAAAGGTTTTGCTTGAAACGGTCGGAGAAGAACATCAGGAATTTCCCGTTTGCCAGCAGACGGTCTGCTCCAAACTGCAGAGCATCACCGGACACCAATGAATGAACGACTTTCTGGCTGTATTCAAAGCTGCCGAGATTGACATCCCTCATGGTCAGCAACAGGGTCATTTCATCAGCCTTTTCGCAGACAGCGTTATCCTCCAGGCGTTTAAGGCCTGGAGCCGTAATATTGTCAAACAGAGGAGTGTTGATATGGATGCTGAGGCTGTTCTTGGCGCGGGTGAGGGCGACATAGAGCTGACGCCTTTCCTTGTCTCCGGAGCACTTGAAGCCGTCAAGCATGAGGAAGACATTGTCAAATTCCTTTCCCTTGACCTTGTGGATGGTGGAAACAAGGATTGCAGAAGTGTCGGCCCTGGTGAAATCTTCCAGAGACGACTCCCTGAGAAAAAGTTCGAAATCGGACTTGTATATGACTTTCCCTTGCCCCGAACCGGAAGTGTCATCAGGACAGGACGCTTCAAAATCATCCACGATGTCAAGGCACACTCCAAGCATGGAGCTGCGGGCAAACCTGTCTGACATGCAGCGTCTGGCGCCGGCCCATTCCTCGGAACTGACGGTCGGGCCATCCCGGCGTATGCCGGCAATTCCCATAAAATAGCTGATTTCAGCAAGACTGGCGAGGGAGAAGTCCTCATTGGACTGAATCAGCCTGGCCGGAACGCCGTTTTTCAAGAGAAGGCCGGTGGCAATCAGCGCCTCGTTGTTGGTATGCACAAGCACGGCGGTCGTTCCGGAAAGACCGGTAGCCGCTATGGCTTTGACAAGGGGCAGTTCAAGGTTTTGACTGCAGTAGCGGACAACGGCAAGGCTTCCATCCTCTTCCCGCCTGGACACTATCGGATATTTTTTAAGACGGTGCGCGATGGAAGCGGCAAAGGCGTTGGAAAACTCCACAAGATTCCGTCTGCTGCGGAAATTCTCCGACAATTCATATTTTACTGCACCCTCCATCTTCAGGATTTCTTCCATATACCGTGAACTGGAGCCACGGAACTCATATATGTTCTGGTCGTCATCTCCAACAGCTATCACCCTCATGTCTTCATTCCGGTCCATGAGCGCCTTGACAAGATTGAACTCATTTTCATCCATGTCCTGAGCCTCGTCTATGACAAGCACTGTCTTGGTGATGCGGCTCATATCTACCTCTCCTGCGGCAATCTTCTCCACCGCCGCAGCCACTACCATTTCTGACTGCTCAAGACTTCCTGTTTTGCCTAAAAGGTCGAAGCAATATGAATGGAATGTCTTGATTTCCACATACGAAGCGGCATTGCCGATGAGATCATACAGCCTCCTGCGGAATTCCATTGCCGCAGCGCGGGAGAATGTCAGCATCAGCAGCTGCTCGTGCTTCACATCCTCCATCATGAGCAGTGAGGCGAGCTTGTGTACCAGAACCTTGGTCTTTCCGCTCCCCGGACCTGCGGCAACGACTATATATTTCGCATTACGGTCATTGATTATCTTCAACTGGGCCGGAGACAGGTCGCCGAAAAGCTGCCTGAATTTCGACGGAGTGACTGTATTGGTGATTTCGTCCTGCCTTCCCTTGAAATATTTTCTTAAAAAAGACGGATAATTAAGGCTGAAATAGTCCTCGACAAACTGCAGAGCCCCTTCATAATCGTCAATCATCTTCCGGGCATATTCCCCGACGATGTGTATCTGCTGAATCTTGTTCTTATAGAATTCGCTGAGATTGTGGTAATCATCCAGTTTATAGCGTCGGCTATTGTCCTTGACAAGGCGCTCAATGGACATGCCGTTGTATATGACCAGAAAGCCGCCTTCTATCTTGATGGCTCCGATTCTCGACAGATAGAACAAGGCATCCTCGACATCCGCAGAAGAAACCGCCGGAGAAAAGACGGAAAGCGAATTTTCATAAGCCTCCTTCAGTCCGAGTACGGAAAATTCGACAGGCACGGCATCGCCTTCCGCAGTCTGAATACAGCCGTCAGACTCACCGGACTGCACGGACATCCGCTCATACAGATAATCAGTAATGAATACCGCCAGCTCCTGCCTCGCCCGCATCCTCTCTTCCAATTTATCTTTCTGGACAAGGCATCTGGCCTTATAGTAATTCTTTGAATTGCCATGCGGAGACTTCTCTATCCATTTCTTTATGGACCAGAAATTAAGAATAATCTTCATCCTGTTCAAGTCCACTCCTTTGCATTCCGAACGTTCCGCCTCTCCATTAAGGCCCTTGAGATCCAGAAGCACACCATGCTCATCAATATGTGAAAGCAGGAAATTTTCCGTCACATTGAAGTCACGGACAATGTGCATGGCCCTGCCTGAATTTTCACCTTTCCTTATGTAGGCAGTAAGGTCCTTTGTGTCGGCAAGTATCTTTTCCTCACGGAGAAGACCGATGATATGGATGACCTGCTCCTTGGGAATCCCGAGGTGGTCGCTTATGTAGTCTACCCTGGACTCTGCCTCGTCACCCTGCGCCCGCTTGACGCTGCGGCTTGAAATGAGCCTCCTTATGATTCTGACGGCCTGAACTTTCTCATTTTCCTCAAATCTTGAAGAGGCACTTATCCTGTCTATGGCCTCCTGCGCAGTATCGGTGAGAATCCCTGTGGCATATACCCTCGGCATGTTCTGCCCGCGCTTCAGGTATCCGGCCTGTTCAAGGGAGGCTATTGCAGTCCTGACACGGGTTTCGATGTCTTTCATCCCGTCGTCCCAGCCTGCCATCCGGGCTATTTCAAGAGCGGAATTAGAAACTTTTGACCTTATCTTCGTAAGGCTTTTCACTGCATTCCATACTTGCTGTATTTCCTTGATGGTCAATTTGGTCTGATTGAGCAAAATGAAATGTTTCGACAGATCCTCCTCATTGAAAAGCACATAGCAGTCCGCATTTATATGCTCGTCCCGGCCTGCACGACCGGCTTCCTGCACATAGTTTTCAAGGGAATCAGATATCTGATAATGGACCACAAGCCCCACATCGCTCTTGTCCACACCCATCCCGAAAGCAGAGGTCGCCACAATTATCCTTGTGTCACCACGCATGAACGAATCCTGGTTGGCAGTCTTCTCGTCCGGATCCATCTTGCCGTGATACGCCCTGGCAGCAAATCCGTCCTTCGCCAATCTTGCCGCAAGGGACTCCGCCTTGCCTGTCCTGGAAACATAGACAATCACAGGACAGGTCCGTTCATCAATCAGACGCCTCAGTGTCAAATATTTGGACTCTTCGTCCGCCTCCAGAAGCACCTTGTAGTGGAGGTTGTTTCTGGAAACTCCGGTGGAGAACAGCTTCAGGTCAAGGGAAAGCCTGTCCTTGAAATATCTGCAGATGTCCTCGATGACCTTCGGCTTGGCGGTGGCAGTGAAACACGACACAGGAATGCTCTCCTGCAGGTTTTTCTTCTGCTGCAATGACTTTATGAAATCCGCGATATAGAGATAGTCCACCCTGAAATCCTGACCCCATGCCGAAAAGCAATGTGCCTCATCTATCACGAAGCGGACAATCTTCCTTCCGAGCAGCAGCCTTTCCACCGTCTTTGAACGCAGGGATTCCGGGGCGATATAAAGAAGCGAAGCAGAACCGTCCTCCACCCGCTCTATCGACTTGGCCCTCTCGATAGGGTCAAGAAGCCCGTTGATGGTGACAGCCTCGACAATTTCCTTTTTCTCCAGATTGTCCACCTGATCTTTCATCAGCGACTGCAAAGGGGATATAACGACCGTCAGTCCGCCAGTGTTTTCCCCGGCCATCAGTGCAGGCAGCTGGAATGTGAGCGATTTCCCTCCGCCTGTAGGAAAGACCGCAAGCAATGAACGGTTCTCCACTGCGGCCCTCACCGCATTTTCCTGCAGCGGTTCCCCAGCATATTCCCTGAACGAGCTGAACCCGAACCATCTCTTCAGCCCTGCATGTATGTCCAGAGCCTTGTCGCAGTACGGACAGCCCTCCAGACACGGGCTGCTGCGGAGTCTGAACATGAGAGTTTCGACCTCCGGACAGTTATGCAGCACCCAGCGCGGAGTAATAGAACGCACCTTTCCGTCACTATCCAGAACATCCGTCAGAGCCAGGCAATAGGCCAAAGCCACCGGCCACTTCCTGACCATCCCTTCAATATCCGCATTAGAACATATTTTTCCCTGGAATCTCTCCCTGATGAGGCCGGCCGTTTCAGCGACTGCCGCATTCTCCGCTTCAGAAGAGCCTTCACTGCGGAATATGGACATCAGCCCCCTCCTCAGCCGCGACATTGTCCCCTCCTGCCGCTCCCTGACATGGTCCTGCAACTCTTTGGAATGTCCCCGTGAACCGCTGCCGTCATATCCCACAACACGGAAGAAGGCCCCGAATTCCCTGCTTCCTCCGAGAAGCCTGAAATATATCTCCTTCAATTCCTCATCCAAAGCACCGAAAGCCGAAACCTCATCATCGAACAGGATTTTCGCCTTCTTTGAATCATTCAGCGGATTGTTGAAATCATCGCTCTGCAGCTTGTCATCCTTCACCAGCGAATGGTACGGCTTCTTCGGGAAAAGCAGAGGGGAAAGCCACAGCGTGTCCACCGCATTCCCTTCCGCCACACCGGCAGCCTTCACCGCATCCCTGACATATTTCAGGTCATGGTCTATGATATTGTGCCCGCATACGAAATCCGCCCCCTTCAGAAAGCCTGTGAAATCCGCCACCGAATTCCCGTGGAAACATACCCCGTTCTCCCTGACACCACCGATGTCAAGCACCTTCCCCGTCTTCGGTTCAATTTCAGTGTCTATGAATGTGATCCGTGCCATATTCTGTCGCAGCAGCCCTCTCCGGCCACCGACGCCTTGCCATTATAACCATTTGACCGATAAAGTTAGACAAAAATTGAGATTGTCCGTATAATACGGTCGGGAAAACAAAAATCCGCTGTTTTCTCATCAATATTTGAGCATTTTCACTGAAATCTTAAATATGACCGTACTTTTACTGGTGATCCCGAAACGGCAACGCAGTTACGCCAGAACGGTGCAACACATTGATATATACGAAAAAAGGTCACCATTTCTGATGACCTCTCTGGAGCGGAAAACGAGACTCGAACTCGCGACCCCAACCTTGGCAAGGTTGTGCTCTACCAACTGAGCTATTTCCGCAAAATTTTTCAAATTTTGCGCTAAATTTGGCGGCGGCTCGGCATAGAATAAATTCTCTGCACTCGCCTTGCACAAATTTTCCGCATTTTTATTAAGAACTTGTTCGCGAAACATCATTTCTGATGTTTGGGATTGCAAAGATAGGTATATTTTCTTTTTCTCCAAAATATTTTTGGAATAAATGCAAAAAAGGACTCATTCAGCCATTTTCTGATGGGTTGGAACGACAGCGAGGAATTCCAGGTCGGCATCCGAATCATTTATGAGGCTGTGGGTGTGGCCTTCGGGGCAATAATGGCAGAGGCCGGCGAAGACAGGGGTCTTTTCGCCGTCACAAATGACTGAGCCTTTGCCGGAAGTGATGAAGATGACTTCGCTGGTGCCCTCATGGGTATGCATGCCGATGGAAGCACCGGGAATGAGGCGGGCCTTCATGATACGGTTGGTGCCGTCGAAGAACATCCGGGCATGCAACTCCTTCTCTCCGCCTTTGAAATTTGGGATGACGGAAAGATCCATCTTGTCAAAATCTATATTCATCAGCCGTGATTAAATTTCTGATTATTATATGGATGTCTCGAATTCCCTGAGGAAACGCAAGTCGTTTTCAAAATAGTTGCGGAGGTCCTTGACCTGCCATTTGAGCATTGCAATGCGCTCCACGCCCATTCCAAAGGCGAAACCGCTGTATTTCTTGCTGTCGATGCCGGAGGCTTCAAGGACATTAGGGTCTACCATGCCGCAGCCGAGAATCTCCAGCCAGCCGGTGCCCTTGCAGATGTTGCAACCCTTGCCGTGGCAGATGTTGCAGCTGACATCGACCTCAGCGGAAGGTTCCGTGAACGGGAAATATGACGGACGCATCCTGATGCGGGCATCAGAACCGAACATTTCGCGGGCGAAAAGGAGTATGGCCTGCTTCAGGTCGGCAAAGGTCACATTCTCATCTATATAAAGGCCCTCAACCTGATGGAATATGCAGTGGGCACGGGCGGAGATGGCTTCATTTCTGAATACACGGCCCGGGCATACAATGCGTATAGGAAGAGGCATGCTCTCCATGGCCCTCACCTGTACGGAGGAGGTATGGGTCCTCAACAGTATAGGATTATGCCCGGAAGTAACAAAGAATGTGTCCTGCATGTCCCTTGCCGGATGTTCCGGAGGGAAATTCAATGCCTCGAACACATGCCAGTCATCCTCAATCTCCGGACCCTCAGCCACATTGTAGCCGAACTTGCGGAAGATTCCGATGATTTCCTCGCGTACGATTGATACAGGATGACGCGAACCGAGAGGGAACGGCTCACCAGGCTTGGTCAGGTCAAAGGATGCTGAAGATGCAGAAACATTCTCTTCCACGGCATTCTTCAGGGACTCGATTTTAGCGGCAGCGGCATTCTTCAGCTGGTTCAGCTTCTGTCCGTATTCACGCTTCATCTCCGGAGCCACTGTCCTGAACTCCTCGAAAAGCCTGGTTATTTCGCCTTTCTTGCCGAGAAGGCGCACCCTCGCCTCCTCTATCTCTTTCTCTGTCTTGCATGCAAGTGACTCAATGTCAGCAAGGAGAGCATCTATTCTTTCTTTCATGTTGTCTCCGTAAATTAATGAGATGCAAAAGTAGTAAAATTTATCATTCTTCAGGATAGCCGACAGCCACTACGCAGAGTACGCGCATCCCGTCCTTTATGCCGAGAAGTTCCCTGAGGTAAGTCTCGGCGTCGCCGAGGGAAGCATCCGACTTGCTGCGAGGACGCCCGTTCACATGCACCCAGCAGCTGCCGAGGTCCATAGCCGTGGCCGCAAGCTGGAGAAAAGTGGCCGAAATGGCGCAATTGTCCACCCAGAGATCAGTCTTTGTCTCGTCTCCCATGACCACAATCGCAGCAGGGGCATCCTTGACGAATGCAGACCCGAAATCCCTCATTTCGGATATTGCCGCCAGCGTGTCCCTCTCCTCAACGACCATGAAGGCCGAACTCTTGCAGTTCCTTGAAGACGGGGCCTTCTGCGCCACGGAAATCAAGGCATCCAGAATCTCCCTTTCGACAGGCCTGTCAGCAAATTTCCTGACACTGTGCCTCTTATCAATCACATCCAAAAATTCCATACAATACTCCTCCTTTCAAATTCATAAAGCAGGCAACTGCCGCACATTTCTCTGGCATCAACGGCCGCGAAGCTTCTCCAATGCGGCCTCAGCCTTTGCCTTGCGCTTCTCCCTGGCCTTCTGCAGCTTGGCTGCCCCGCTCTTCAGATAGGCCGCCCACTGTTCCTCCGTAAAAATCTTCTTATAGGACCGGTCAATGGCTTCCATCCACTTGTCCTGCACTGAAATGTACATCGAAGAGTTGGACACCTTCGCCGCCTGTAGCTTCATCATCTCCTCCTGCATGGCCTGATAGTCATGCTTCAGCGTCGAATCAACATAAAACACCTGCCCTTCATTCAATTCTAAAAGCCGCTGAAGCCTGTCCGCTTCGTTTTCTGCAATCTCAAGCATATCCGGCGGCTCCTGTTCCTGGGCAAAGGCCATCGTTGAAGCACAGATGAAAGACATGGCCAATGCAGCCGCTGCCGCGAATATTTTCATTTTCATAAACATTTCTATTTCACAATTCAGGCAAATTTATCAATAAATCACGAAAGAACAAAAATACGGTTTCAGAATTGCAGCTCGGCAATGATGCGGGACAGGCCGGCATAGCTGTCAAGGGTCCAAAGGATGTATCGGATGTCTACGCAGACGCATTTGTTATAGCCGTCAGAGTACCATGAGGTGCCGGCGAGGGATTCCTTGTTGCCGTCAAAGGCGAGGCCGATGAGACGGCCTTCGGAATCAAGGACGGGACTTCCGGAATTGCCTCCGGTGATGTCATTGTCGGTGAGGAAATTGACACACATCGGAGAAGGACCTGAGCCAATGTGGTCGGAGCGTATGCCGGATACATCATCAGAAGAGAACCACCGGCCCCAGTCCGCAACCTCAAGCAAGGCCCGCTGCCTGTCTTTCAGATTGAATTCATAGGTGGACGGATCGTATTTTTCCAATATGCCGGCAGTCGTGGAACGCCACGAGCAGACTATGCCGTCGGAAGGCTCCAGAGGGCCGACAATGCCGTAGGTGATGCGCATGGTGGAATTGGCGTCCGGATATTGCATCTCTCCGTTGTCGCGCCGCATCTGCCATAGGGCATGGGTATATTCCCTGTTCAATGAAACTATTGACGGATGTCCTTCCATCCGTGCGGCCAGCCGGTTCAGATCGGCTATCCTGACATCCTGCATGAAACGGAAGAACGGATCGGCAAGATATTCGTCAAGGGTATGGTCTTCCGAAATGAAACTGTGCAGTCTGGCAGTATCAGTAAGGAAACTGTTGTCCCATACGGCGGAACAGAGAGCGTCATAACCACAAGAATCATTTCCGGAATAACGGCTGTACAGCTCCTTTTGGTACGGGCCCCAGAGCGTGCTGTCAAAGGATGTGTAATATTTCTCCACCGCGTACCGGAAGAGGTCCCGCTCCACCCTGAGGTCAAGACCGTCATATTCCTTCAGCAGAAGATTCTTCACTGCAGCATAATCTATTCCTTTGAAACGGAACATTCTGCAGCAGTTTATCTCATCTGATGATGGAGGAAGAGAATCAATCACACGGCGCGGAGTCACACCCCGGCCTTTCAGCACTTCATTTTTCAGAAGCCCGAGCCTGTAATTGGCCCTTGCCAGCCTTGTACCCCGGACAAGGGTCTCGCGGTAGACGGCTATGTTCCTTTCCATGCCGGCTACAGCTTCATATTTCCTGTCCAGCGAATCCAGAAGTCCTCCCCACATTGCCCGGCGGCCAGGTTCGGCGTCAATCCATGCCTGCAGAGTGCGTTCTATGGCAGATTTTTCTTCTGCGACATTGAATCTCCTGTAACATGCCCTTTCCCCGTCATTCAGTTCCTGGACATTGCTCAGACTGAAATAATAGTCTGAATATTTCAACCTTACGGCAGGGTCGGCATTCATCCACCTGTCTATGATTTCCATCTGCGCGCCACGGATTCCGGTAGCGACAGGCAAAGTCGCATTTTCCTTGAACCGCACTTTATATGAGGAACTGTATCTGTCTGTAGATCCGGGATATCCGATGACCATAGTGAAATCCCCGGGACGGTAGCCGTCAAGAGATATGTCAAGAACAGCTGACGGAACGAGCGGCACATTCTCCGGGGAGTAATCGGCAGGGCTGCCGTCTGGTGCCGTATAGATGCGGTAGAGGGCGAAGTCGCATTTGTGCTGCGGCCATTCCCAGTTGTCGATATCCCCGCCGAAAGCGGCAAAGGACACCGGAGGAGCGGCCACAAGGCGAACATCCGAATACACTTCATAAAGGGAAAGCCAATACTGTGAACCGGCCCACATTGAGGCCAAGGAGGCCTCGTAGCCTGTGGCAGCCTTGTATTTCTTTTCCAGCTCCCATGAAAGTTTCCTGAAGCCGAGATGCCTGCCTTCAGCTTCCGCCTCGGCAAGCATTGCATTCACCTCATCAGTCACATCAATCACCTTTTTCAGGAACCACGCCTTCTTCCCGGGGATATTCCTCTCCTCGGAGGACTTCATCGCCCAGAACCCGTCTTCGAGAAAATTGTGATCAGGAGTGCTGATGGAATGTACATCCGAATATGCACAATGATGGTTGGTGATCAGAAGCCCCTGACGGGAAATCATGCTGCCGGTGCACCCGAAATCAAGGGAAACCACAGCGTCTGAAAGAGAGGCCCCTTCGGCTTCGGCATTGTATATCTCCTCCGCCGAAAGGGCAAGCCCCCTCTCCTGCATTTTCTTCTCCAGAGCTTCATTGATGGCATTTATCATCCACATCCCCTCATCTGCACGCAGAGAGAAGGAAAACATCAGGAATACAATCAGATACAGGTATTTCATAAACGACATATAAACTTTCAGCAAACACTCTTAATCGTCATTTCGACCGGAGGGCAAAGCCCGGAGTGGAGAAATCTGTCATACAGATCCCTCGACTACGCTCGGGATGACAGGTGTGGGTATTACTCCGGACAATCAATTAAGGCTATTCTATAACCTCCAGGACCTTTCCGTGCTCGCGGGCGACGGACTCCTTCCATTTTTCGGTATAGCCAGGATTGGTGATCTTGCCCGGGATGCCGTCGTCATAGCCGTTGGTGATGAATGAGCCGTCAGGATTCTGCTCCTTTACATTCCCGTCGATATATTTGAGAAGCAGGAAGACTTCAAGTTCGGTCCAGTCCCTGAACATCTGCTGGGCGGTATTTACGGAATATTCCGTGAGAATCTGCCTTGTACCGGCGAAACGGTCCACTACAGGCCGGGAGGAATCATTTCTGCGTATCTGTTTCTTCGGAGCGGCTTTTTCCCTTTCGTATGCTTCCATAGCCTTCTTGTCAATCTCCTTCACAGCTTCCATCTGGGCATTTTCGAAGGCATCTATCTTCTCTCTGACAGTCGGAGCCATCACATTGTACATCCTGTAGCATGCATTTGCCACCCTGTTGCACATCCAGAATGCTGATGTAGAGGAATATTCGAGCATGTTGCCGTTTCCGACCGCAAAACACTCAGGCACCTCGGTCACATTGGTGTATATAGGAGTGAGCCATGAGGTCGCAGCATCGTCGGTGCCGAACCAGATGATGCCTCCGACCATGTCAGGGAGATATCCCCGGGACTGCCCGACAAACCAGAAGCCGGTCTGCTGGGTGGCAATGGCTCTTTCGTTGACATATGTCTTGCCTTCATATTCAAAGTCCATAGGTCTCCAGCGGTACGGAAGTGCATTTCCGCCTGCCCCTATATCCTGGGTCATGTCCATCGGAGTGCCTTCATAATGATCCCTCATCACATCTGCCACATCCTTGACGGTAATCTTCCGGGACGGCTTCACGAAAAGAGGGAACCTCTTTGTCTTGTCATAGCCCATCGCATAGTCGATGTATTCATATGCGTCATGCTCTATCATGTTGCCGTGCTCATCCTCGTATGCAAAACGGCCGTCGCAAAGGATGTTGAATGCAGACCAGGCCCGTGCTTCGCAGCCTCTCATTCCACCGAACTCGAGAGGGTTGTAGGCATCGCAGAAGCTGAAATCCTCATCTGAACCTTCATAATATCCCATTTCACGCGCAAATGAAATCACATCCGGAGCATAGAGGCAGTTTTCAGGGTCATTCTGAGGGAAAGTGCTGATGCGGGCCTGGTTGGCATGGGCACAGATATAACCGTCAGGCACCCTGCGGGCCACCCAGACTATGCCTTTGTTGACATTCTTGCCGTTCTCCATCTTCAGTCCCTTTCCTATCAGATCCATCACCCAGACCTCATCCTTGTCGGCAATGGAGAATGACTCCCCGCTGGAATAGTATCCGTATGTATTGGCAAGGTCCACAATCACTTCTATCGCCTCACGGGCTGTCTTAGCCCTCTGCAGGGCAATGTATATCAGTGAGCCGTAATCCATCACGCCCGTGCTGTCAAAAAGTTCCGGCCGGCCTCCGTAGGTGGTCTCGGCGATGATGAGCTGATGCTCGTTCATGTTGCCTACAGTCTGATAGGTATGGCGCACCTGCGGGATTTCGCCGAGGTATTTTCCGGTGTCCCACTCATATACCTTCAACATTTCTCCCTTGGCCCAGTCAGCTGCAGGATGGAAATACAATTCTCCATAAAGCTGGTGTGAATCAGCCGCATATGAAACAAGACACGAGCCGTCGGCACTCGCACCCTTTGTCACCAGCACATTGGTGCAGGCATCGGAGGTGACTGACGGGAAAAATACTGACGCACCCGCAACGGCCGCGGTCAGGATGGGTTTGAATTTCGTCATTTTATTGGTAATTAAATATTATTTTCCATTCCCTGCGGCACAGGGTTCCGCTCATTTCTGCCCGAAACCGATTCCGGAAAGTCCGCAGATTTGCAAAACTATAAAAATTTTTCACCAAAGGCAACGGATGCATAATCACCACAAATTGGGAAATGCCGCCACGAAAAATCACAACAAATGGCTATAACGGGCAAAAATTATCTCAAATATCTTTGCAAATCTGGTCCGGAAGGCCTGGACCCAAAGAGAAATTACGGTATTGGATGACACAATAGGGTTCTCCCGGATGGCCGGTTAAACAACAAATAAATGAACAGTCTGTACAAATATATATTTCTAATATTGCTGTCAATCTCAACGGTTTTGCCTGCGGAGGCCGCTCCGGTCTGCAGCATCTCCGGAACGACAGCCGATTCAAAGACTGGAGAGGCAATTCCAGGAACTGCCATAATAATAAAAGGTACCGGACTCTGGACAGTGTCGGATGACTCCGGGGCATTTTCATTTGAAAACCTTGCTGCAGGGCAATATACATTCGAGTTTTCATGTCTCGGATATGTTTCAAAGGCTGTAAACATAGATATCCGGACCGACATGTTCGACATCGTCATCAGGCTGGATGAAAACACTCTCGCCCTTGATGAAGTGATAGTCACCGCAGAGAGGAGCAAGGAGGACATGAACACCACCATGACATTCGGCAGCAATGCACTGGAACACCTGCAGATGTCAAATGTGACCGATGTGGCCGCCCTCCTCCCCGGAGGGAAGACAGTCAATCCTGACCTCACGACAAACAACACGATTTCAGTCCGTGACGGAGGATCTTCCATCGGAAACGCGGCTTTCGGAACTGCCATAGAGGTGGACGGGGTAAGGCTCGGCAACAACGGCTCATTCGGGGCCATGGACGGGACCGGCACAAGAAACATCCCTGTGGACAACATCGAATCCATCGAAATCATTGCCGGAGTGCCTTCGGCAGAATACGGGGACCTCAACGGAGGGATGGTCCGCATACACACGAGAAAGGGACGGACCCCTGTAAATGTCACATTTTCCGTCAATCCGAGAACCTATTCGGTATCGGCATCAAAAGGGATTGACCTTCAGCAAGAAAGAGGAGTCCTCAATGTAAGCGGGGAATGGACAAGGGCGACAAGGCAGCTGATGTCCCCGTACACATCCTACACCCGCCGGGGACTGTCATTCACATACAGCAACACCTTCGCAAAGGTGCTCAGGTTCGAGGCAGGCGTCACGGGAAACATCGGGGGAATGAACTCCAAGGACGACCCGGACGCATACACCGGAGAATATACCAAGGTCAGAGACAATGTGTTCAGGGCGAACACATCCCTCATATGGCTGCTCAACCGGAGCTGGATCACCAACCTGTCCTTCGATGCCTCGGTATATTTCAATGACAACCTTTCCCGTGAACATCTCTTCACTTCATCCGCATCCATGCAGCCGGCGGTGCACGCCACGGAACAGGGATACTTCCTTGCGGAAAGGCTTCCTCTCTCATATTTTTCAGACAGGATGACAGATTCGAAGGAGCTTGACTATGCTGCATCTATCAAGTATGACTGGTTCCGCAAGTTCGGAAAGGTGAACAGCCATCTCAAGGCAGGACTGCAATGGAAAGCCACCGGCAATGTCGGTGAAGGCGAATATTACCTCGACCCGAGCCTCGCTGAAAACGGCTACAGGCCGCGGCCTTACCGGGACTACCCTTATATGCACAACCTCTCGACCTATATCGAGGAAGAGATAACAGTGCCGGTGGGAAAGACGAGCCTGAGGGTCTCGGCAGGACTCCGGCTTGAAAGCCTTTTCGTAAGGAACTCAGCCTACAGCCATGTCAACAGCCTTTCCCCGAGGTTCAACGCCAAATGGCAGCTTACGGAACACCTTGCCGTCCGCGGAGGCTGGGGAGTCAGCGAAAAGCTGCCTTCCTACTATGTCCTCTATCCTGAACAGCTTTACAGGGACATACAGACCTTCGGATTCTCGCACGGCGACCAGACATCGTATGTGTATTACACACAGCCATATACCATGCTGTATAACAGTTCCCTGACATGGCAGCGCAGCCAGAATTCCGAACTCGGAATCGACCTCAGCTTCAAGAACGGCTTTTCCCTGTCGCTGGTCGGATATTATGACAAGACCGCCAACCCGTACAGATACTCCAACAGCTATACTCCGTTCTCATACAATTACCTGAAGACGCCTGACGGCTTCACCATGCCGGCCAATCCTCAGATACAGGTGGACAGCCAGACAGGGATGGTGTATATAAGAGGTTCCGAAGACGAGTTTTGGACACCGATGCAGATAAGTGTCACAGACAGGACATTCGTCAATTCACAATATGCCGACAACGGGGCTGACATCCACCGTGCCGGCGCAGAACTGATAGTGGACTTTCCTGAAATACGGCCGATCCGGACACAGTTCAGAATAGACGCCAACTATGCATGGACAAGCTACATAGACAATTCCCTCTACTGGCATTACCAGACAGGATGGTCACATACCATGCTGGAGAACCGCTCATACCAGTATGTCGGCATCTATGCCACCGGAAACGGGACAAATGTCTGGAACGGGAAGCGTACCCATTCCATGGATGCCAACATCACGGCCATCACACATATCCCTCAGGCAAGGATAATCATCACCTGCCGTCTGGAAATGTCACTGCTGAAACGCTCCCGTAACCTTTCGGAATATAACGGGAAGGAATATGCCTTAAATGTGAGCGAAAGCAGCAACACGGCCGTCGGAGGCAGCATATATGACGGCAACAGCTATACGGCAATATGGCCTGTGGCCTATATGGACCTGGACGGCAACATCCATGAATTCACGGCCGCCAACGCCGCCAATTCGGAATTCTCCAACCTCATATTGAAATCAGCCAATGCCTACACCTTCGCCCGGGACGGCTACGGACCGTATTTTTCGGCCAACATAAGCATAACAAAGGAAATCGGAAACCATGTTTCCCTGTCCTTCTTCGCCAACAACTTCACCAACTCCAGAAAGGAGGTGAAGTCCCTGGCAACCGGTGTGGGAGCAATCTTCACCCCTGATTTCTATTACGGACTCACATGCAGACTGAAATTTTGAAAATGAGCATGAAAGCAGCATATCGCACATTGGTTTCCGCAGGACATGAAGTCCTGGCGGGAATCACGGCCATCATTCTGGCTGGCATCACATACGGGTGCGCCTCCATAGACAACGACCCGTACGGCGCCACGATGAACACCCTCTCGATAAATGTCATATATCCCGAAGGGAAGGAACAATACATGAGGGAAGGGGTGTCAATAGCCATCGAAGACATCAACAGGGGCAATGCCTACAAGACGGCCACGGACAAAGACGGAAAGGCCTCCATGAGACTTCCGAACGGCATATACAGGGTGACCGTCAGCGACAGGACGGAAGAATCCGTGTTCAACGGCAGCTCCGACAAGGTGAATCTGTCCGAAAAGGATGTGAACCTGTCCCTGAACCTAATAGAATCGAAATCAGGAGACATAATCATCAAAGAAATCTACAACGGTGGCTGCATGGCCTATCCGCTTGAAGGCACATACCAATCCGACAAATACATTATACTGCACAACAACAGTACTGAAGTACAATATCTCGACAGCCTGTGCTTCGGCACCCTCGACCCGTACAATTCACAGGGAACGAACATATGGGTGAGCGAGGACCCGCAGACAGGAGCATCCGTATATCAGGACTTCGTCCCCATCGTGCAGGTCATCTGGCAGTTCGGCGGGAACGGCACGACCTTCCCTCTCCAGCCCGGAGAAGATGCCGTTGTGGTATGCTGCGGAGCCATTGACCACACTGTGCAATACCCTCTTTCTGTAAATCTCAACAAGCCGGGATACTTTGTCTGCTACAACAACATATACTTTCCGAACACCAGATACCATCCGGCTCCGGGAAACAACATATCCCAGGACAGGTATCTTAACGTAGTGCTGAAGATGGGACAGGCCAACGCCTTCACTTTCTCGGTGTTTTCCCCTGCACCTGTCATATTCAAGGCGAAAGGGAGAAGCATACAGGAATTCATCAACGAACCGGATGTGATCATACAGAAGCCCGGAAGCACGGTGGACAGGATAGCCAAAATCCCCGTGGAATGGGTGATGGACGGGGTGGACGTTTTCTACGGCGGCTCCTCCGACAACAAGAAAAGGCTCTGCCCCGCAATTGATGCCGGCTACATCACACTGTCAGACATTTATCTCGGACATACGCTCCACAGGAACATTGACGAGGAGGCCACAGCCTCTCTCGGATTTGAAGTGCTCATGGACACCAACAATTCCATAAACGACTTTTACGAACGGACACAACAGTCACTGCATGAACAGGAATAAAGACATATCGCACGGAAGTGGCAACGTGGCATGGAGGCACGCCGTAAAAGGCTGTTTCCTGCCGGCAGCATGGCTGCTGTGTTCCGTAGCGCTTTCTGCTCAGCCATACGGGACAGGTTTCAGCAGCGGGAAAAGCGCAGAGACCCGGCTGATTGAAGACGGACCGTTCGGACGAATCGAAAGACGCAATCCCTGGAACGGCGGATGGAATGTCAACGGGCTCCGTACGGATTCCGTAACCGTATCTTATGCCGAACTGCACGGGAACTTAACATCGGGCGGCTTCCATGACACATGGCAGGCTGCCACATCATGGAATGCAGGGGCGGAAGCGAAGACAATCATGCACCTGAAAAAGATTTCCATGTCCGGATCATTCTCATTTGACAGCTTTTCCGGCAAGGAAATGTGCGGCCAGATGTCCGCCCGTCCCGGATATTACCCTTTTGATGTGATTGAATTTACTCCCGGAGACAAGACCATGCAGACCTATTCGTTCTCCGGCGGGATAACGGCAGACCTAGCCCCGGGATGGCGGCTCGGAGGAAAGATTGACTATACCGGTGCCAATTACACCAAAAGGAAAGACCTGAGGCACTCCAATTACCTGCTTGACATGACCATATCCCCCTCCTTCATGTACCATGACGGGGATCTTGCCCTCGGTCTGGCATATATATTCGGCAAAAACTCGGAAACGATAGACGCAGAAGAACTCGGAATATCCTCTTCGACATACTATGCGTTCCTCGACAAGGGACTTATGTACGGATCATATGAAGTGTGGGAAGGCAGCGGAGTGCACCTGTCAGAGTCAGGCATAAACGGGTTTCCCGTCAAGGAGCTGCTGCACGGAGCGGCAATACAGGTGCAATGGAAAAGATTTTTCGCCGAAGTCACCTGTATGTACAGCAAAGGTTCGGCAGGGGAAAAGCAGTCAATATGGTTTGAATTTCCAGGCCACCGGACAGCCGCAAGGCTCGGATACGCCTTCGGAAAAGACGGCAGCATGCACACGCTCAGGCTAGACGCCGAATGGAACAGGCAGATCAACAATGAAAATGTGCTCGGACAGGAGACAGAAAACGGGGTTACCGTCACAAAAAGATACGGAAACAACAACATATTTGAAAGGCAGTCATTTTCTGTAAATCCGGACTACGAATGGATTTCAGGAAAAGCCGCAATAAGGGCAGGGGCTGAATTTGCCCTCCTGTCAAGGCTGTCCTCGCAGATGTATCCGTACCTTTTCTCGAGAAACGACAACATGGCCAGCGTATATGTTTCAGGAAATGTGAAACTCAAGATGTTCGACATCAAGGCAGGCCTGGCCTTCAAATCAGGATGGTCCGGGGAGTCGGACAGGACAGTGGAAAATGGCGTGGAAACAGGAGATCTTCCTTACAGACTCTCGGAATGGTATGATATCCAGAACGAATATATGACGGCATCCAGACTTGATGCTGCGCTCGCCCTTAGATTCAACTTTCTGAAAGGTCTTTATGTGGAAATGTCGGCAGGATACACCCACGGTTTCGGACTTCAGCATGTCTACGGTCCGGACCGGTGGTCGGAAACCCTGAAATTCGGATATACATTCTGAAAATGCAAAGACATGCAGAAAATTCATAACCAGTCAAAATATCTGAGGAATATGAAAAAATCAATTGTTGCAATTCTTTCTGCGACGGCTCTGATGGCCTGCCAGAAGACAGAAAATCCGATGCCGGAGAGCAATACGGTACGGATTTCCCCCGTACTCACAAGAGTCACGGATGTAAATTTCGAAGATGGTGACCAGATCGGTCTCACCATCATGCGCGGAGATGAGACATATGCCGAAAACAGCCAGCTGACATTTTCAGGAGGAGAATTTTCAGGCAGTCTCACATGGTATGCAGAAGCTGCAGAAACCTCAACACTGACTGCCTATTATCCTTATGACGCCTCAGGGGCACCGGCGACATTCACGGTAGCCTCTGACCAGACCACAGGGTATGAAGACTCTGATCTCATCGCCGGGACCAAATCCGGAGTCACGCCTTCAGCATCGGCAGTTGTGATTAATTTCAAGCATCTGCTCACCAAGATAGTGCTGAACCTTACCAATGATTCCGGTTCGGAAATCACGGCCGTGAAACTTTCAGGGTCAAAAAGGACAGCCGATGTGGACCTGAATGCAATGACAGCCACAGCAAATGCCTCTTCCTCTGCCGAAGACATCACAGCACAGGAAGTCTCCGCAGGAAGCCAGTACCGCGTCATAGTGGTGCCGCAGACCGTAGCATTCACACTTTCCGTCACCACTGCTTCAGGGACTGTTCTTGAACAGAAACTTGCCTCCACAGAACTCAAGGCCGGAGGACAGTACACAATGACTGCAAGAGTGACACCGGAAGGACTTGATGTCCTCATTTCCGGAGAGATCGACAACTGGACGGACGAAGGGGAAATCGGTCCTGACACCCCTGCTGAAGAAGTGTCATTCGAAGAGTTCGACGGTTATTTTGTCTATGACGGAGAAGAATACAAGACCGTGACACTTTCCGACGGCTCGGTATGGATGGCAGAACCAATGCGCTATGTCCCTGAAGGCTATACACCGTCTGGAGATCCTGCCGCAGACAGCCATATCTGGTACCCGTATTCGCTGAGCGGAGGCGGAGACTCCATCAATGCGACCGAAGCGACAGCCCTGACAGACGATGAGTCAATCCGCAAATACGGACTTTTCTACGATATGTATGTGGCTCTCGGAGGCACCGATGTGACAGTGGACAACTGCTATGATTTCGAAGGAGCACAGGGCATCTGCCCTCCTGGATGGCATATCCCTACGCGCACGGAATTCTTTAATCTCTGCGGACTCTCCAACAAGAACGCCCTGGGAGAGAGCGGAAACCAGATCAACACAGAAGCCCTCTTCTATGATGCCGACTACGGCGGAGGCAAACGTACCCTCTATGAGGAAGCAGGATGGAACTATGTGCTTTCGGGCGTGAGAATGATGACAAATTTCAATTCAACTCCACGATACCAGCTCACGCAGCTCTATTCGGGCAACACGTCCCTTCCGGAAGATTACTACGGCATGCCGGGCCTTACATATCACATGTCATCAACGTGCTACAAGCCGATATATTCGACCGCAAACCCTGAAGAACTGACCAATATCCAGTTCTTTGCACAGATGACCACATTCACGAAAATCTACCCTGAAGGAAGAATAAATGTGGCATACATAAGCACCCTTTCAGGCCAGCAGCTCCGCTGCGTGAAAGACGCCCGATAGGACAGAAGAAAAGCAACAATTGAAAGGTTCTGAACTTTTTAAATTTATATATGATGAAGAATTTTTATTTTGCAGTGATTGCAATGGCGGCTTTGACGCTCGCATGCAGTACCGAGGATCCTGAAGGGAACGGTACAGGAAACGGAAATGGAAACGGGACAGGCACCGGAAACGGAAATGAAACTTATGTGGAAAATGCCGACGGCACATTTACCTATCATGGCGCAACCTACAAGACAGTGACCCTTTCAAACGGTTCCGTCTGGATGGCCGAGCCTCTGCGCCATGTTCCGGAAGGGTTTACACCATCCGCAGATCCTGAGGACGACAATGCGCATATCTGGTATCCGTATGAAAATGCCGACGGCACGGCAGCCGCCGTTACGGACGAAGGGACAATAGCTGAAAAAGGCTATCTATATGATATGTATGCAGCTCTCGGTGGCAAGGAGGTTACCGCAGACAATGCAGGTACCTTTGAGGGAGCACAGGGCATCTGCCCTCCTGGCTGGCATATCCCGACACGCGCAGAATTCTTCGCCCTCTGCGGACTTTCAAATAAAAATCAGGACGAAAGCGGCAACCAGGTCAACCAGGATGCCCTCTTCTATGATTCTACCTATGGGGGCGGCAAACTGACCCTGTATAATGAAGCCGGATGGAATTATGTGATGTCAGGCGTAAGAATGAAGAGCAACTTCGGAGCCACCGGAAGATATCAGGCAACGTGGCTGAGCGAAAGCAACTCTTCGCTCACAGAAAACTACGGAGAACCTGCCCTCACATATATGATGAGCTCAACCCCATATCAGGTCAGCACCGATGATGAAACCGGAGAAATCACCAACATCCAGTTCTTTGCACAGATGACCACATTCTCCAAGACCTATCCCGAAGGCAGAGTCAACATCGCATACGTCAGCACAATGTCCGGCCAGCAGCTTCGCTGCGTCAAGGATGCCCAATAGCATCATCTCACATTAAACACAAACGTCAGGCCGCAGGTTCCCGGAGTATGGGAAGTGCAGTCTGACGTTTTTTCTGTTTTTGATGAAAGTTTTTTCTGAATTTTTATGTTTTTGCTGCCGGGGAACAAAACAGCAAGACCGGCTGACACAAAAGAACCCTGTCAAACTCCATCCGGAGGTAATGACAGGGTTCTTTATACTTATATCTATCGAGGCACCCGTGCATGTTTTGGAATACCTTTACATGTCACCGCAAAGTCATTTCTTGTCAGATACCGTGATCTGGCCGTCCCTGACATCGACTTCGATGACGGAGTCACGATGGACACGGCCATCGAGGATGGCTTTGGCGAGAAGATTGACAAGTTCACGCTGCATCAGACGCTTGATAGGACGGGCACCGTAGGCAGGCTCATAGCCCTTGGTGCTCATGTAGTCCACGAACTCTTTCGTGAAGGTGACGGACACGCCGTTCTCCGAAAGCTTCTTCTTCAGATCATTCATCTGCAGATGAAGAATGTCGCGGATATCCTTCTGTGACAGAGGCTCGAACATGATGATCTCGTCAATCCTGTTGAGAAATTCCGGACGGACAGTCTTCTTGAGGATGTCGATGACATCTTTCTTGCACTCGGACAGCATCTCGGCACGCTTTTCCATGGCAGCCTTCTCGGCAGAAGGATCCGCATCTTTCAGACCCACAGCAGGAAGCCTGTCCATATAGCTCTGGATGACATCCGCACCCACATTTGAAGTCATGATGAGGATGGTGTTCTTGAAGTCCACTGTCCGGCCCTTGTTGTCGGTCAGACGCCCATCGTCAAGCACCTGCAGCAGGATGTTGAACACATCCGGATGCGCCTTCTCAATCTCATCAAGAAGCACGACTGAGTACGGCTTCCTTCTGACGGCCTCGGTCAGCTGTCCTCCCTCATCGTAGCCCACATATCCCGGAGGCGCACCGACAAGACGGCTCACCGAGTGACGCTCCTGATACTCGCTCATGTCTATACGGGTGATCATGTTCTCATCGTTGAACAGGAACTCCGCAAGTGCCTTCGCAAGCTCTGTCTTACCGACACCGGTAGTACCCATGAAGAGGAACGAACCTATAGGGCGCTTCTCATTCTGCAGACCTGCACGGCTTCTCCTCACTGCATCGGAAACTGCTGCAATAGCCTGGTCCTGGCCGATGACCCTCTTGTGAAGCTCATCCTCCATGCGGAGCAGCTTCTCCCTCTCGCTCTCCATCATCCTCTTGACAGGAATGCCTGTCCATTTGGCCACCACCTCGGCGATATCTTCAGGGGTTACGGACTCCGTAATGATAGGATCCTTTATTGAAGCCTGCTTTGCGGTAAGCTCATCTATCTTCTTCTTTGTCTCGGCCATCTTGCCGTAACGGATTTCCGCAACCTTGCCATAATCCCCTGCCCTTTCGGCATTCTGTGCCTCTATCTTATAGTCCTCTATTTTCTGGCGGGCCTCCTGCAGCCCTGAGAGTATGCCTTTCTCCTCCTCCCATTTCTTCATCAGCACATCCCTCTGCCTGTTCAGTTCGGCAAGATCTTCCTTTATCTTGTCCATCTTCATGGAGACACCTTCACGCTTGATGGCCTCCTTTTCAATCTCCAGCTGGCGGATCTTGCTGTTGAGGTCATCTATAGGCTCCGGCACGGAATTCATCTCCAGACGGAGCTTTGAGGCAGCCTCGTCCACAAGGTCTATGGCCTTGTCCGGCAGGAACCTGTTGGTGATATACCTGTGCGAAAGCTCCACGGCGGCAATCAGTGCATCGTCCTCGATGCGCACCTTGTGATGGTTCTCATACCTCTCCTTCAGTCCCCTCAGGATGGAAATTGACTCGGCAGGCGTAGGTTCGTCCACCATGACCATCTGGAACCTCCTTTCAAGGGCCTTGTCGGCCTCGAAATATTTCTGATACTCATCAAGGGTAGTGGAACCGATGGTCCTCAACTCACCCCTCGCCAATGCCGGCTTCAGGATGTTGGAGGCATCCATCGCACCGGAAGACCTTCCGGCTCCTACCAGAGTATGAATCTCATCTATGAAAAGTATGATCTCCCCGTCGCTGTCCACGACTTCCTTCACCACTCCTTTCAGCCTTTCCTCGAATTCACCCTGATATTTAGCACCGGCAATCAGGGCACCGAGGTCAAGGGAATATATTTTGCGGCTTTTAAGATTTTCCGGCACCTGGCCGTCCACTATCTTCTGGGCAATGCCTTCTGAAATGGCGGTCTTGCCGACTCCCGGTTCACCGACCAGGATAGGGTTGTTCTTGGTCCTCCGGCTCAATATCTGGAGTACCCTGCGGATCTCCTCGTCCCTGCCGATCACAGGGTCGAGCTTTCCCTGCGCCGCCTTCTCGTTCAGATTGACGGCGAATTTGTTCAGATTTTCAAGTTTATTGTTGTTTTGCATATTCATATCCTCCATATTTTCAATCTCTTCTGCAGAGCGGCCTCCGAAGACCCGGGTATAACCTGAGATAGCCGTCTGCTCATGAGAACAGACGGCTATCATCAAATTATATTCCAATGGCCTTTATTCTGACATTTTGTCAGTAGGGCCTATTTTACAACATTCAGTGCTGCGACAGACTACTCTGCAGGAGCAGCCTCAGCGGCCGGAACTTCCTGTGCAGGAGCATCCTGCTGAACCGGAGCCGCAGGGAATTCAGGAACCTGCTCTGTACCGGCGTTCTCAATCTGTTTTGTGACATCCACCTCATTGCGTCCCGAACCGCCCGTAGCGAAAGTCGTTGCGATTGAAACTACAAAAATGAAAGCCACAAGCCCCCAAGTCACCTTCTCAAGAATGTCTGCCGTCTTGCGGACGCCGAAAGTCTGGTTGCCGACTGCGAAATTGCTTGCCAGTCCGCCTCCCTTGCTGTTCTGAAGCAGCACGACAATCGTCACCAATATGCTCGCAATGATCACAAATACCGTGAGAATAGTAAATACGACACTCATAGTTTTACCTATTTTTAATTTTCTTCGTTCAATTTTTCAATAAGGGCTGCAAAGTAAGCATTTTTTTCCGGATATGCCAAAATTAGTTTGGAATAAATCTCTATTGCCCTGTCATAATACCCCTGGTCTGCATATATCTGCGCAAGTGTTTCGGTATAAAAGACGAGGCTGTCATCCTTCGGGGCTGACGCTTCACCGGACGGCTTTTCGGCAGCGGCGGCAAAACGGGAAAACATTGAATCCTCCTGCCTTCTCACAAGATCATATTGCTCCTGCGTGAAATAATCCCCGCCGGCAACATGCACCTTTTTGGTATTCAAGTCATTACTTACTTTCTTGAGAATCTCGGAAATCTCACTGTCCGAGCAGTCCGGACTTCCGGAAGAACGCATGATGTCCGCTATCATCTTCCTCGACCCCATATAAAGGGCGGCATCAGCATACTGCACTTTGCCCCAGCCATCCCCTCCGGCACGGCACATACGTACGCAAAGCTCCTTTCTTGCCGCACCGAACCACGGATAAAGGTTCACTACACCGGCAAGTTCCTCCATCGACAATTTCTTCAGATCTATATATCCTTCCATAACTCCACTCCATACAACAGTCTCCGCAACATCCCCGGAACCCGTCCGGGAATATGCCGGAACACGGACAACATGCCTTACCAGTTTGCGACAGTCGCGTTGAAGATGTCTTCTATCAACGTATCGATTATGTCCTCGCACAAGGAAGTCTCGACGGCATCGAGCGACTGCATAGAATCATAGTCGGCATATGCCGAAAACGATTTTTCGAAATCATCTTCAGGATATTTCCTGTTCGTAAAATATATCTTGACCGTCACGGTAAGCCTGTTCTGTGCGGCAACTTCGTCCGCAGTCACGGCAGTGGCCCGCACATCATATCCCGTGATTTCTCCCGAAATCTCCAGGTCACCGTCCATATCTACCTGCTCCAGCCTTGTCAGCCTCTGGAACTGGTCCTTAAGCGCCTCCGTAATATCATTGCTCAAGGTCGGATTCACCCTGAGGGCCTTGTATTCAAAATAGTTGATGGTGACAGTCTGCACATCAGGCTGGATAGAGGTCCCTGAAAAGGAATATATGCCGCATGACTGGAAAAGCGGCAATACGGCAGCCAGCACTGACGCCAATACGCATGAGGACAATATTGTCTTCAGTCTTGTCTTCATATCAATCAATCGTTTATGTTTTTCAATTTCCTGTATAATGTCCTTTCGGATATGCCGAGTTCCGCTGCGGCCAGCTTTCTGTTGCCCTTATATTTCTCCAGGGCCTTCCTGATGAGGTCTGAACCGGCTTTCTGGAGCGACAGGGTATCATCCTCCTGCTGTTCATCCACTGTCCTTTCTGTCCCGTCGCCGAGATGGATTACCCTTCCTGGAAATGCCTGCGGGACCTCCGAGACGTCAGCATCCTGCCAATCCGCCTCCTCACGCTGCTCCTGAGGGTGCATCGCGGCAGCCGAAAGCTGTCTGACCGGAGCATTACCGTGTCCGAGAACTACTTCCTTCAGATATTCCACCTCATGCCGGAGCTGGTAGATCATCCTTATTATGGCTTCACGCTCAGATTGACTGACAGCATCCTCCGGACTGAAAGACTTGACAGGCAACATGTTCGGATCGTCCTTAGGAATATACTTGCCGAGTATGGCGGCATTGATCTCACACCTTTCCGACCTGGAGGAAAGCTTCTCCGACTCCAATGCAGACACCGTTTCAGCGACATTCTTCAGCTGCCTGATGTTTCCGGGCCAGCGGTAACTTTTCAACAGAGCCACGGCATCCGGAGAGAGGGAAATCTTGCTCATCCCGTATTTTTCCGAAAAGTCAGATGCGAATTTCCGGAACAGCAGATGTATGTCATCCTGCCTTTCCCTGAGGGCCGGCATGATAATCGGTACGGCGTTCAGCCTGTAATAGAGGTCTTCCCTGAACTTGCCGCGCGAAACCGCGTGCATGAGATTGACATTTGTGGCCGCAACAACCCTCACATCGCTCTTGAGCACCTTAGACGAGCCCACCCGGATGAACTCACCCGACTGGAGGACGCGGAGCAGCTTGGCCTGTGACGCCATCGGAAGCTCCCCTATCTCGTCAAGGAAAAGGGTGCCGCCGTCGGCCTCCTCGAAATATCCTTTGCGCATCTCATTCGCCCCCGTGAAAGATCCTTTCTCATGCCCGAAAAGCTCCGAGTCGATGGTACCTTCCGGAATGGCTCCGCAGTTGACGGCAAAATATTTGCCGGTCCTCCTGCGGCTGAACTGGTGTATGATTTTAGGTATATTCTCCTTTCCCACACCGCTTTCACCGCATATCAGCACCGTAAGATCCGTCGGAGCGACAGCAACGGCTATTTCAAGCGCCCTGTTCAGGGCCGGGTCGTTGCCTATGATGTCAAATTTGTTCTTTAGACTTTGAAGTTCCTGATTTGTCATAATGCGCAAAGTTAAGAAAAGGCATGAAAAATATAACAGGAATATCAAAAATTTAAAATTATCACTATATTTGCAATGATTACGCTTAATCGTAAGCGCGTGACGGACGAAAAACAAACCAATTTAATTTATACTGAAATGAAACGTGGTATCAAACTTTTGTCTTCTGCCGCTCTGGGCCTCGCTGCCGTAGCCTGCAGCTCTCCTGAGAAAATGGCGGAAATGGCAGAGAACGTGACAGTGAACTGTAATCCAGCTGTCCTTGAAGTCGTAGCCGGTGAAATAAACGCTACCGTATCTGTCACTTATCCTGCCGACTACTTCCATCCGAAAGCAATCCTGGAAGTGACTCCGGTCATCGTATACGAAGGCGGTGAAGCAGCAATGGAACCGTTCATGTTCCAGGGAGAAAAAGTCATCGACAACTACAAGGTCGTTCCTTCTGATGGTTCTACAGTGACAGAAAAAGTACATTTCACATATGTTCCGGGCATGGAGAAGAGCTACCTCGAGCTCCGTGGCGTTGTGAAATACAAGAACAAGAGCGTAAACCTTCCTGTAAAGAAAGTTGCTGACGGAGCCAACACTACCTACATGCTCGTGGACAAGAGCGGAAAGGTTGACTACAAGGCCGACAATTATCAGGAAATCATCAAGCAGACTGCCGAAGGCCAGATTCTTTACACGATCAACAGCTCGACTGTAAGGAACAGCCAGCTCAAGTCAGAATCCATCAAGAGTTTCCAGGCTGCACTTGACGAGATCAAGGCCAACGAGCGCAAGGAAATCACCAGCACCGACATCGTTGCCTATGCTTCTCCGGACGGAGGCGAGGAGCTCAATGCGAAGCTCTCCGACAAGCGTTCCGGCTCAGCCGAGAAGGCATTCAGCAAAGTTACAAAAGGACACGAGGTTGAAGCTCCTGTCAATGTGAAGAGCATAGGACAGGACTGGGAAGGCTTCCAGGAGCTCGTAGCCCAGTCAGACCTTGAGGACAAGGACCTCATCATCCGTGTTCTTTCAATGTACAGCGATCCTGCAGTACGTGAAAGGGAGATCAAGAACATGTCCGCAGTCTACACTACCCTTGCAAAGGAAATCCTTCCTGAACTCCGCCGTGCAAGATTCATCGCAAATGTAGAATTCACCAACTACTCCAACGAGGAACTCCTCCAGCTCATCGAGGACAATATAGACGTTCTTGACGAAGAGGCACTGCTCCGCGCAGCTTCAGTGGCAAAGGAAAATTCTGCAAAAGTGAATGTCTACAAGAAGGCCATCGAGAAATACAACAGCGACCGTGCACAGTATAACCTTGCAGTCGTTTACCTCAACGACAACAAAGTTAATGCAGCCAAGAAAGAACTTGCAAAGGTTCAGGCAAAGGATGCTGACTGGCAGAATGCAATGGGCGTAGTTGCCCTCAGGGAAGGCGACAAGGCCGAAGCCGCAAAATGCTTCAAGGCTGCTGCAAACCAGACTGCAAAGGAGAATCTTGCAGTGCTTGACATCCTTAACGGCAAATATGCAGATGCTGCAGCAAAACTTGCCGATGCACAGGGATGCTGCCACAACAAGACTCTTGCATACATCCTCAACGGACAGCTTGACAAGGCAGCCGCTTCCGCAAAATGCGCAAGTCCAAAGGTATCTTACCTGAAGGCAGTCATTGCAGCCCGCCAGGGCAAGGCTGATGAAGTGAAGGCCAACCTCGAAGCAGCAGGCAAGGACGAGAAGCTTGCAGAAAGGGCAGCGAAGGATATCGAATTCGCACAGTACAGGTAATATCCTGATGATATAACTTAAAATAAGCGGTCTTTGACGGGCCGCTTATTTTTTTACAAAATTTTCATAACTTTGACTTTCCCAATCACAAACTAAAACTATTGATCATTCATATGAAACATTTCCTTATGGCTGCGGCCATCATAATGTCCGTATCTGCGGCACCTGCCCGGGCGGCTTTTCCAGGCATGACGGCAAGCGATATCCCAGAATATGAACCTTCTCCTGAAAACCTCGTTTCCAGAGAAGAATTCCGGAATGACAGATTCGGCATTTTCCTCCATTGGGGAGTCTATTCCATGCTTGCCACGGGCGAATGGACAATGACCAACAATAATCTTAACTATAAGGAATACGCCAAACTCGCCGGAGGATTCTATCCCGGCAGTTTCAACGCCGCCGAATGGGTATCATCCATCAAGGCATCAGGCGCGGAATATATCTGCATCACCACAAGGCATCATGACGGATTCTCCATGTTCGGAAGCGGGGCAACGGACTATGACATCATTGATGCCACGCCTTTCAAGCGGGACATCATCAAGGAACTGGCAGACGAATGCCACAGGCAGGGAATCGCCATCCATTTCTATTATTCCCTCATTGACTGGGGACGTGAAGATGCTCCACGGGGAAGAACAGGACTCGGGACGGGGCGGCCGCTGGACACAGTTGATCCGGACTCTTATTTTGAATTCATGAAGGCGCAGATAACCGAACTGCTCACCAACTATGGTCCGGTGCGTGCCATCTGGTTTGACGGACATTGGGACCAGGACAGCAATAATGATTTCGACTGGAGATATGACGAGCTCTACTCACTCATACATTCACTCCAGCCAGGATGCCTTGTAGGCAACAACCACCATCTGATCCCGTTTGAAGGGGAGGACATCCAGATTTTCGAGCGTGATCTTCCGGGAGAAAACACCGCAGGACTTTCTGGCCAGGATGTAAGCGACGCCCTTCCTCTCGAAACCTGCCAGACAATGAACGGCATGTGGGGCTACAAGATCACCGACCAGGACTACAAGTCCGTCCGTACCCTTGTGCAGTATCTTGTCGGCGCCGCCGGACGCGATGCCAACCTTCTGCTCAACATAGGCCCGCAGCCGGACGGGAACCTTCCTGCCGCCTCCATTGAACGGCTGAATGGCATCGGAGAATGGATGGACAGGTTCGGCTACACCATCCAAGGCACCAGGGGCGGCGACATCCCTCCTCATGACTGGGGAGTCATGACAAAGAAAGGCGACACGCATTATGTCCACATAATGAACCTTCAGGACAATTCCCTGTTCATACCTTTCACATCAGGCAAGATAAAGAAAGCCACATGCCTTAACGACGGCTCTGAGGTGAAATTCCGTCAGGACAAGGACGGAGTTCTCCTGAAGCTCGGAAAAGTCCCTTCAGAAATCGACTTCATCGTGGAACTTCGCCTGTAAGGCGTCATTCGCCGACGGTGTAGGTGGCGGACATGCTGCCTTGTAGTGGTTCACTTGAGCCGAACCCGAGAATGCCTCTTTCCTGCAGCTTTAGGGCGAAAGGACCGTCATTTACGCTCACAAGTATTTCAATAAAGACATATTCTTCCATGAGACCGGATCCCTCGACCACCATCGAGGCTTCAAATCCCTTTTCAACAGGACCTACGATAACTTCGAAGTCCGAATCGCCATACAGCCTCTGTATACCGTTTTCCGTATTGACGCTTACATGCTCAATTTCCAAGTTTTCGGCATTTTCGTAGACTTTATATTTCACATAATAGACATCCGGATCTTCAGACTTGTCACATGATGCGATGGATGTCAAAAGGGCAATGACAAGGGTGAATAAACCAATTTTTGACATGATCTGAAAATTTACTCAGTAGACGGAAGGCAAATGTAAGGTTTATTCCGATTCGGTGTTCGGTTTGGGAGGATATTAGCCATGCTGCGCATGATTTTTCCACAACTTCTTGCTGGAGAGGACCTCTTACTGGGGGATTTGCCCGGCTTTGCCGGTCACATCCCCGGCTCCTGCCGGAGAGGCCCCAGCAAGCAATGCAGCCGATGCCCAAAGGCATCTTGGTTTTTGTGTTTCAGCCGAAGGCTTGAATGACAAGTCATGCGCCTGGGCTGAAACACAAAAACCGGTCGCTTTCGCGACCGGCTGCATTTGCTTGCGGTGAGAGGGGGATTCGAACCCCCGGTACGGTTAATCCCGTACGGCAGTTTAGCAAACTGCTGGTTTCAGCCACTCACCCATCTCACCAGGAGTAAACTGAAGTCGTCCCGATCTTGAAACGGAAATGCGATCCGCTTCTGAAACGGGACGACAAAGTTAACTTAAATCTTCCTTTCTGCCAAATAAATTTTTAACTTGCCGGTCACTTTCCGTTCAACCTGTCAGACAAGGCTTCTTAAACCTGTCATGACATCTGCCGTACAGACAGTAAACAATGCGATGTTACCGGATGAAAAGGAATGACGGCTACTGCTTGGCAATATTCTCGCGCATGTCGGTGTCGGCCTGGATATTCTTGATCTTGTAATAGTCCATGATGCCGAGGTTGCCGGTGCGGAAGGCTTCGGCCATGGCAAGAGGAATCTGGGCTTCGGCCTCGATGACCTTGGCGCGGGCTTCCTGGGCCTTGGCCTTCATTTCCTGCTCCTGGGCGACGGCCATGGCGCGGCGCTCCTCGGCGCGGGCCTGGGCTATATTCTTGTCGGCTTCTGCCTGGTCCATCTGGAGGACGGCGCCGATGTTCTTTCCGATGTCGATGTCTGCGATGTCAATGGAGAGAATCTCGAAAGCAGTACCGGAGTCAAGCCCCTTGTTCAAAACGACTTTCGAGATAGAATCAGGATTCTCAAGGACAAGCTTGTGGCTTTCGGCGGAACCGATGCTTGAAACTATGCCTTCGCCCACCCTTGCAAGAACGGTTTCCTCGCCTGCACCTCCGACAAGCTGGCGGATATTGGCACGGACTGTAACCCTTGCCTTGGCTATTAGCTGTATGCCGTCCTTGGCCACGGCTGTAACAGGAGGGGTATTGATGACCTTAGGATTGACGGACATCTGCACGGCTTCGAATACATCGCGGCCTGCAAGGTCGATGGCAGCGGCCATCTTGAAATCGAGGGCTATGTTGGCCTTGTCGGCGGAAATGAGGGCATTGACCACCTTAGGGACATTACCCTTGGCAAGATAGTGGGCCTCAAGTTCATTTGCGTCCAGCTTCAGACCGGCTTTCGTTCCGGTGACCATGGCCATCACGATTGTTCCGGGAGGAACTTTCCTCCAACGCATGAGAACCAGTTGGATAAGCGAAATCCTCACGCCTGAAATGAGGGCCTGGAACCATAGGGTAATAGGGAAAAACCACAGAAAGATGATGAGGCCGACTATTGCGACGGCAACCCATACTGCAACCATTGCCATATTCTCAATAATAATTATAATAAATTTAAAAATCCTTCTCTACCGGCTTTACATATATCCTGTTGTCCTCAATCATGACAATTTCGACTTCCGTCCCGGGATCAATGATACCTTCAAGGGACTTTACCTCATAGCTGTTCTCACCTATCTTTGCTGTTCCCATCGGAGCAAGCCGGGTAATAGTCTTGCCTGTATCGCCCACAGCAAGGGTATTTTCATCGAAAAACTGGATCTTGGAATCAATATTGGTATTCAAGGCTAGTTTTTTCCATGTCTTGGCCCTCAGTACATAGACCGTAAGGGCGACAAGGAGAACAACATTTACGACAGTGACGATTGTTCCTGTCTCAGGACCGAATTCATGGAATGCATAGAAACAGGAGCCGCCGAGAGAAATGAGGCCCAGAATACCAGCAACACCTACTCCCGGAATCAGAAGAATCTCGGCAAGCATCAGCACGAGACCTACTGCTATCAGTATTATTATGAATGCCATATCAGAAACAAATTTATCACTTTGAAGAGATATTTCCAATTTTTATTACGGAAACTTCCGGAACTCCGGCAGCCCTTACAGCCGCTGCCGTCTCCTCGGCCTTCCGGAGGCTATAGAATGGTCCTGCCGCAAAAACGGTCTTCCCGTCCTGTTCCATCTTTGCCACATCTTTCGCACCTGACTGGCTGACGGCTTGCAGAGCGATTTCAGGCAATGTTCCGTCTGACGGAACCATCTGCAGCTGGTATACAGGCTTGGATGAGGACTCAATCGCCTTTGCTTCGGCCATCCTGATCACCTGCCCGTCCTTCAGAGGCACGATATAAGCCGTCTTGAAACCGGCCTTTTTGACCGCATTCAGCTTGGAAAGCACATCATTGTATGTCCTGAAGACCCCTGCCCTGTAGATATACTTTCCTGTAGGGGTACGGAACTCAAATACAGGTGAAAGGCCGTTGAGCTGCGCTACCGTGGCACGACGCGACAGAGTGAATATCTGGATCTGGTAGACAAGGCCGTCAGGCACAGTATTGTCTTCTGCAAACCTTCCCTCCGGAAGTACCATGAAAGAATAGTCGAATTTCTTCTCCGGCACTTCGAACTTCATGGAAAGAGGTTCTCCTGGGGTCATTTCGGTAAATGCAAAGCCGGATGAAGCTCCTACAACTTCCCTGTCGGCCTCAGCCTCGATCTTGTCAGGATCTATCACGACCCCGTTGAAAAGGAACTCCATTTCTATCTTCTGAAGACCGGCAGCGGCCTTGTTCAATGTATCCTGAAGCACCGGGATCAAGGCCTCATATTCCATGAGAAGGGCCTCAAGCCGGCCCCGCTCGCTCTCGTCAGATGCAGCCGCGATGGCTGCCCGGCTCCTGTCCAGCTGTGACATGCAGTTGAAAAGCGAATCCTTGAGAACCCTGACTTCAGACATTTTCTCCATGTATCGGCGCGTATCCACGCTTTCAGGTATCGGCGCACCGGACACTGAAGCCCCACCGTCCACGCCGGCAGAGTCTCCGGCAGGGACAAGACCGCACAGCTCCTTGAGGGCAGCCGCATCCCGGATCTCCCTGCGGACCGGCATGCTGTCGTATTCCAGGACATACACATAGACGCTGTCGGAGGAACATTCCCTGTTGGATGCAAAGATAGAATATTTACCGTCAGGGGTGTTGATGAACAGGAAATCATCATAAGGGGAAGAATAAGGGAAACCCATGTTCACCGGCACTCCCCACTCTCCCTTGCCCTCATCCCAGGAAGACATGTAAAGGTCGTATCCTCCCACACCGTAAAGACCTGAAGATGCGAAGAAAAGGGTCTTCCCGTCAGAGGAAAGCATCGGATATATCTCGTCTGAAGATGAAGTCATCTCTTCATTGAGCAAGGCAGGAATGCTCCATGCGGTATCCTTGAATTCAGTCCTGTAGATATTCATTGCCCCGGCCTGATCCGGAGCGGAAAAATATATTTCACAGCTGCCTTCCGGAACGAATGAAGCCCTGCTGAACGGATGACGGCCCAAAGTATCGAGAGGATTCGGAACCGGCCTCCAGCTCCTGTCCTGAAGAGGGTAATACAGATAGAACCCGTCAAGCGGGAACTTATGTCTCGCCACGACCGATGGGGTACTGACAAAGCCGGACATGTTGACTCCATTCTCTCCTAAAAGCAGCTTATCCTCTATATCCATCCGGACCAAGGAATCAGACGAAGACGCCAGAGCCTCCCTGTAGGCATCGACGGATTCGGCAAACTTATATTCCAACCTCAATGAATCTGCCTGACTGACAAGAACTCCTGTCCGGTCTTCCTGCGCAATGAGATCCTGTCCGCCATAAAAGACGGAACAGATCACCGCCAAAAGCCCTGAGATATAAAATTTCATATTTCTTTTCTTGCTCATTTCCAACCAACAAAAATAAGAAATACTTTATTTATAAGAAAAAAATAGTAAATTTGTGCCCTATTTTGCGTCAGGCCGGCGAAATGCCTCCGCACACGGCATGCGGTCATTTATTTGAAACAAATAAATTATTTAACAATACAAACATTATGCAAAGTAAAGGTGCTATCAGATTTGTGGCGATAATTCTGGCCTTGGTTTGTCTCTGGCAACTTTCTTTCACCCTTGTGACCCGTATCCAGGAAAACAGGGCGGAGAAATACGCGGAGAAGGCCGTACAGGCGGTGCAGAAGTCAACTGCATTCGGCAAAGTTGCCGATGAAGACAAGGCATTCTACCTTGACTCCATCAGAAAGGAGCAGAACAGGAGGTACATTGACTCTGTATCAACCGAGAAGGTCTATTTCGGCTACACTTACAAGGATGTGAAGGAAAAGGAGATAAACCTTGGACTTGACTTGAAGGGAGGTATGAACGTGATGCTTCAGGTGCAGCTTGAAGACCTCGTGAAAGCTCTCTCCGGAAACAACCAGTCCCCGGAATTTGCACAGGCCCTTGCTCTGGCAAGCGAGCGCAGCGTGACTTCAAGGGCTGATTTCATCACCCTTTTCCAGGAGGCATGGAACGAAGTCGGAAACGGACAGAGACTTGCCCAGATTTTCGGTACTTACGAAATGAGGGACAAGATCAAGCCTGAATCCACTGACGATGAGGTAATCACCGTCATCAGAGGTGAGGCGGAAAGCGCCATCTCCAACTCATTCAACGTGTTGAGAAACCGTATTGACCGCTTCGGCGTGACACAGCCAAGCATCCAGAAGCTCGGAAACAGCGGAAGGATACTTGTCGAACTCCCTGGCGTGAAAGAGCCAGAGCGTGTGAGAAAGCTCCTTCAGGGCACTGCATCTCTTGAATTCTGGGCAACTTACGACAACAGCGAAATATTCCCGTTCCTGCAGGAAGCCAACAGCACCATTGCACAGCTTCTTGAGACAGAAAACGCAGAAGCCGAAGCTGTTCCGTCAGAAAATACGACAGAAGAAGCTGCTGCATCTTCAGAAGAAACAACTTCCGTGGACTCCCTCCTTTCCGAGGAGCTGCAGAATCAGGCTGCCGATGCACAGGAATACGAACAGTATAAGAAAGCAAATCCGCTCTTTGCGGCACTCCAGCCCGCAATGTTCAACGGAAGGCTTGCTACAGGAGCCTGCATCGGATATGCAAGCTATGCCGACACAGCCAAGATCAACCGCTGGCTGAAGATGCCTCAGATCGAGGCTCTCTTCCCTGCCGAGTTCAGGGCATGCTGGACAGTGAAGCCTTCTTCATACATAGAGGGAGGCAACACATACGAACTCGTGGCCATCAAAGCCACATCCCGCGACGGCCAGGCACCGCTTGACGGCGGAGTCGTTACTGATGCCCGCGTACAGTATGGCAACAGCGGCGGAAACCCTCATGTATCCATGACCATGAACGCCGAAGGCGCCAACATCTGGGCAAGGATGACCAAGGACAATATCGGGAAACAGATAGCCATCGTCCTCGACGGAATGGTATATTCATATCCTGTAGTTAATACAGAAATCACAGGCGGAAGCTCTGAAATCACAGGAAACTTCACACTCGAAGAGGCTGAGGACCTTGCAAATGTCCTCAAGTCAGGTAAGCTTCCTGCACCTGCCACCATCATTCAGGAGCAGGTTGTGGGACCGTCCCTCGGAGCCGAATCCATCAATGCCGGTCTCATTTCATTCCTCATCGCCTTCCTGCTCGTGCTTGCCTACATGGCATTCTTCTATCACGGAGCAGGTCTCGTGGCCGATGTCGCCCTGCTCTGCAACGTGCTTCTCCTTCTCGGTTCGCTCGTTTCATTCGGAGCAGTGCTGACTCTGCCTGGTATCGCCGGTCTCGTCCTGACTCTGGGTATGGCGGTGGATGCCAATGTGATCATATATGAACGCATCAAGGAAGAACTGCGCTCAGGCAAGGGTCTCGGCAAGGCTGTGGCTGACGGTTATTCAAACGCATACTCAGCCATCATCGACGGACAGCTCACTACCATCATCACTGGTATCGTGCTCTTCATCTTCGGTTCAGGTCCTGTACAGGGCTTCGCAACCACATTGATCATCGGTATCATCACTTCGATACTGACATCAATCTTCATATCAAGGCTTATCTTCGATGACAGGATCGCAAAGGGCAAGAACATCACATTCGACAACAAGTTCACCCGCAACCTGCTCCAGAACACGCATGTCAACTTCCTAAACAAGAGGAAATACTCCTATACAATCTCAGGCATTGTAATCATCATCTGCATTGTGTCGATCTTCACCAAGGGATTCACATACGGTGTGGACTTCACCGGAGGCCGTACTTTCGTCGTGAGGTTTGACCAGCCGGTATCCGCAGAAGATGTCAGGGAGGCCACCATCGCAGCATTCAGTGCAGCCGATGCAGCCGACCAGAGCCAGAACTACGGTTCAGCTGTGGAGGTGAAGCAGTTCGGAGGTGAAAGCCAGATGAAGATCACCACCCAGTACAAGGTAGCCGAGGAATCCACAGAAGTGGATGCAGAAGTTGAGCAGATACTGTATGATGCATTGAAAGGGTTCTTCGCAGAGGATCTCACCCTGAGTGAATTCACATCGACCCTTGAGAATCCAAACGGTATCATCAGTTCCGACAAGGTCGGCCCTACCATTGCAAACGACATGAAGAGAGACGCGATAGTTGCTGTCATCATAGCTCTGTTCGCAATCTTCGTCTATATAGCATTCAGGTTCAAAAAATGGACTTGGGGATTCGGAGGAGTCATGGGTCTTGCCCATACCGCCATCATCGTGATCGGCTTCTTCTCCCTCTTCTCCGGCATCCTGCCTTTCAGCCTTGATGTCGACCAGACCTTCATTGCGGCCGTGCTGACCATCATCGGTTATGCCATCAACGATACGGTGGTCATATTTGACCGTATCCGTGAATACAAGACGCTGCATCCTAAGATGCCGCTTGATGTAAATGCCAACGAGGCCCTCAACAGCACATTGTCCCGTACAATGAATACCTCTCTGACCACCCTCATAGTCATGGTTGCCATTGCCATCTTCGGAGGTGAAGTCATAAGGGGTCTTGCCGTAGCCCTCATCCTCGGTATTGCAGTCGGCACATACGCATCCCTCTTCATCGCCACGCCTCTCATGTATGACGTGACCTGCTGGGCAGAAAAGAGGAAAGCAGCCAAGGCGGCACAGACTCAGAACAGAAAATAATTTACCCTCATACATGAAAAAGGGCGGCCAAAACGGTCGCCCTTTTTTTCATATTGGACATCATCAGGAAAGTTTTCAACAAAGCGATACCCCCGCATCAGCATAGACCTTTTTTCAGTATCTTTGTCGTCCATCCGAACCGATCACAAAAAATAAACCAGTTACCATGTCATTCGTTCACCTTCATGTACATACGCAATATTCGATACTGGACGGGCAGTCGTCCATAGAAAACCTGTTCAACCGGGCGGATGAGCTCGGGATGCCCGGGATTGCAATCACGGACCACGGCAACATGTACGGGGTGAAGGAGTTCTTCAAATTCGCGAAGAAGCATCCGGACGTGAAGCCGATAGTGGGATGCGAAATCTATGTCTCAAACCACTATGACCACAAGCTGAAGGACAAGGACCACAAGTCATATTTCCACCTTATCCTCCTGGCGAAGAACTACAACGGCTACAAGAACCTGATGAAGATAGTGTCCACCGGCCATATCGAGGGCATGTATTACAAGCCGAGGGTAAGTCATGAAGTGGTGGAGAAATACTCAAAGGACCTGATATGCTGCTCGGCCTGCATAGCCGGAGAGGTGCCGAGGAACATTCTGGCGGGCGACATGGCTGCGGCAGAAAAAGCGATAGAATGGCACAAGAAAGTGTTCGGGGATGACTATTACCTTGAAGTCCAGCTGCACAAGACAGAGGTTCCCGGACAGTCGCAGGAAGTCTATGAAAGGCAGAAGATAGCCCTTGAAGGAATCATCGAACTCTCGAAGAAGACCGGAGTGAAGATCGTGGCCACAAATGATGCCCACTTCGTGAGAAAAGAGGACGGACCGGCCCACGACAGGCTGATCTGCCTCACGACAAACGCCTATCTGACCGACACCGACAGGCTCCGCTACACCCAGCAGGAGTACATCAAGAGCGAAGAGGAAATGCTGGCCCTCTTTCCGGACCATCCGGAATTCATCACAAACACGATCGAGGTATGCGACAAGATCGAAAGATATGAAATCGACCGCGGACATGTGCTGCCGATATTCAAGATAGAGGAATCCTTCCTGAAAGACGTGGACACATATCTTGAAAAATACAAGGATGTGATAGACGCGGGAAGATGCGACAAGGACGGGAACGACAGAGGGGTGGCTTTCACGCATTCTGTGGCATATCTCTGCCATCTTTGCTATGAGGGTGCCAAACGGAGATACGGCGAACTGAATGCCGAGCAGGCGGAGCGAATTGACTTCGAGCTGAAGACCATCTGCCGAATGGGATTCCCGGACTACTTCCTCATCGTGCAGGACTTTATCGCTGCAGCACGGCGCAACGGGATATCTGTAGGACCGGGCCGCGGTTCGGCGGCAGGCTCCGCTGTGGCATACTGCTTGGGAATCACAAATATAGACCCGATAAAGTACCAGCTCCTGTTCGAGCGTTTCCTCAACCCGGACCGTATCTCAATGCCTGATATAGACATCGACTTCGATGATGACGGACGTTACAGGGTATTCAAATATGTCGAAGACACATACGGCAAGGACCACATATCACATGTCGTGACATTCGGAACAATGGCCGCAAAAATGGCAATTAAAGATGTAGCCCGTGTCACCAACATGCCTATGGACGAGTCAGCCAAGCTCACCAAGATGATTCCGGACAAGCCTTTTGAGGCAGAAGTGGAGGAAGAAGTGGAACTTACTGAAAATGAAGAACCTGGATCCAAGGAAAAGGTGACCGTAAAGACAGTTGAAAAGGATGATCCGGAACACCCTGGAGAGAAGATATCAGTCAGAAAGAGATATGTGACCAGAAAAGTCAAGAAAGAGTTCAAGCCGAAACTGTCCAACTGCGTAAAATACATTCCTGAACTGAAGAATGAATACGAAAACGGCTCTGAACTTACCAGGGATGTACTGAAATATGCAGTGAAACTCGAAGGATGCATCAGGCAGACAGGTGTGCACGCCTGTGCAATGATCATCGGCCGCGGCGACCTCACTGACTATATTCCCATCAGCATTGCCTCGGACAAGGCCACAGGCGAAGATGTATGGGTATCACAGTACGAAGGATGCTTCATTGAGGACGTAGGAATGCTTAAGATGGACTTCCTCGGCCTGAAGACCCTTTCCATCATCAAGGAATGCCTTGAAAACATCAAGAAACGCCACGGCATCGACATCGATATAGAAAAGATACCTATTGACGATGAAGAGACATACAGGCTCTACGGACGAGGTGACACCACGAGCGTGTTCCAGTTCGAGTCTGAAGGCATGAAACAGTGGCTCCAGAAGCTCCAGCCGACGAGATTTGAGGACCTGATAGCCATGAATGCCCTCTACAGGCCGGGGCCTCTGGACTATATTCCTTCATTCGTAGAAAGGAAACAGGGTCGTGAAAAGATAGAATATGACCTTCCTGAAATGGAGGAATTCCTCCAGGACACATACGGAGTCACTGTCTACCAGGAGCAGGTCATGCTTCTCTCACAGAAGCTCGCGGGCTTCACCAAAGGACAGGCGGACAAGCTGCGCAAAGCCATGGGAAAGAAGCAGCTGGATGTGCTCGAATCCCTGCACGACAAGTTCATAAAGGGAGGGATAGAGCACGGCCATCCGGAACCTGTGCTGGAGAAGATATGGGGTGACTGGAGGAAATTCGCCCAGTATGCCTTCAACAAGTCACACGCCACCTGCTATGCATGGGTGAGCTACCAGACAGGCTACCTTAAAGCGCACTATCCAGCCGAATTCCAGGCTGCCAACCTCAGCAAGAACCTCTCCAACCTCGATGAAATCAAGAAGATCATGGACGACGCGAAGAAGTCCAAGATCAAGGTACTCAATCCGGACATAAACGAGAGTGACGCCAGGTTCACCGTGAACAAGGAAGGCAACATCCGCTTCGGGCTCGGCGGCATCAAGGGATTCGGGGACAATATCGTGAAAGCAATCTTGAAGGAGAGGGAGGAAAACGGCCAGTTCTCCGATATCTTTGACTTCGCGGAAAGGATGGCTGGAATCGTCAACAGAAAGGCATACGACTCGCTGCTGTATTCGGGAGCCTTCGACAGCTTCGGCTACAACAGGCGGCAATACACCCTTCCATGCTCTTCAGGAGACATTTTCCTCGATGCCCTGGTGAGATATGCGGACTTGTATAAAAAAGACACCATGGACGAAGCCGGAAGTCTCTTCGGAGGGATGGAGGAAGTGAAGCCTACAAGACCGGTAATGCCTGAAATGCAGGGCGACGAAGATGTGCTGGAAATGCTGCACAAGGAAAAGGAACTTGTAGGGATGTATCTGTCGTCGCACCCTCTGGACAGATATGCCTTCGAAATAGAGAACTTCACCACATGCGACCTAAGCGAACTCAGCACGATGATAGCCAAGTGCGACCGTGAAAAATCCCCTCAAAACGTGAATATAGGCGGTTTCATCACATCGGTGACGTCAGGCACCAACCGGTTTGGAAGACCGTTTCTGAGGGCGCTTATAGAAGATTTCGACGGCAGTTATGAAATATCCCTGAACGGAAAGGAAATAGAGGCATTCAAGGGCGGGCTTGAACAGAATTCCGCAGTATATATAGAAGGCCGCATAGACGAAAAATATTTCAGGAAGCCGGAAGACAGAAAAGAAAAGGGTGATCCTCCATATGATTTCAAGATAAAGAAGATAATACATCTCGGAAATGTGGTGGAGACATACATCAAAGGTTTCGCCATATATGTTTCAACTCCTATGCTGAACAGTTCGTTCAGGGAACACCTTGTCAATCTTGTCAAGAAGAACAAGGGAGGTGTGCCGCTCACCATGTTCCTATATGACCCGCAGACAAAGTTCAACATCGAATTCCTTTCAAGGAAGTTCCAGATTTCAGTGACCCTGCCCCTCATCGAGGACCTGAAAGAAATGGGAATCACGAAATACCAGGTCCTGAAAAAATGAAAAGGACTCAGTGTTGATCCACAGGAATGCAAAAAGAAACATGGACCGGATGCAGTTCAAGGAAATGAGTCATGGCTGACCACACAGAAATGCAAATAAGGGAGCTGAGGTTGACTCCCGAAAACAAGGAAAAAGGGGATGACGTTCACTTACGATTCACCCCCTTTTTCAAATGACAAGGAACCCGTCCATACACCTGACGGAATGTCTGAAAATCAGAATTCCAATATGGCGGATATCGGGAAATGATCCGAAATGAACTGCCTGTCGGCATATTTCTTCACTATTGTCTCAAATTCAGGACATGAACTGAATCCGGAATAATAGATATAGTCTATTACACCGTCTCCTTTTCCCCATCCGTTGAAAGTGTCATGGGAATCCGTCTTGGCTGCAGTCGCCCTGGCACTTTTCATTGTCTTGTCAAGTTCAGTGAGCACCGGGTCATCAGGCCTTACATTGAAGTCACCGGTAAGAACTACAGGAAGATTATCCTTGTTGATCCCGCTTATCCTTGACATGATGAGGGCAAGACCGTTCTTTTGCGCTTCCTTTCCCACATGGTCAAGATGGGTATTCACATACAGAAAACTGTTCCCGCTTTTCCTGTCCTTCATCAGTGCCCAGGTTGCTGTCCTCCGGCATGCCCCGTCCCAACCCTGGGAAGGCTCGTCCGGAGTCTCGGAAAGCCAGAATGTACCCCATTTCTTCAGGGAAACCGTCTTCTTGTTGTACAGGATGGACATATGCTCCCCTTCCTTCTTGCCGTCCTCGCGGCCCACTCCGACTGCCTTGTAGTCCAGAAGATTCTCAGTGATGAACAGCACCTGATAACTGTAAGCCTCCTGCAGACCCATGATGTCCGGCTTCTGGTCCTCAATCATATAGATTGTTGCCGGACAGCGGTACCGCCATGAATTCGTACCGTCATTGGCTTCTCCGTTCCTGATGTTGAACGACACCACCTTCAAACCGTCTCTCTCTTCAGTCTGTTTCGAATCCATAGGCTGCTGGAAAGCCATAAGCAGCGCCATGACAGCAAATGATACTTTAAGAATTTTCATTTTTTATTGTCTTAATCAATACTTGTCTTCCGAAATCTCCATCTCTTCAGCCGTAATGGATTTCCTGTCCATTGATCTCCAGGCATATATAATGTATGCCAGAACAAAAGGTATCAGAAATGAGACATAGGTCATGACCTTCAGGGTAAATTCACTTGAACAGCTCCCGGATATGGTCAGCGAGCTCTGAAGGTCTGAATATGAAGGATAATATGCCGTCCCGTTGTATCCTGTCAGCATGAACAACGCCATGACGGCAAATACGGTGCCGGCACCGGTCCACCATATTCCACGGCGGTATCCGTCCTTGAAAACTGTCTTGGCAATGCCGTAAAGGACACCGAGGACTCCGACAAGGAAGATTACAAGTACGGCCGGCATCTGCAGCAGATTGTGCCAATATTTGTATTTTTCCATGAATACAGTCCCTGAGGCGTCCACTGCATATCCATCGGAAAGGAGAATCGCCGTCATGAAAGCGACGAAAAACAATACGAAGCAGCCTGCCGCCCACGGAAGATTCTTCCTGATGTTGGAAACAAGTTCCCTGTCATTGATGTTGTTTATCATATAAAGACATCCGAGCGTGGCGGAAAGAAACATTACCGCCAGGCCGAGGAGCAGGTTTCTGAAGTCCGTGACAGCCTCAAGGCCATGCCATCCGCTGCCCCATACGCTGATCACGGGAGCAAGGCTGTCCCCCACCGCCTCCTTGTTCACGGTAAAGTCAGAGCCGGTGAAAAAGGTGCCTACTGCAGTGCCTATGAGAAGAGGCGCAAGACAGCCGTTTACAGTAAGGAATATCCTGAAGGCATTTTTGCCGAGCAGGTTCCCTGCCTTGGTCTGGAACTCGTATGAAAC
>JADIMO010000033.1 GCA_017694755.1 Candidatus Cryptobacteroides merdavium
CCTATTGCCGCATCATGCCCTTTATTATTACATCATGCCGCCCATTCCGCCTGCTGGCATTGCTGGGGCCGGTTCCTTTTCAGGAATTTCGGCGATGGCGCATTCTGTGGTGAGGAACATTCCAGCCACTGAAGCGGCGTTCTCAAGGGCAACGCGGGATACCTTGGTTGGGTCGATGACGCCGGCCTCGTACATGTTGACGAATTCGTCTGTCCTGGCGTTGTAGCCGAAGTCATCCTTGCCCTCGCGGATTTTCTGGATAATCACGCTGCCTTCAACACCTGCATTGGCTGCAATCTGGCGGAGAGGCTCTTCAAGGGCGCGGGCAACGATGTGGATACCTGTAGTCTCGTCCTCGTTGTCACCCTTGAGGTTCCTGAGGGCCTCGGCTGCGCGGACATATGCTACTCCGCCGCCCGGGACGAATCCTTCCTCAACTGCGGCACGGGTTGCATTGAGGGCATCCTCCACCCTGTCTTTCTTCTCCTTCATCTCGACCTCGGTTGCGGCGCCCACATAGAGGACTGCCACTCCGCCGGCGAGCTTGCCGAGACGCTCCTGAAGTTTCTCCCTGTCATAGTCAGAAGTTGTAGTGGAAATCTGCTTTCTGATGAGTTCAGCCCTCTCGGCGATGTCGGCCTTGTTGCCGGCTCCATTGACGATGGTAGTATTTTCTTTGGTGATGACAACTTTCTCTGCCTTTCCGAGCATATCAGGAGTAGTGTTCTCAAGAGTGAAGCCTCTTTCTTCTGACACTACGACTGCACCTGTCAAAGTGGCAATGTCCTGAAGCATTTCCTTGCGGCGGTCGCCGAAGCCAGGAGCCTTGACAGCTGCTATCTTCAATGTGCCGCGGAGCTTGTTGACAACGAGTGTAGTCAGGGCCTCTCCGTCAACATCCTCGGCGATGATGAGGAGTGAACGGCCTTCACGGGCGATAGGCTCGAGGATAGGAAGAAGATCCTTCATTGTGGAAATCTTCTTGTCAGTGATGAGAATCTGAGGCTCCTCGAGGACTGACTCCATCTTCTCGCCGTTGGTCATGAAGTAAGGAGAGATGTATCCTCTGTCAAACTGCATTCCTTCAACGACTTTGACCTCAGTCTCCGTACCCTTGGCCTCTTCAACGGTGATGACACCGTCCTTCTTTACCTTGGACATGGCGTCGGCGATGAGCTTGCCGATGTAGCCGTCATTGTTGGCGGAGATTGTGCCGACCTGCTCTATCTTGGAGTAGTCGTCGCCTACAGCCTGGCTGTGTGCCTTGAGTTCGGCTACAACGGCTGCAACTGCCTTGTCGATACCGCGTTTGAGGTCCATAGGGTTGGCACCCGCAGTCACATTCTTCAGACCTACATTGATGATGGCCTGGGCAAGGACAGTGGCTGTGGTAGTACCGTCACCGGCCTGCTCGTTGGTCTTGGAAGCGACTTCCTTCACCATCTGGGCGCCCATGTTGGCGAACTTGTCCTCAAGCTCGACTTCCTTGGCTACAGTGACACCGTCCTTTGTCACCTGAGGTGCGCCGAATTTCTTGTCTATAACGACATTGCGGCCTTTGGGACCGAGTGTAACCTTGACTGCATTTGCAAGTGCGTCAGCGCCTTCCTTCATCTGGGCGCGGGCATCGACATTGAATTTTATATCTTTTGCCATAATTTTTTCTCCTTATTATTAAAGTATTGCGAAAATGTCAGACTGTTTCATGATGAGGTACTTCTTGTCGTCGACCGTGACCTCTGTGCCGGCATACTTTCCATAAAGGACGACATCACCGACTTTAACCTCCATAGGCTCGTCTTTCTTGCCCGGCCCGACTGCCAGAACTGTCCCCTGCTGAGGTTTCTCTTTTGCCGTGTCAGGAATGTAAAGACCTGCGGCTGTCTTGGTCTCGGCCTCCTTAGGCTCCACCAATACTCTGTCTGCTAATGGTTTGATCATGACTTTATAATTTTGAATTTTAATTTTTAAAACTTGCGGCAGCAACTCAAATCCTGAAAATTCAAATCACTTGCCCCGGCTTCGGGGAAACATGTCTCAGAAGCCACGGAGGGTATAATCAAAACAAATGCCAGCCCGCACGGGCTGACATTTTGTCATAAAGTCATCCGGACAGTCCCGGAAATATCAGGCTACGGCATCACATATCAGACATGGCATCCGGAGATGGCATCGTATCTCAGAGATGGACCGCTGTCGCCCGCAGACTCCATTTATTCATACCGGAAGCCGTCTACTCATACCGGAAGCCTACGCGCTGGTTGATGCCGCAGTCAACGGCATTGTCAAGATAGAAAGTGCTGCTGCCTGACATATTCGGGCTCGTCACGAATATCACGACATGGCAGTTGGAAAGGTTCTCTACTTTGGCCGTGCTTATGTCAAACTCGCATGAGAAATCAACGACGGTCTCCGCGTCATGATCCTTTTTCCCGCCGAGATATTCTCCCTGGGCCGGAGAAACGCAGCTGACGGCACGCACGGCATTATTGTGAGTGACAGTACTCGGCATCTCTATTTCTGTTCTGTTGGACTGGAAATATTCAATACCGTCCTCAAGCAGCCATGCGGCGATTCTGTAGCTTCCAGTCTCACCTACCTTGACCTTGGCGGTCACGCTGACAGTCCCGGCACTTTCCGTTCCGGTGACTGATGCGGCAATGGCGGTGGCGGCGCCATTTTCAATTGACCTGCTTATATATGAAGCAATGAGTGTCGGAGTGGCATTGCTTCCGATATATGACCTGTCGTTGAGGTCGAACATCAGGCTCGGGACACCATAGAAAGCGGTCGGGAATGCTGCCATGACTTTAAGAATATCGCTTGAGCTCATCGGGTCATTCCCATTCACATTGCGGTGGAGCGCAGCGAGCACAGCATGTTCCGCATATTCGGAATAAGCGGCATTGCCGTAGAATTTGTCCAGGGCATCCATGACATACGGACAATACACACAGCCTACGCTCGTCCCCTGAACCATGAGGGCATTCTTCACAAAATGACTCCACTCATCTGGCTGAGGGTCGTCAGGGACTTCTGCTATGCCGCTTACTGCGGCTATGACAATAGGCTCTGATGTCTCATTGTTCCATTCGGCATAGAACGACACTTCACACTCCTCCGCTGACGACCATTCCGTACTTTCATAGACCGAAGTCTCTCCGTTTTCCTCAATATAAACCGTGATGTCCGGGGAGCCGGTCACCTCCACTCCGTCATAATATACGGAAAGATATGCCACATCACTGCCACCGGCAGCAATATAATAGGCAGAAGACTTCATTTCAAGACCGGAAGAGCCTGCAGGGTCCGGATTCTCTTTGCCGGTGCACGAAATCATCGCAGCGGCTGCGGCTGCCGCACAGAGAATTTTAAGAATCAGGTGTTTCATGATTATCTGGTATTTGTTTAGATTTCAAAATTCAATAAATGACGAAATTTCAATAAATGACGAAGTGACAGTCTAAAATGACGAAGTAATCGTCAGGTTCGCTCCGGTATATGCCGGAGTCCAGCGGCACACTCCGCCCGAACAGATATAGCCGGCGCGTACACGGCCGTATCCGAGCTGGATTCTGGTACTCTTCCTTGTATAGGAAACAGAGGCATTGTAATAGTGCTTCCCTGAAGAGCCATGGTTGTACATGTCACTGATTGTCACGCTCCAGTGAGGAGCCATGTTGAACTCAAGCAGTCCTGCCATCCAGTCTTTCTCGTAATTGGCCGAATACAGGTACTGGAGTTCAAGACGCACCGACATCTTATCGGTGATCTTGCAAGTGTTGTCCACAACGAAAATATTGGATGCGTATGTTGATTCCTGCATCCCGTGGGACGGGCTCCACTCCTGTATGGAGACGAGCACGGCAGTCTTCCACCGCTTGTTCCACTGCCTCTCCACATCGGCGTTGATGTCTCTCCACAGGAGATTCGAGCGGCCGCCCGTATGGGAGGCATCGGTATAGTATGTGGAGAAATTGACATGGAAATTCCAGTATTTCGAGCGGGTCGTCTTGCTCCGCAATGAGTAATAGACATCAGCCTGGCCGCCGATTTCCCCATTTGCATTCACCTGATAAGGATTGAGGCTTGCCAGCATGTATGTGTGCTGGCGTGTCAGAGCCGGCAGATAATTCAATGTATTTCCTGTTCCGGCGGCATTGAGTGAAATCATCGTGTTCATATTGACAAGGCGGCGGAATGTGCCCAGCACGGAAAATCTCCTGTAGGAATATCCGAGCTCGGCGAGGATGGCATTTCCGGTGAGCATTTCCCGGCTTGCGGCATCAGGGAGGTCCTTGCTCTTGCCGGCATACTCGAATTTGGCAGAAAGGCCTTTCCAGTCAAAATTGGCTCTCGCGGAATACATGTCGAGGCTGTTGGTAGTGAGCAGATCAGCGAAAAGCTCATTCTCCATAAGATTCTCGTACCTGTTGACATAGCTTCCCTCTATGCTGAGGCTTGCGGCGTCCCATCCGGTCATCTCTGACAACGAAAGGCACAGGTCTGCGCCTCTGACCATGGATTCGGCATATTCAAGATAAAGTCTCGGTCTGCCGAACATGGCGCTCAGATGCACTCCTTTCCAGTCGAATCTGCCGTGGACTCCTTCAAGCGAATTGTTGAAGCCGAGAGCCCTGTCTTCATAGCTTCTGAAAATGAGCCCGTTGCCATACTGTTCGAAGATATCGCCGACACGGAAGCCGTACATGTCATCCTGCCAGCTGACATACTTGGACCCGAGAATCACCTTGCGCCCGTTGCCGTATACAAGATAGTCATAGCCCTGAAGGGCCGGAAGAAAACCTTCCATCTGGAGTCCGGCGGAAAAGCGGCCGTTCATATAGTCCAGCTTCAGGTAATTGTTGGTGCCGAACCGGTCGTCCGGATTCACCGAAGACGATGGATCAAGGCCGGCATCATGCATATAATATATGCTGTTCGACTCGAGACTGCCTGACAGAGTGCCCCAATTGCGCTTTTCACGGGCATCCATGGCGTGGGACGCCGTTGCCGCGAGAAAAACCGCAAGGAAGAGCCTGACAGCTGCATACGACACCACTCTTGCAGCAGCTTGCAGCAATGACGCAGTATACGGTCGTGCCGCAGTATTCATAAGTCCAGCCATTATTCAGAGATTTCCATGAGTTTGTCATAAAGCTCATATTCGCTGCCCGGAGTATAGCCGGAATGCGAATAGACTATATTACCCGAAGCATCCACGATGAAAGTCTGCGGGGTAAGGGACACATTCATGGCACGCTTGAGGTCCTGGTTCTTGTCAAAGACGCACTTGAACTGCCAGTCATATCCCTGTGCCATTGACCTTGCACGCGATGAGAAGCGGCTGTCGTCGACTGAGACCGCAATTATGTCAAAGTCTACATCCTCAAGCCATTCCTCCATCACTTCATTAAGGGCATTGAGCTCGGTGATGCACGGCTTGCAGGTCACTCCCCAGAATGAGATGACAGCAGGCTTGCCCCGGACCACATCCCTGATGCTGACGGTCTCCCCGTCCATGTTCTCTACACTCACATCCGGAAGATCCTGTGCCCAAATCATTCCTGCGGTCAAGACCATGGAGGCGAATGCAGCGATAAGTTTCATTATATTCATATTTGTCCTGATAAAATAGACTGATAAAATAGACCTATAATAGTATAATAGACTGATAAAAATGTCTGATAAAAGTGAAGGGTGACAAATGAACGCCACCCTCCACAAATCATATTTGCAAAATCAAATTTTCATCTGAACTTTTGACATCCCACGGCATGGATTTATTTCACCATGTATGAGAAATTCATCGGGAAGTAAGTCCTGGCGGCAGCCTCTTTCTTCACGATTCTTACGGATGAACGGGCGACAGATGCAGAAGATGCGTCTGCACCGGAAGCGTCGTTTTTCACCATTGTAAAGTCACCGTAGGAGAAACGAGGATGTGCTACGGAGAAGTAAAGACGCCCACTTTCTCCACCTACAGTTACCCGAGCATAGTACTGCATTCCTATCAGCGTCACAGTTTGTCCTCCCATCAGAGGAATACTCTGAGGGGTAACAGTTACTGTACCTTCAGGTGACATTGTTGCGATTGCTATGTCATATTCACCGTTGATTGAGACATCTTCACCCGGATAACCGAGAGAAGTACCGTCACAATAGCCGAGGAATTCGACAGTTCCCATACCATAGCTGCCGGTATCGACCTGCCCGAGATCTGAACTGGAAACGAATGACAGAGCCCCTGTCGAAGCATCGTACCTTGCCACGGAGCCTATTGCGTCAGACTCTCCATAAGAGCCCATAAGTCCCTGCTGCCATCCGTATACAGTATATTCATAGTTCGGTATACTTTCAACTATCGTTACAGTATTGGAGCAGGTTCCTTCACTCGTCGCTTCGGTCTCTTCGTCATATAGCACGCCTGTACCTGAGACAGTCCAGTCGCCGAGCCATTTCTTATATCCGTCTGAAGACTCTTCCACATTAGGGGTAAATGCCTCTGACTGCGCATAAAGGCCAAGGCCTTCTCCATAAGCACCGTTCGGTTCTATGCCAATCATGAAAAGATACTGCTGCTCATTAGCAAGTGGTTCCATAATCCATGAATTTGCCCCGGAATAAAGCAGATCAGTAATAAAGACCGGATCATCAGGGTATGCAGTATTATTTTCTTCAATCATGGTATTGAATTCTTCAATGAGTGAATTTGCAAGTGCTGCAACACTGCTGTGATACACCTGATCGAAATCCGTCACAGACACTGGGAGAATATAATAGTAGCTCAAATCATCATCCGGCATAACGATGTCAATTCTATCTCCATACATTGTACCTGACTGAATTTCATATGATCCGCGACCAGCATAACTGATACTCCAGTCCGGATTAACATTCCAGACATTAGGATCGCGTGAAGTGGTGAATTCTTCATCTGCAGCCCTGCCTGATACTGTACCGTCGGCAGCAAGTCCGGTCACAATGACACGGTAGTCTGTGCCTGAAGTAAGATCAGTGAATTCAACCTCGCCGTTTCCGGTCTTGAGGACTGACTCGATGTCAGAAAGTTCGCCGACAGCGGATGTGATGAGGACATCTGCGCCAGTGTCAAGGTCATCTGTAACGAAAGCATACCAAGTGGCAGCCTCATCACCTCTTACTGTAACTTCAGCTTTAGCGGAAGTTTCTGTCACTTCAGTGACTTCAACAGAAAAGCGGACCGTCGCTGATGGACCTGGCGTAGGGTTTTTCCCTGGGTTCTCAGGTTCTTCGCAGGACGCTAATCCGAAGGCGAGCAGGGACATTGCCGCTGCATAGCCGAATAATTTTTTTGCTTCCATAATACTAAAATTAAGTGTGTCTATTAATTAAGTTCTGCTTTACAGCTATTTCAAAAGGCCGGTACGGCAATGGCTAAAGTACCGGAGCCGGAGCATCCGCGGACTTGACCGGCGGAACGGCACTGTCGGCAATTTCAGAAGGAACTTCCTCCACGAGTTCATATTCGCTGACCTCTCCTGAAAAGACTGAGGTAAGGAAAAGTGTACTGCCGTCAAGAGAGATTGAATAGCCCTCGCCGCTGACTCCTCCGAGTCTTGTGCCGTCGGAATATCTGCCGGTGAGTACATTTCCTGATGTGGAGTAAGTACCTGAATAGTACCAGTATCTGCCGGCTGACTGACCGATTCGCTGATAGAGTTCGAAATTGCCGCTGTTGAAGACTGCATACATGTCAACATCAAGCTCCTGATCCAGAATGAGACCTTCAGTATCAACAAGATGCCATACTCCTGAAATATCAGTGCCGGGTTCTTCTTTAGTCTGACATGAAACAGAGAGTGCCATGCAGCTGAATGCGACAGCCAGAATGTATAGGATTCTTTTCATATTCATTTTAATTTTTCGGTTTTGATATTACAGCCAGCCGCCGTTTCCGTTGCTGATGCCTCTTGCAATGACTGATACCTCCTTGGTAATCTCCATTCCTCCGATATTGGCTCCGCCGCCGACCTGGCTGCCGCCTGCTATTGCCGTGATGGTCAGTTTGGCTGAACCATAGTAGGTAGGCTGGATGAGAAGCTGTCCGCCCTTGATGACAGGGTCTGTCATCAGGCCTATGGCATCATAGTCGTCATCGGAAATTTCCACACTGAGATAAGTAAGGTTTTCAGAACCGCCGCCGAACACGGAGTCAAGGTTGAGCCTCTGGGATTTCCCTACTTCGGCCACAAGGCACGGCGTACCTTCTATCTGCATCAGGACTCTCCATGCATCTATTGTACCTGTTCCCATCTGGCCGTAGAAAGGAGCCAGATCAAGTTCACCGATTGAGCCTGTATTGGTCGCAGGATTGACAATAAGAGTGGTCTTGGAACCGACAAGATATGAATCTATGTCATTGACAGAAGTCAGCAGAAGCGACATGAACTCTTCTCTGGTATATGTCTTGCCCATGTCAAGGGCGTATGAAAGACCGAGGGCCGCAACACCTGACATGTGAGGGCATGCCATCGATGTGCCCTGCATATACCCATAGTTCGCAGGAGTATTTGTGACTGTACCGTCATCTCCGACAGAGGTGATTGACTCAGTAGGCATAGTGGACAGCACACAGGTTTCATCGTAATATGTATCACCTGTATAATATTCTCCGCCAGGAGCCGCAATATTGCAGCCGGGACCGTAGTTGGTATAATTTGCCGGAAGATTGTCACTGGCAAAAGATGTCACGGATATGCAGCCGCGACTCGCTCCCGGATAAGATGCCATGTCGTCTGAATCGTTGCCGGCAGCGAAAATCGCAATGTTGCCGTCAGTTATAGCAGAACAGTTTCCTTTTCCGGTTTTCCCCCCGTTGAGAAAGTATTCAAGGGCTTCGGCCTCGAGTCTCGCAGATGCAGTCCACTGGGCATCCGACTGATAGGCTCCGGCAGCATATCCCCATGAGCACTGGATTATTGAAGCCCCGTTGTCCGCAGCATACCTTATGGCAGCAGCAGATACATCTACTGTACCGCCTGCATTTCCGTCAAATACCTGAAGCGACATCATGCGGACTCCGCTGTCGGAAGAGCCGTCACCTCCGGCAATTCCGCAGACTCCTGTTCCATTGTTGTTGACTGCGGCAACAGTCCCGGCAACATGGGTTCCATGTCCGCTGTCTCCCTGTTTTGCCCATGTGATTTCACCTGAGTTGGAGACGAAGTTATAGCCATAAATATCATCCACATACCCGTTTTCATCATCATCAGCGCCAGAGGTCCCGTTGAGTTCGGCAGTATTGACCCACATGCTCTGGGCAAGGTCAGGATGATTGTACTGCACTCCCTGGTCAATGATAGCGACAATTACTTCGGGACGGCCTGTCTCAAGTCGCCAGGCGTCAGCAACATTGACATCAGCGCCGCGCCTTGCGGAAGCAACTACACTTCCGTCATTGTGATAATGCCACTGGGCTGCAAGCTGAGGGTCATTGAAATCACTGAAGTCTGCCTTGGTCGGAACAGATGTCACAGGATATGAGCGACAGTCAGAGGCCAGTTTAAGCCTTGTGTTGAACTGTACTCTTCCCACTTCTTCATATCCGGACAGGACAGCCGCGAGGCTGTCAAGGTCGGCATATTCACTGAAGTCAAGCCTGCACCATCTGGCAAGATTGTTCTCTGCTGAGCCCGCCTTAGTAGTGGCAGCAGTAAGCCCCTGGAACACAGGACTTACGACAATTCCACATTCCTCAAGCCGAGTCTGCAGGGCATCTGCCTGGGAAGCGTCATTGAGTTTTACAAGAATGGAACCTTTTGCCGAATTGGAAGATGTGTTGACAATCTTCCCTACCGGCATATCAGGAGCCCCATGACCGGCACCGTCCTCAAACGGATCTACGCTGCATGCCGATACAGCCAGTGCAAGTGCGGCGGTGACAGTTGCTATGTTTGTAAATTTCATTTTCATAATTCGCTGGATACTTGAAGTTGGTCATCATATTCTCCGGCGGAATTGCCTCCGAAGCTGTAATTGAACGGGAAAGTATACATCCTTGTACGGGAATTCCATGTACAGTCACCGCTGACAGTCGCCATGACTTCAAAGGTCTCGTCTCCGTTCACATATTCTTCTCCCGTATTGAATGTCGTTTTGTCAAGGACAAGATTGTCATCTTCATCAACAGAGAAATTGACATATGTGCCGTGTCCCCAGAGGTCAACTCTGTAGGCATCCAGGATTTCAGAATATTCAAGATCCACCATTACCTGTGGATTAGACCAGGAAATAAGGCCCAGATATACTCCTCCGCATGTATAGCGGCAGCGGTATGCCGGCTCATAGTCTTCCTTGATTACAGTCACATCAATGCGCGGATAATCGCTCTGCTCCATGTACTGCTGGGTATAGTTCTCGTCAATGGCAAGCGAGAAAGAGTAGTCCTTGAAAAGCTCCATGTCGTCCGTAAAGTAGATGGTAAGCTCAGACTCAAGTTCCCCTTCCCCGAAGAATATAGGCTCGGGAGCCTCGAATGCCTCAGGATGCACGGCAGTGAGGGTAACCGGCACATACTGGTCCTCATACGGGGCATCATCCCTCTGGACTGTGAATGTAATCTCCATTGCATCAGGATCCAGAGAATAATATGTCTCCGGCTGCACGAAATACACATTGATGCCGGAATAGTTGGCTTCCGCCCCCGGCTGCCACTCTTCCTTGCAGGATACGAGGAGAACGGCTGCCATCACCGGGAATAGCATCAGTATTATTTTATTCAATTTCATTTTTCCAAGTATTT
>JADIMO010000034.1 GCA_017694755.1 Candidatus Cryptobacteroides merdavium
TTCGGTCCTACTTTCAGGGCAGAGAACTCCAACACCCCGCGCCATCTGGCGGAATTCTGGATGATAGAGCCGGAAATGGCCTTCTATGAAATCGAAGACAATATGGAGCTTGCAGAAGATTTCATCAAATACCTTGTAAGATATGCTTTTGAAAACTGCATGGACGACCTGAAGTTCCTCAACGACATGTTCGACAAGGAGCTTATTTCCAGGCTTGAAAGTGTAGTGAAGACAGAATTTGTCCGTCTGACATATACGGAAGGGATAAAGATACTCGAAGAATCCGGGGAGAAGTTTGAATTCCCTGTATCATGGGGAGTCGACCTGCAGAGCGAACATGAAAGATACCTCGTCGAGAAGCATTTCAAGAAGCCCGTCATCATGACTGACTACCCTAAGGAAATCAAGGCCTTCTACATGAAACAGAACGAAGACGGCAAGACTGTCCGCGGCATGGATGTGCTCTTCCCGAAGATCGGTGAGATCATAGGCGGCTCGGAGAGGGAGGCCTCACTCGAAAAGCTTGAAGCAAGAATCAATGAGCTCGGCATGAAGAAAGAGACCCTCGAATGGTACCTTGACACAAGACGTTTCGGTTCGGCACCGCACAGCGGATTCGGGCTCGGGTTTGAAAGGCTTCTGCTTTTTGTCACAGGCATGGGGAACATCAGAGATGTGATTCCGTTCCCGAGGACACCGAAAAATGCAGAATACTGATTATTTACAACTAAACTGACAACAGCAGATGATGGTGATAGGAATAGCCGGTGGCTCAGGATCCGGCAAGACCACGGTGGTCAAGGCCCTCACGGAACAGCTTAAGGAAAAGGTCGTGGTCCTGCCGCAGGACTCGTACTACAAAGACTCAAGCCACCTTCCGCTGGAAGAAAGGCAGAAAGTAAATTTCGACCATCCGGATTCGATAGACTTTCCCCTGCTGACAAGCCAGCTCGAACAGCTCAAGCAGGGAAAGACCATTGAACAGCCGGTATATTCCTATCTCACCTGCTCCCGGTCAAAGACGGAGACAATCACAGTCACTCCTGCGGAAGTCATCATAATAGAAGGCATTCTCATCTTCACCTGTGCAGAACTGCGCAAGCAGATGGACATAAAGATTTTCGTGGATGCCGATGACGACGACAGGCTGATGCGGGTGATGACCAGGGACATCAAGGAAAGAGGACGGGACATGGCCGCCGTCATAGAAAGATACTGCCGGATAGTCAAACCGATGTACCTGCAGTTCATCGAACCGAGCAAGAGATATGCGGACATCATAATTCCGCAGGGCGGCCATAACAAGGTTGCCATAGAAATAATTGCAGCCACCATAGAAAAGGCCATGGCAACAGAAAAATAACTGACTCGCATTAAAAGCATTTGAAAAAGTCACCGGACATATCCGCAATACGGAATTCCCTGAAAAGGACAGTATTCCGGCTACGGAATTCCCTGTCTGCCGCCATGAAAACCGTGGCGGCAAGCAGGATATGGCAGGCGCTTTCCAGGGCAGGCAGAAGTATATCCGTGGCTGCAGACAAAATCGGGAAGGTCCTCGGAATGCATAAGGAGGACAAGGCAGGCCTTTACATCACAGTGATATTCCATCTGGTGGTGCTCATTATAATGCTCGGAGGGACTCTCAGTTCCGCCATAAGGGGTGATTCCTCCTACCTCATCGACTTCTCACGGCAGGAGGAGGAAAAAAGGCTTGCTGAGGAAGAAGAGTTCAAAGACGAAATCAGCAAAAGACTGGACAGGATGCTGGATGGAGGAGATATCCGGATGCCACAGCAGCAGGAAATCCGGAATATTGCCGTAGATGCATCAGAATCCTCCATACTGAAGGATGACCGGAACACAGATGCCGAAAAACTGTACGCGGATGCAGCCCGGCTACAGGAAGAACTTGCAAACGGATACAGGCAGGATCTTGCTCCGGAAGACATGCGCAATGAAACTGTTGACCTGAGCGCAGTCCAGAACCAGACGGACAATGCAGAAAAACCGGTCTACAAAGGGCCGTCGGTAGTTTCGTACACTCTTGACGGACGCAAGGCAAGCACACTCAAGATTCCGGCCTACAGATGTATCGGAGGCGGAGAAGTCACTGTCATAATTACAGTGGACAACTCCGGCCGAGTAGTAAATGCCAAAGTCATGGACGATGTATCCTCCGGAGATGAATGCCTGAGGAATTTTGCCGTCCGTGCAGCAAGGCTTTCGAGATTCTCGGCATCCCCTACCGCCCCGCATAACCAAGTCGGGGAAATCGTATACAGATTCGTGGCACAGTAAAAATGCCTGTCCGGAAATCCTCCGTACAGGCATTTTGTTTCAGACCTATATTCAATTCAATCTTAATCAAGACTGACGACAGACGGGGCATTGAGAGCAGCCTTTATCGTCTCGTCTATCCCGATGTAAAACCTGTAGAAGGCTTCGTCATCAAGCCGTGAATATCTTCCCACAAGAGCATAAAGCTGAGGGAGCAGATAACTTTCAGTCTTTTCCCATTCCCCTTTTTTCGGCACGATCCCGTCCACATCCCTTGCATATTCAAGGAAAAGGCGGCCAAGGTCCAGAGAGTCAAGATAGATCTGAAGCTTTCCGAAATCATCAATCGGAGCCAGGCTTCCCTTGTAACGGTCGAACATTGCAGAAGCGAAACGCATCTGAGTCGCCTTCCTGTTGCATTTTATAAAGAAATCAGTGGCCTTCGTAGTATCCATCGGAACGAAAAGGTCAGGAATGATGCCGCCTCCGCCATAGACTATCCTGCCGCCTGCAGTACGGTATTCAATGCTCTTGTCCACCTTCATGCTGTCCGCATCAGTAAACTCCCCATGCACATATCTTTCGTATATGTCGTACGCATAATCATCCGAATACGGCTTCTGGATGCATCTGCCTGAAGGAGTATAGAACCTCGCCACAGTAAGCCTTATCCCGGAACCGTCGGTAAAATTGATCGGTTCCTGCACAAGCCCTTTCCCGAAGGTGCGCCTGCCCACTATCACTCCCCTGTCATTGTCCTGGATGGCCCCGGAGAAAATCTCGCTTGAAGATGCCGTGGACTCATCCGTCAGGACTGACACCTCCATGTCCTTGAGCATGCCTTTGCCGTCCGCATTGAAGTCCTGGCGCTTCCTGTGAAGCCCCTCCATATATACTACAGGAGCCCCCTTTTCAAGGAATTCATTGCACAGCAGCAATGCCTGGTCAAAGTATCCGCCTGTATTGCCCCTGAGGTCGAATACAAGCCGTTTCATTCCCTGGGACAGAAGCTTGTCCCTGGCCTCGGAAAATTCATTGAAAGTAGTCCTCGTGAATTTGGAAAGCCTGATATACCCGGTGGTGTCATTCACCATGAATGCTGCATCAACGCAGTGCACAGGTATCTTGCCACGGGTAATCTCGAACGGTATGGAAGTGCCGTCCCTGTTTACTGTGATCTTGACCTTGGTGCCGGAAGGTCCCTTCATCAGCCCCACCATAGTGTCCTGCGGAGTCTTGCTTCCGGCAATCACCCTTTCGTCCACCATGATGATCCTGTCACCCTGCAGAAGGCCGGCCTTCTCCGACGGACCTCCGGGAATCACATTCAGGACTATGGCTGTATCATTG
>JADIMO010000035.1 GCA_017694755.1 Candidatus Cryptobacteroides merdavium
TTTTCCAATTTGTTGATTTCTTCAAGCGTCAAAAACTCACGCTTGCCTTCCGGCTGCCGTATCTTCTCGTGGTCGCTCAACAATTTCCACGGGTTATTTTTTATATAGCCCTTTTGACATGCTCTTGACAGAATGATGCCGAGATACCAGAAATAGGAAAATGCGGTTGACTGTGCAATCACTTTCCCCTGCGGATTTAGGTATTCGGATTGCAGCCATACACCGTAATCAACACAGAATTTCTTGTCTATGTCACAAAGCCTCGAATTGGGGCGGAATAACTCGAAGGTAGGGGGGGCCTGCTTGCCATGCCGTCCGGTGTTGGGGATACGAAAAAAGGCGGAAGTTTGAACTTCCGCCCTTGTGCTCCCTCAGGGGCTCGAACCCTGGACCCCAACATTAAGAGTATCGTGCTCTACCAACTGAGCTAAGGAAGCGTCGTGAAGGGTCTTTTGCAGACCGCATCCGTGATCCGTTTGGGATTCGAACCCAAGACCCCAACATTAAAAGTGTTGTGCTCTACCAGCTGAGCTAACGAATCTTTCCGTTATTCCCGCGGGCAGAAATCGCTCTGGATATTGAGTCATTTCCGAAACGGGATTGCAAAGGTATGGCTTTCTCTTTAATTCTCCAAATATTTTTTATGTTTTTTCAGTTTTTTTTGATTCGCCACATGAAATAACGTCAGTTTGACGAATTTATTATGCTCAGCACCAGGGAATTCTTCGAACCGTTTTTATGGATTTCGAAGAAGTCCATTGTTTAAAATATCAGGATAAATCCTATTGTGTCAGATGAATCTGCCGGTGATGCTTTCCCGCGCTGCCTTTATCTGTTCCGGCGTGCCGGCTGCGACTATGCGGCCGCCTTCCTCGCCGCCTCCTGGGCCCATGTCGATGATGTAGTCGGCATTGCGGATGATGTCCAGGTCATGCTCGATGACGACTACTGTGGCGCCGTGGCTGACGAGTTTCTGGAACACTTGGAGGAGAGTCCTGACATCTGACGGGTGGAGGCCGATTGTAGGCTCGTCAAAGACGAATACGGAGCCTTCCTGCCCCTTTCCCATTTCACTGGCGAGCTTCAGCCGCTGGGCTTCGCCGCCGGAAAGTCCCGGGGTCTGTTCTCCGAGGGTGAGATAGCCGAGCCCGAGTTCCTGGAGCACGGTCAGACGCTGCCGGACTGTCTTCAGGTCGTAGCAGGCTTCCAGGGCGCTGTTTATGTCCATGTCCATCAGTTCCGGAAGGGAATGGTATGCACCTGCGCCGTTTTCGCGGCGTATCAGACCGGCTGCCTTGGCATATCTGGAGCCCCGGCATTCGGGGCAGGGGATATCCACATCAGGGAGGAACTGCACATCGAGGCTGATTACGCCCGTGCCGTCGCATGTCGGGCAGCGGAGGCGGCCGGTGTTGTAGGAGAAGTCTCCGTCCTTGTAGCCGGCTTTCCTTGCGTCTTCCGTCTTTGCGTACACCTTGCGCAGTTCGTCATGTACATTGGCATAAGTGGCGACGGTGGAGCGGATGTTGATTCCGATAGGGGAGGCATCAATCAGTTTGACCTGCCTTATGCCTTCCGCTTCGATGCCTTTCACATGGTCCGGCAGCCTGTTGCCGGCTATGTGGGCCTGCAGCCCGGGGATGAGGCTTTCAAGGACAAGGGTCGTCTTGCCGGAGCCGGAAACTCCGGTTACGACCGTGAGCCGTCCTTTGGGAATGTCCGTTTCAAGAGCCTTGACGGTGTGTATCGGGCCTGTGGAAAGGTGGATACGGCCATTTTCAAAAATCTCCCCGGCAGGAATTGCCTGCCGTATGCGGATATCGGCCTTCCCGGAGAGGTACGGGCCTATCTTGGAAGAGCTGTTGCGTATGATTTCCTCTATTGTCCCTTCTGCAATGACATTTCCTCCTGCCGAACCGGCTCCAGGGCCCATTTCTATCAGATGATCTGCTTCGGACAGGATCTGCGTGTCATGGTCCACAAGTATTATGGAATTGCCGTCGGCTATCAGGTCTTTCATCACTCCGGCGAGTCCGACCATATTGGCGGGGTGCAGACCTATCGAAGGCTCGTCCAGCACATAGAGGACGCCTGTGGTCCGGTTTCTTACTGCACGGGCCAGCTGCATCCTCTGCCTTTCTCCGGTGGAGAGTGTGGATGCTGTGCGGTCGAGGCTAAGATATCCGACACCGAGATCCAGCAGGCGGCGTGAGGCGTCAAGGAATGATTCGCAGATGTTCCGGGCCATCGGCTGCATCTCTTCCGGCATGGTCCCCGGAATGCCGTCCACCCAGACTACGAGTTCGGAAAGAGGCATCCTGCAGGCTTCCGCCAATGAAATGCCCCGTACCAAAGGCGCCCTTGCCGCATCCGAAAGCCTGGAACCTCCGCAGTCCGGGCAGATTTCCGTCTTGAGGAACTTTTCCACCCGCTTCATCCCTTTTTCGTCCTTGACCTTGGCAAGGGCATTCTCGACGGTATATACGGCGTTGTAGTATGTGAAATCCAGTTCTCCGGCCTGGTTGGTGTTCTTTGACTTGTAGAAGATGTGCTTTTTCTCCGCCGGCCCATGGAACACTATGTCCCTTTCCTTGGCGGTCAGCTGATTGAACGGAATGTCCGTGCGTACACCCATTTCCCTGCAGACATCGGTCATGAGCGACCACATCAGGGTATTCCACGGGGCGACTGCGCCTTCATCAATGCTCAGGCTCTCGTCAGGAACGAGGGTGGATTCATCCACGGTGCGGACTGTGCCTGTGCCGTCGCAGGAGTGGCACGCCCCCTGGCTGTTGAAGGAAAGCTCTTCGGCGGACGGGGCGAAGAAATGTGCCCCGCATTCAGGGCAGACAAGTTCCTGTCCGGCCGCAACGAGAAGGGAGGGCTGCAGATAGTGTCCGTTGGGACATCTGTGGCTGGCAAGACGCGAGTATATGAGCCTCAGGCTGTTGAGAAGTTCCGTTCCGGTGCCGAATGTGCTGCGGATGCCGGGAATGCCGGGCCGCTGGTGCATGGCAAGAGCCGCAGGGACATACAGCACCTCGTCCACATCAGCCCTGGCAGCCTGTGTCATCCTGCGTCTGGTGTAGGTTGATAGCGACTCAAGATAGCGTCTTGAGCCTTCGGCATACAGTACGCCGAGCGCAAGCGAGGACTTGCCTGAGCCTGACACTCCGGCGATGCCGACTATCCTGTTCAGCGGAATCTCCACATCTATGTTCTTCAGGTTGTGTACCTTCGCCCCGTGTACAATTATCTTGTCCGGTCTTTCTTCGTTTTCAGTCATTTCCTTATGCTTTTGGACATTGTTCTGATGTCAGCCTGTTTCCTGGCCGGGAAATCGGACTGCATTTCTCCGGCATAAGACTGCCGGGGAATCCGTGTGCAAAATTACATTCTTTTATTTATGTTTGTAATAAAGATTTTGATGCCATTGCCTATGAAATGGAAAAATATGATGGGAGCCGCCGTTGCTGTGGCGGCGATTATGGCCGCAGGGCGGTCTTATGCACTGGCTGCAGCCTTTCCCGGATATGAGGAAGACTTTAAGGCAGCCGGGGCTGATTCTTCATTCATCCTGACATATGTTAAAGATTATTCATCTGATTCAGAGGAATATGCAGGGATATGCGCCGCAAACGGGACTCTCGGGCTTCTGCCCTGGAACGGGCCGTTTGCCGTGAGGCATGTGATGCTGAACAATGTATTTGAGCGTTCAGGTGAGGACATGGTCGCCACTGCTGTCAGAGGCATCTGTCCGTTCGGCCTGTCGATGCATGTGGACGGGAAGGAAATCGGGGATGCCGATGCCAGAGGCCTGCGGCAGGAAATCGACATGAAGAGGGCGGAACATGTCACTGAGTTTGAAGTGCCCGGGAAGGTGGCGGTGAGATACAGCTTCATTGCATTGCGGAATCTGCCGCATGCCTTGCTCATGACTTGCGAGATCATGGCTGAGGATGAAACGGATGTGACATTCGTAAACAGGATGGCAGTTCCGGATGAATATGTCAGTCCATTGTCATTCTGCAGGTCATTCATGGCTGAGAGCAGGCAGATAGATGCCCTGTGCACCGGTGCGGAGACGCTTCATGGAAGCCACAGTGTGGCTGCGGCTGCGATGTTCATGCATGACGGGACCTTTGTCCGCAGCCGTTCCGGAGCGGAGGATGTCATTTCGAGGAAGATGAAGAAAGGGGAGAACGCTTCATTCACCCTTGCGGGAACGATATGTTCCACGGCCGATTTCAGTGACCCGTACAATGAGGCTCTGAGGCAGATTGTCTATATTGACAGGATGACTCCGGACAGATTGATTGATGGGCACAGGCGGCTTTGGGAAGAGCTGTGGAAGGGTGATATTGAGATAGAGGGGGACGAGGAGGCACAGAAGGCCGTAAGGCTGGCTTTGTACAGCCTGTACAGTTTCGGACGGGAAGGTACGGGGCTGAGCATACCGCCGATGGGGCTTTCATCCCGTGGATACGGCGGGCATATCTTCTGGGACAGCGAGCTTTGGATGTTTCCTCCGATGCTCATGCTGAACGGCGGCATAGCAGGATCGATGATGGAATACAGGTTTGACCGTCTGGACAAGGCCATCGGCAGGGCTTCGGCATACGGCTACAGGGGTGCGATGTTCCCGTGGGAGTCGGACGGGGCAGGGGAGGAGGCTACTCCGGTGTGGGCCATCACCGGACCTATGGAGCATCATATCACGGCTGATGTTGCCATTGCGGCGTGGAATTATTTCTGCGTGACACAGGACAGGGAATGGCTGGAGGAAAAGGGATGGCCGCTCATCAGTGCGTCAGCGGAATTCTGGGCTGACAGGGCTTCGTGCAACGGTGACGGGACCTGGTCAATACATGGGGTGACAGGGGCGGATGAATATGCCAACAATGTCACAGACAATGCCTTCACGAACGGCGCAGCAAAGACGGCTTTGGGATGTGCCGTTAAGGCAGCGAAAAAATGCGGGCGCACATGTCCGTCTGAATGGGCTGAGATTGCTGACGGTCTGCGGATCCTGCGGAATTCCGACGGGGTCACAATGGAATATGACGGATATGACGGGGAAATGATAAAGCAGGCTGATGTCAATCTGCTTGCCTGGCCGCTCGGAGTGATCATGGACAAGAGGCAGATGTTGAGGGATCTGGAATATTATGAAGACAGGATAGATCCTGTCAACGGACCTGCCATGTCATTCAGCATCTTCTGCATCCAGTATGCGAGGTTAGGGAATGCAGACAAGGCTTATGAAATGTTCAGAAAATGCTGGCAGCCGTTTGTCCGGGAGCCGTTCGGGGCCTTTGCCGAGACCTCCGTTTCTGACAATCCTTATTTCGCCACCGGGGCAGGAGGGCTCCTGCAGGCTGTCCTGTCCGGATTCGGCGGCCTTGAAATCACAGAAAAGGGCATTGTGCAGAGGCGGTCCGTGCTTCCTCCGTCATGGACCTGCCTTACAATCCGCGGTGTCGGCCCCGACCGCAGGACTTACACCGTCTTTCAGGATTGAGCGGATAAAAAGGCATTGGAAATCCTGTGGCCTAATTTTGATTTTTTTGCAGAAAAATTGAAAAGGGATGCATGTATTGACGGAAAATTTCTACTTTTGCGGTTCTGTTCGCATTTGAATGATGTTTGAACGGAAAGATTGCCGGACTGGAATCTTGTCTGCAAGTCAAGCGGCATCTGCCATTTTGAAGTCTGATGGCAATTCCGACACAGCTGTCGGGATATCTTGTTTTCCCGTGTCGGGAAATTAGAAAAAGGAGGAGACGGATGACATATCTGAAAAATACAGGCAGGCCGGGACTTCCGGTGTGCCGGGCTTTGAGGGGCTTTGCCGTGTCCGTGCTGTCCATCGCGGTTTCGGCCGGTCTGGCTTCTGGCCAGGAGAGGACAGACACGCTGATGCTCACGGTGGAAGAAATGTTCCGGATGGGCATGGAGGCGAGCCTTGTGCTCAAGGCTGATTCGCTGAATCATCAGATGGCAGTACAGGGACTGAAAAGCACAAGGCTGGCCCAGGCTCCGGATGTACAGGTGGGGCTGACGGGAGGGTATCTCGGACAGCCTGTGGTGTTCCTCCACGGACTGAGCGATGCCACGCTGCCTGAAAGCCCGGACTGGTCGCAGAACTATTCCATAGATGTGAACCAGCCTGTGTATCAAGGAGGACGGATACGCAATTCCATCAGACGGTCGGAGACAGAGGTGAAGATAGCCGGGCTCCAGACTTCTGCGGATGCTTCGGACATCAAGCTGAGCCTGATGGAGCAGTATCTGAACCTGTTCTGCCTCTATAAGGAATATGATGTGATGCGGCAGAACATTTCCGAGTCGGAAAGGAGACTGCAGGACATAATCCGGATGAAGGAGGAGGGGCTTATCACCAACAATGATGTGCTGCGCAGCGAACTGCAGCTCTCGAATGACAGGATTTCACTGAGGCAGACGCATAATTCCATCCTGCTTGCCTCGCAACGGCTGGACATCCTTCTGGGGCTTGACGAGGGGCTGTTCATAGTTCCGGACACATCCGCCCTCCGGCCTGTCATGCTGCCGGGTTCTTATGAAAGCTGCCTTATGGAGGCTTGCGAGGCTGACCCGTCGCTGCGGCTTGCACGGGAGAGGATAGTACTGGCGGAGAATGAGGTGAAGATAGCGCAGGCGGACTGGCTGCCGACAGTTTCCCTCTATGCCGGGAATACGCTTGCAAGGCCAATCACCAGAACGATGGCGGACATGTTCAGCAACAGCTGGAGCATCGGCCTGAGCATATCCTATCCGATATCGTCGCTCTACAGGAACCGTAGCATAGTGACACAGAGGAAACAGAATGTGAGCCTGTCGGTGAATGCCAGGGACCGGGCCCTGCAGAGTCTGAGGATGGAAGTACGCGATGCGTGGCTCAGACATGAGGAGTCGGTGGAGCAGGTGAAGACTCTTGAACTTTCTGTGCTGCAGGCCAAGGAGAATTACCGGATAATGCAGAACCGCTATTTCGAGCAGTTGAGCATACTCACGGATCTTCTGGATGCCAACAGCGTGATGCTGGACGCCGAGCTTCAGCTGACCCGGGCAAGGACAAGGGTGATATACAATTATTACAGGCTGCAGAAAGCCTGCGGGAGACTATGACAATGGGAAAGGAAAAAGATAAGATTTCAGCTGCAGCAGGAGGGCCGGAAAGGCACAGGCTGCTCAAGAAACTCAGGCTCAGAAACCTTGTGATAAACCTGTTCTTCTTTTCGGTGGTGACTGCCGGACTTGTGTGGGCATGCAGCCATTTCTGGAAATATATCAGATATGACATCACGAACGACGCTTTCATAGACCAGTATGTATCGCCCGTGAACATAAGGGTGTCGGGATATATCCGGGAGGTGCGTTTCCGGGAGCATCAGTATGTGAAGAAGGGGGACACCCTGCTGATACTTGACGACAGCGAATACCATATAAGGGTGAAGGAGGCCGAGGCTGCCCTTCTGGATGCGCAGGGCAACAGTGATGTGCTTTCCGCCGGTATTGTCACATCCAGGAGCAACATAGATGTGCAGGATGCCAACATCCAGGAGGCAAAGGCCATATTGTGGCAATATGAACAGGACCTGAAAAGGTATGAGCGCCTGCTTTCGGAGGAGTCGGTGGCAAGGCACCAGTATGAACAGGTGAAGGCCGACCATGATGCCGCTCAGGCACGGTACGAGGCGCTTCTGCGGCAGAAATCCGCCCTGGAGTCGCAGTACAGGGAGGCCCTGAAAAGACAGACAGGGGCGCAGGCAAACATCATGAGAAGAGAAGCGGACCTGGACCTTGCGAAGCTGAACCTGTCATATACTGTCCTCCTTGCCCCGTATGACGGCTATACAGGGCGCAGGACATTGGAGCCTGGACAATATGTGCAGGGCGGGCAGACGATAACATATCTCGTCAGGAATACGGACAAGTGGGTGACTGCCAATTACCGTGAGAAGCAGATTTCAGACATTTTCATAGGGCAGGATGTCCGCATCAGGGTGGATGCCATTCCCGGCAGGGTTTTCATGGGGAAAGTGACTGCCATTTCTGAGGCCACAGGCTCAAAATATTCCCTTGTCCCGACGGATAACTCCGCAGGCAATTTTGTCAAGGTGCAGCAGCGCATACCTGTCCGCATAGAGTTCACCGGTGTCACGGATGAGGACATGGCGCAGATGAGGGCAGGAATGATGGTTGTGACGGAAGCGGTCAGGAGGCGGAAATGAAGCTGGACCTTCCTCTCAGGCGCGGATTCCCTCAGTGGGCAGGGATATTGACTTCGTTCATCGTGATACTTCCTGTGTCTATGATGAACGGGGCCTACACCGGGAGTGCACTGGAGATTTCCAATACCCTCGGGGCGATGAGCGAGGATGTGATGATGGCATATTACTGCACCTCCGCAGGGATGGCCATCGCCTACCCCATTGTCCCGAAAATACTTTCAAATGTATGTCCGAGGAGTCTCCTGCTGGTGGATCTTTTCCTTCAGGTGCTCCTGAGCCTTATATGTGCCAGGACGGAGCATATTTCCGTGGTGACGGCGGCGAGTTTCCTTCTCGGATTCCTGAAGGCTTTCGTGATGCTCTGGTTCATCAGGGCGATCAAGCCGTGGTTTTCCCCGAAGGATGTCAGAAGCGAATTCTATGCGTATTTCTATCCGCTGGTCTTTTCGACCGGGCAGCTTTCGATGATGTTCACAGCCATGCTTTCCTATTATTACGACTGGAAGTACATGTATTATCTGATGATAATCCTGCTTTTGGCGGCGATGCTGGCGGTGCTCATGGTATTCAGGCATACTTCCGTAGGAAGCAGGGTGCCTGTGGAGCAGATTGACTTCAAGAACATGACGGTGGTTTCTGCCGGCATAATGCTGCTGATGTTCTTCTTCAATTACGGCAGGCCGCTGGACTGGTTCCATTCGCCTGTGATCATCGCCTGCGCAGTCATCGCCCCGGTGCTCATCGGGGTCTTCCTTTGGCAGATGACATCGCCTCCGGAAAAGAAGTTCTACATCAGCACGGCCATCCTGAAGCACTGGAAGTCGCCGATAGGCTATGCGTTCATGTTTTTCGTGATGTTCATGACTTCCAGCAGCACATTGAACACGCGGTTTCTGATGAATGTGCTTGGGGTGGATTCCCTGCATGCATACTCCTTGAATGTGTGGCAGCTGCCGGGCTATTTCGCCGGGGCGTTCATCTGCTTCTGGTGGTTCAGGTGGCAGAGGTGGAGGTTCAGGTATCTCATCTCTGCAGGGATGTTCTGCTATTTCATATATTTTGCCATACTTTATTTCGGCATTTCACCTTTCGCCAGGTATGAGATGTTCATAATGCCGATGATGCTGAGGGGATTCGGAATGATGGTGCTCTTTATTGCCTTCGGCCTGTATGTGGTTGAGGACCTGGAGCCGAAGCTGATGCTTTCCAACACATTTTTCCTGATAAACAGCCGCTCGGTGCTGGCGCCCATCATCGCCCTGTCGTTTTACAGCAATGCACAGTACAGGCTGCAGCAGCATTATGTCCAGTCGCTCTCGGCGACAGTAACGGAGGCAGATCCGCTGGCAGCGGCAAGATACGGGCAGTCGCTCGGGAATGCCATTTCTCAAGGCTTCGGGTTCGACCAGGCGCAGCAGGTCGCCGTCACCTCGCTCAACAGCACGCTGCAGATGCAGGGTCTGATGCTTTCCGTGAAGGACATTTTGGGGACAATGATGGTCGCGTCCCTTGTCGTGTCCGTTGTATCGGCATTTATCCCGTTCCATAAGGCCATCAGGGTGAGGGTCGTGCGCACAGGCGAGGATATGGTCTGACCTCCGGTGGAATCAGATTTATTTTTCCACAGCCTGTCTGAGATTGTGCGTTATTTGGATTTAAAAAAGTATCTTTGCATTCTGTATAAATTTTTTTCTTATGGAGAACGGACAGGAAGATTTCGGACTTGACTACAATACGCAGCGAGAGAAGCTGAGAATGCCTGAATACGGGCGCAATGTGCAGAAGATGACCGACTATGTAAGGTCGATACAGAACAGGGCCAAGCGCAACGAGCAGGCTGAGTCTGTCGTGAAGGTGATGGAGATACTCAACCCGCAGGTGCATTCCCAGGAGGATTATGAGCAGAAACTCTGGGACCACCTGTGCATCATCTCAGGCTTTGACCTGGACATTGATTCGCCGTACCCGATGCCGACGAGGGAGCAGCTCACGACCCCTCCGGCCATGATTCCGGTGAAGAGGAAGCCGATCAAGGCCACTCATTACGGCAGGAACATAGAAAGCATCATAGACCTTATCTCCGACATGGAGGACGGGGAGATGAAGACTGCCATGATAAGGTCGCTCGCCATATACATGAGGCAGCAGTATCTCATCTGGAACAAGGATTCAGTGGCTGACGAGACCATTTTCCAGGACATAGAGAAACTGTCGGACTACAGGATAAAGGTGCCTGAGGGAATGAAACTTTCAAGGGTATCTACCGAAATGTCATATTCCCGTCCGGGTCTCAATCCTGTCAAGTCAAAGAATCAGGGCATGCGCCAGAAAAACGGGATGCGTCCGAAAAACCAGAGGAAATAGTTTCAGATGCCGACAAAGAAGCCAAAGGAAAGCAAGGAACGGCGGCCGGCCCGGAAATTCCGGTTCTCTTTTCTCCCGTCACTTGACGGCGAGCAGAAGAAAAAGGTTGTCAAGGTCACGGGGCTTGCCGTGGCCACTTTTGCCATATTCACCCTCATAGCGATAGTTTCGTATCTGTTCACATGGAAGGCTGACCAGAGCCTGCTTTCGGACCCGTTCATGATGGATGGGGAGGCGGAGGTTCACAATTCCGCCGGCAAACTCGGCTACAGATGGGGACATTTTCTTGTGTGCCGCTGTTTCGGACTCGGCAGTTTTGCCTTTGTCATTCTGCTCGGTGTCATCGCGGCAAGGCTGCTGTTCGGGCAGAGGCGCATGGGGGTAGTGAAAGCATTCGTCGTGACTGTTTCCGGGGCTGTCGCGGTTTCGGTGCTCCTGGCTTTCATAGCGCAGTTTTCCGGAGGTGAACTTGCTTTCGGGGGAGGTCTCGGAGGTGACTGCGGGGCTGCAATAGTAAGCTGGTCTGCCAACCTTGTGGGAAATATTGTCACAGGGGTCCTCATTCTGATACTTGTATTGGCCTGGCTCCTGTTTTCCAGCAGGAGGTTCTCTTCATGGATGCTTTCTGCATTTGACCGTCCCGCAGCAGCACGGGAAGGGGAAAACGGAGAGTCTAAGGAATCTGTCCTGCCGGCTGAAGGTTCATCAGGGACAAATGCGGAAGGTGATTCTGCCGGAGCAGGGACTGACGATGCCGGAGCGGAAGAGCGCAGGCCGGATGCCGCCGGTACCGGTGACATGGAGGACCGTCGCCGGACAGCAGAAGATGCCGATATGGCTGATGATTCCGATGTGAGTGGGCGTGACCTTGCAGAAGGTGATTCTGTCGGCAAGGCAGGATTTGAAGGGCATGACGGAAATGCAATGTCTGAAGGAATTTCTGCTGTACCAGGAAGCAAAGGGGTGAAGACATCCCCGTTTGCTTCCGGCAGAGGGGTGGCGGAATCCGTGTCCGACGTTACGGAGAAGTCTGACCCGGCGCAACTGGAGGTGATAAAGGGGGAAATGGCGACTGAGGTCAGGAAGGAACTGCCGAGGATAGACAACAGGGAAGAGCTGGAGAACTACCGTTTCCCGAGCCTTGATCTGCTTTCCGATTATCCTGACGGACGGCATGAGGTGGCGAATGAGGAACTGGAACGCAACAACAACAAGATACGGGCGACTCTTCTGAGCTATAAGATACAGGTGGAGAAGGTGTCGGCCTGTGTGGGGCCTACCGTCACTCTGTACAAGATAGTCCCTGCAAAGGGAGTGAAGATATCCGCCATCAGGAATCTGGAGGAGGACATCGCCCTCTCGCTCGGGGCAAAGGGAGTGAGGGTGGTCACTCTTGAGGATGCCGTGGGCATAGAGGTGGCGAACGACCGCCCGTCCATCGTGCCTCTGAAATTCATGCTCAATGACGATGCGTTCAGGAACACCAAATATGAGCTCCCTGTGGCGATAGGGGCGACAATCACCAACAAGGTGAAGGTGTTCGACCTTGCCGACTCGCCGCATCTGCTGATAGCCGGTGCCACCAAACAGGGAAAATCCGTCGGACTGAATGTGATAATCACCTCTCTGCTGTATTCCAAGCATCCGTCTGAGCTCAAGTTCGTGTTCATCGATCCGAAGATGGTCGAATTCACTCTGTATTCCAAGCTGATAAGGCATTATCTTGCCGTGCTTCCGAAGGCTGTGAGCGAACAGGACGAGATGGACAATGCGATAGTGAAGCAGCCAAAGCATGCAGAGGAGATACTGCGTTCCCTCTGTCTTGAAATGGATGAGAGATACCATCTCATAAGCAAGGCCGAGGTGAGGAACATAAAGGAATACAACAACAAATACCGTGACAGATATCTTCTTCCGACCGAGGGGCACCGTTTTCTGCCGTATATAGTGGTCGTGATAGACGAGTATGCAGATCTTATCATGACCGGAAGCACGGGAGGGGAGAGCAAGACCATAGCAAGAAGTGTGACCACTTCCATCATCAGGCTTGCACAGAAGGGCCGTGCGGCAGGTATCCATGTCATAATCGCCACGCAGCGCCCGTCAGTGGATGTCATCACCGGCCTCATCAAGACCAATTTCCCGACACGAATAGCGTTCAGGGTGGTTACAAGGACCGATTCGGGCACTATTCTCGACTCTCCGGGGGCGGAGAAGCTCATCGGAAGGGGAGACATGCTCTATTATGCTGGAGTGGAGATGGAAAGGATGCAGTGCGCTTTTGTGGACAAGGAGATTAAGCAGATAACGGAGTTCATCGGAAGCCAGACCGGCTACAGGCAGGCATATTCCACCCCATATTATCTGCCTGTGCCTCAGTCTGAAGACGGCGATGCACCGTCGGGTGATCTGGTGGACATGCAGAACCTTGACCCTCTGTTCGAGGATGCCGCAAGGCTTGTGGTGCTGAACCAGATAGGCTCCACATCCACCCTGCAGAGGAAGCTGGGCATGGGCTATGCCCGTGCTGGCCGTGTCATGGACCAGCTGGAGTCTGCCGGCATTGTCGGCCCTCAGGAAGGTTCCAAGCCCCGTCAGGTACTTGTGCCGGACTATGATACCCTCGATCCTATCCTGAAGGCTTTCCAGAAGACGGAATGATTTTCATCCCGAGCGCAGAGGAATCTGCATTAATTAAAGAGATTTTGTAGTGAATATGGTGTGGACATCAATAATTGCAGCGGTGTTGACAACTGCAGTCGGAACAGAAAATGTTCTTGCCGGGGAAGACTCTCCGGTCTTGTATACGTTGTGGTCGGTACCGGAGGTTCATACGGGCTCCGTGTCTCAGCAGTCATCAGGCATTCTTGACAAATTCATTGCGGGACTGGCCTCTTCGTCCGCTGCATTTGACTATGAATATGTCCTGGACAATGCCAAGGTGAAGATGACAGGAAGCGGAAATGTCATTCTTCAGGACAATTCTTTCATCATGAAGGGCGACGGACTGGAAGTCTATTGCGACGGTTCCGTGAAATGGACCATAGACAGGAATGCGTCCGAGGCTGTAGCCGAGTCGTTTGACCGTGAGCATCCCGACTATCTTGCCAACCCTGCCCTTATCGTGGGCGATGTTTCCCGTGTCTTTTCAGTCGTGTCAGAGAAGTCTTCTTCCTTCGGCGGCAAGTCCGTCACCGCTCTTCATCTCGCACCTCTGCCCGGCCTGAAAGGCATATCTTCCGCCGTGCTCTACCTCTCCGGAACTGAATCTCCAGTTCCGGCCGGCCTTGAAATGAAGATGGATGACGACATCATTCTCACCCTGACCGTCACCTCTTTCTCACTCTCATCCAAGACAGATCTATCTTCCTTCGCCTTCAATGAGAAGACTCTTTCCTCCGATTTCATCATCACTGATCTCCGGTAATGTCTTACCAGGAGCCGGATGCTCCGCCGCCGCCGAAACTGCCGCCTCCAAAGCCTCCGAAGCCTCCACTGAAACCGCCGCCGGAGCCGCCCCAGCCGGAACTTCTGCCGTGGCTGCCGAGGAGGCTGCCGATGATGATGGTGTCCATGAGGTCGGGACCGCCGCCGGTGCTGCCGCTGTTGCCGCCTCCATGGCGTCTGCCGAAGATGGCGGACAGGAGGATTACAGCGAATATGAATAAAAAGATGGCGATGGTGAATATGCCTCCGATGGAAAGGTCGTCATCGCCTCGGGGTTCTGAGATTTCGCCTGAAGCAAGTTGCATGAGGACAGTACAGCCTGCGGCCACTCCTCCGAAATAATCGCCTTCTGCAAAGCGCGGTATCATTTCGTTGTCGATGATACGCTTGGCGTACGCGTCAGGAATGGCGCCTTCGAGACCGTAGCCGACACTGATGTTCACCTGGCCGTTTGAATCCCTTGTCTTGGGCTTCACCACCACGACCACGCCGTTGTTGAACTCCGCAGAGCCCACTCCCCAGTCAAGACCTATCCTTGTGCCGTATTCTGCAGGAGTATAGCCTTCAAGATCATTTGTGGTGACGACTGTTATCTGATTTGATGTGGAGTCATCGAAAGCGGTGAGCACGTGTTCAAGCCTCTGTGTCTGCGGCAGGGTGAAAAGTCCTGCAAGGTCATTCACGAGCCTTGGCGGCTGCGGTTTTGCCGGAATGGCATGGGAGAAGGTGCAGACAAGCAGCAGGACAGCTGCAAGGCAATATCTGACGGTATTTCTTTTCATAATATATGGCAACAATTGTCATTCGGGGCAAATCGGAGACAACAGCTGCTCCGCGCGCAATGACATGTAAGGATATTAATTTATGGCCAGAGCCGGTCTCTCAGTTCTTTCCGAAAGATATTTCATCCGGAAGTTCATTCACATCGTCCTTGCTGTACGGGAAATATTCTTTCAGTTTTTCTCCGGCCATCCTTGCGGCTGCGGCAAGCCCCTCGGCGAAATGCCCTTCCGAAAACATGTCGTGCATTTTCTGCGATACATCATGCCAGAAATCCTGCGGAACCGCATTGTTGATCCCGCTGTCTCCGACTATGGCGAAGACCTTGGACTGGCATGCAACATATATCAGGACTCCATTGTGGAGCTCCGTCCTGTCCATCTTGAGATATCTGAAAACTTCGACGGCCCGTTTCATCGGGTCCCCGCCGCATTTCTCGTCAAGGTGGATGCGGATTTCACCTGATGTGCCGAGTTCTGCCTCTTTTATGGCAGCAACGACATCGGCCTTATCTTTTTCAGAAAGGAATTCCCTTGCTTTCATCGGTGGACGGGCTTCTTTTGCCGGAGGGTCAGAATTTTACTTCCGGTGCTGTTTCGGCGCCTTCGGCTGCCTTGAAATATCCTTTTGTCTCAAAGTTGAACATTGATGCGATGATGTTCTTCGGGAAGCTTCTGACCATTGTATTGTAGCTTCTGGCCGTCTCGTTGAACTTCATCCTTTCGGTGGTGATCCTGTTTTCGGTGCCTTCAAGCTGGGCCTGCAGGTCCCTGAAATTCTGGTTGGCCTTCAGGTCAGGATAGTTCTCCGTTATCATAAGCAGCCTGCCGAGAGCCTGGCTGAGCTCTCCCTGCGCGCTCTGGAACTGTGCGATGCTCTCTTCGCTGAGATCGGACGGATCCACGGTGATCTGAGTAGCCTTTGACCTGGCTGCCATCACGCTTTCGAGGGTGGATGACTCGTGCTCCGCATAGCCTTTGACAGTGGCCACGAGATTTGGGATGAGGTCTGCCCTGCGCTGATAGACATTCTCTACCTGCGCCCAGGCTGCGCTTACCTGTTCATCGGCCTTTACAAGCCCGTTGTATGAGTTCTTTACCCAGAAGAAAAGCGCCAGCACTATGGCGGCTATGACGAGGATTGTTATTGTCCCTTTTTTCATTGTATCTTTATTTAAATGGTAATGTATCGTATCTGATGGATATGTGCTGTCCTGATGAATGCATTTATTTTGTCCTGCTGATGAGGGTATTTTGTTCTGCTGATGCAACAGCATGCGTCAGTTCCGGTTCTTATCTGGCATCCCTTACACAACGGACAGGCAAGGCGAAGCTGCTTTTGTCAGTGTAGTTCAGCAGGAGGTCCGGCCTGTTGTCGTACATGTAGACATAATATGCCGAAGATGAACTCTGCGTGCTTGCTGACGCTGCGTTCCCGCCGCTTGCTCCGGATATGGCATCTTCTGCGTTCCCGCTGCCGTTTTCCTGCTGATATTCAGTGGATGTCCAGAATCCGGCATATTCATTCATTCCGAAGAATGTCCATATCTTGTTCTGTCCTTCACCCCTGTCAAGGACAGTGGCATATCCGGTAGGGATGACAGAAAAGCCGCTTTCATTGGTGATCTGCACTGCAGGCCAGTATTCCCACATTTCATCTCCGTTGAATCTAACATTGGTCATCAGCTTGCCTGTAGCTCCCGCCCAAAGTGACGGATTCCCGTTCTCGCCGGATGATGTCCCGTCTCCGGAACCGTTTTCTCCGGATTCGGAAAAATATCTTCCGAGGGAATTCCAGTCATCGCGGGATGGAAGACGCCATGCATTGCCGCCGTCCGGATCTATGCTGCTGCAGATTTCCGTGGCTTCGTCCCATGTGTAGAATCTTCCGAACATCCTTGAGACTGCATCTGAATTTTCAAGTGCAGCTCCTTTCGCCTCTTCTCCTGTGCCTTCTGATGCGATGTTTTCAGCCATCCATTCGAGACCTCCTATGGTGACGGTATTGTATGAACTGTTTCCGTCACTGCATGTGCCCGTGATGATGCCGTCGGCTATGTCCGAGTCGCCTTCCCTTGAAAGCGAATTTTCATTGACCGTAGTGGTGGTGACAGAATGGCTCATGCCATAATAACCTGTAGCAGAGGTGGAACATGTCACGGTGAAGTTGCATAGTGTATCCTGTTTCTCCGAGCCCCAGAATGTGAAGGTGAAAGTCTGGCCGTCCTTGTCAAGGTCTTCGTCATCCACGGTGGTCGATCCCCTTGTCACGCTCCACGAATATGTCACTTCCACTCCGGTGGCATTGGTGACATCAGCAGCCTCCATGGTATGCGTTGAAGAAGCTTCTATATATCTGTCAAGCTCAAATACGGGTGTATTGTCCACATACGGGAGCGATGTGGTATTTTCTTCATCGTTATTGCACGAAATCATGGCAAATGCCGCAATGGCGCACATGGATGCAATGTATAGTTTCCTCAAATCCATTTCACAAATCTTTAGTCACAACATCAATCTTACAAAGATGTGCATTTTTTGCGAAAATCCGCTATTTTTGTACAAATACTTTGTCGAAAAAACGAAAAACGGACACTCTCACCGGATGTTGAGGTCATCATTCATTTATTCATGATAATGGAAAAATTAAGATTTCCGGCCATTTTTCTGCCGGCTGTTGTTGCCCTGATGCTGTTTTCCTGCCGGCCTTCCGGCGAATATGTCACCATAACAGGCTATGCCCAGGGTGGCACATATATGATTAAGGTCAATGCTGACGGGGCAAAGACGGCTCCGGAAGACATGAAGGCCGCCATAGACTCCATATTGTCCGCCTTTGACAATTCCCTTTCAGGATATAACCCGAATTCCATCCTGACGCGCTTCAATGCCGGGGAGACTGTGGTCCCGGACAGTACGTTCATTGAGATATACAGGCTGGCAAAGGATTTCTGGAGGACTACGGAAGGGGCGTTGGATGTATCTGCTGCCCCTCTTTTCGACATCTGGGGATTCGGCTTCACCTCCGATTCCCTGCCGTCCCCGTCAAAGGTGGAAGAAGTGAGGAAGGCAGTCGGTATGGACCGCCTTGTGCCTGACCTTGCGGATGCTATGGCAACTGACGGGACGCTCAAGGGTTCGGATGCAGTAGCAGACGGGGATCTGGAGCATCTGCCTGAGTTGAACTACAATGCCATAGCCCAGGGATATTCATGTGATCTCGTGGCCTCGTATCTGGATGAAGCAGGCGTGAGGGATATGCTCGTGAATATAGGCGGGGAAATAGTGTGCAGCGGTGTGAACCCTGCCGGAGCAGCGTGGACGATAGGCGTGGACAGGCCTGTGGACGGGAACAACGTATCCGGAGCGGATCTGAAAGGTGTGATGGAGGCCGGTCCGGAGCGGTGCGGGGTGGTGACATCCGGCAACTACAGGAAGTTCTATGTAAAGGACGGGAAGAAATATGCCCATACTGTGGACCCGAGGACGGGATGGCCCGTGCAGCATTCCCTTCTCAGTGCGACTATAGTGGCTCCGGATGCCGTTACTGCCGATGCCTTTGCCACATATTGCATGGTGCTCGGGCTTGACGGGGCGGTGGAGTTCATCGAAGGAAGGTCTGATCTTGAAGGCTACCTCATCTATGAGGATTCCGAAGGGGTTATGCAGGCCTGGCATTCTTCCGGCTTCCGCCTTGTAAAAGAATAATCATGTTGCATTAAGGAGTGGGTCGTGAGCTTTTTGTGGCAATATCCGGCGGATATTATAAATCCGTTGAACTGCCGTTAATTTAAAGTTCTGATTGTCATAAGGATGTCTTTGAGCAGCCCAATGCAGAAGCAGTCCAGGTCTATCAGGAATGACGGGCAGATGCCGAGGGCGGAAAGGGAGATGACTCCGACAGATGTTATCATTATGAAGTTGGACAGCGGCACGGCGAGAAGATTGGTGATGATGAAATATTCGGGGAATGTCCCGAAATGTATCCATGCCGCCGGGGCTGTGAACACCTGGCAGGCTATCGTGAGCGCAGCTGCATCCCAAAGCCTTTTCATCGGGCCCCTCCGCCTGTTCAGTGCCGGTGTCTGTCCGTTTGAACCCGCTGCCTGTCCATGATTGGCTTCCGGGATCCACGTCGTGCCGGAGTCCGGATCGGGGAACCAGCTTTTCATTTTCGGATAGAGGATGTAAATACCGGCCATTGCAAGATAGGATAGCTGGAAGCCGGCTGATGTTATGTTTTCCGGAGAAACGGCGAGCTGTATGGTGAGGGAGATGAAAAATATGTTCATCGGTCTGGTTTCGCGTCCTGTGAGCCTGGCGGTTTCGCTGAGGGTGATGAACAGCAGTGCACGGACAAGGGATGATGCAGCCCCTGTGACGGCAGTGTACCATGCGGAGATGGCGATTATGGACACGGAGCGTGCCTTCCTTGCCGCAGGCGTGTTGCCGAAGACGGAAAGCAGTTTGAGCAGGATGGCGTAGATGATGCCGAGGTGCATTCCGGAGAGGGCGAGGATATGGGATGCCCCGCTGTCCCTGAATGCAGCTCTGATGTGCGGGGACACATCGCTCCGGTCACCGGATATGAGGGCCTTGATGATGGCGGCGCTGTCACTGTCCCGATACGGTACGGAGTCGATAAGGTCCTTGAATTTTCCGGACATGGATGCCAGGGCTTCTGCCGGAAGACTGCCTTGAAAAACGGAAATGCCGCCGTGGATGGAGACGGAAACCCTGCAGAGAAGTCCTGCCAGGGCGAAAAGCGACATGACTGAAACTGTCCTGCGCTGTCCTGTCTCCTTTGTCAGGCCAGCCGCAATGGCTGCGGAAGCGAAGAACATCATGGAGGCAGAAGCCAGAATATGCCGGTGTTCCGGGGGCACAGGCCCGCTGACAAGCCATTCCCCGGCAGCCGTGCCGGCCATAAAAAACAGGGCGATGCCCGCAGTATCTTTCGCCTCTCCCATTTCGTTCCTATTTTTTGCTAAAATAGTTATTATTTTCTAACTTTGAATGTTTTTTGGTTAGAATTTATATTGTTTGACAAACTTTTAAATAATTTTTTATGATAATTCTTGTTCTGAATTGCGGCAGTTCGTCCCTCAAATACCAGCTTCTGGACATGAGGGGCGACAGCGTCTATTATCTGCTTGCCAAGGGGCTTGTGGAAAGAATCGGTATGGAGGCCGGATGCATCAAGCACAGGGGCTCCCTGGATGAACAATATGTCAAGGAGATGCCGATAGCTGACCATACGGTCGCCATCAAGGCTGTCATTGAGGCCCTTCTCGACAAGAAATACGGGGTGCTTGAGAAGCTTGAGGACATCGAGGCCGTCGGGCACCGCGTTGTGCATGGCGGGGAGGAGTTCGTCAGCAGCTGTCTGATAAATGACGCCGTCATAGCGAAGATCGAGGCCTGCTGCGACATCGCACCGCTCCATAATCCTGCCAACCTCCTGGGCATAAGGGCAGTGAGCCATGTGCTCCCGTCAGTGCCGCAGGTGGCCGTCTTCGATACGGCTTTCCATCAGACGATGCCGGCATACGCCTATATGTATTCAATTCCATACGAGTATTACGAAAAATACCGTATCCGCCGTTACGGTTTTCATGGCACGAGCCACAGGTATGTGTCCGAGAAAGGTGCAAACTTTGCCGGGCTGCAGCCTGACAACTGCAAGGTCATCACCTGCCATCTCGGCAACGGAAGTTCCATCGCCGCTGTGGTGAACGGGCATTCAGTGGACACATCCATGGGCTTCACTCCGCTTGAGGGCGTCACCATGGGCACAAGGTCCGGCAGTGTGGATCCGGATGTCGTGACTTGGCTCCAGGAGAAGGAAAACCTTTCCCCCGCTGAGATGAGCAAGGTGCTCAACAAGAAGAGCGGCTTCCTCGGTGTGTCGGGCATTTCTTCCGATGCGCGTGACCTGGATGCAGCCGCAAATGCGGGCGATCCGAGAGCCAAGCTTGCGCTCAAGAAGCTCACATATGAGATCACAAAGTATATCGGAGCATACGCGGCCGCAATGAACGGTGTGGATCTTATCGTCTTTACGGGAGGAATAGGGGAGAACAACAGCCGTCTCCGCCGCCGTGTGTGCGAGAACCTCACTTTCATGGGCGTGAAGTTCGACTATGAGGCGAATGTCGCCACCGGGAAGGATACCATCATATCAATGCCTGACTCAAAGGTGAAGGTGGCGGTCATCACCACAGATGAGGAGCTTGTCATTGCCCGTGATACTATGCACATCGTCAAGGGTGAGAAAGCTGCCGAAGAGAACTGGGACTAGCATTGAAGCCAACAGACAATTCAATCAACAAATAATAATATATTAGACAAGTCATGTTTACAAAATTTGAAGACATTTTTGCTGAACTTGCCGGCAGGGGATCCAAGAAGAGGATGATTGCCGCGTGGGCAGTGGACGGGCATACAATAGCTGCAGCCAGCAAGGCAGTGGACCTCGGCATCGTGGATGCCACTCTCGTGGGTGACGAGAACATGATCAGGGAGGAATGTGAAAAGGAAGGCATAGATGTGAACAAGTTCACCGTGCTCCACAACCCTTCCGAGCTCCCTGCAGTGACCCAGGCCGTGACAATGGTCAACCAGGGAATGGGCGACATCCTTATGAAGGGGTTGTGCAGTACAGACAAGTTCATGAGGGCCATCCTGAACAAGGAGACCGGACTTCTCCCTCCTAAGGCTGTCCTGAGCCATGTGGCGGTCCTTGAAAATCCGAATTATCACAAACTTCTTCTGGTCAGCGACATGGCGGTGATTCCGCTTCCTGACCTCAAGCAGAAGGTGGCTATTCTGGGTTATCTCGTGAACACTGCGCATGCATTGGGGAATCCTATGCCTAAGGTTGCCCTCATTGCAGCCACTGAACAGATGCTGGAAGGAATGCCTGCATGTGTGGAGGCTGCGATCCTTGCCAAGAAGGTGGACCGCGGACAGATCAGGGGATGCATCGCAGACGGCCCTCTCGCCCTTGATGTGGCAGTTGACATGGAGTCCGTGGAGATAAAGAAACTCAAGAGTCCTGTGGCCGGAGACGCAGACTGCCTTCTCTTCCCGAACATAGAGTCGGCCAATGTGTTCTATAAGACCAACTCAAAGCTTGCCGCCAATGTGAAGCAGGCGGGGATGGTAGTCGGTGCGAAGGTGCCTTGCGTGCTTTCAAGCCGTGCGGACAGCATAGATACGAAGCTGAATTCAATCGCCATTGCAGCAATGTCAGCCAAGTGATATGAAAGGCAGGGTATTGGCTATAAACACAGGCTCGACTTCAACGAAGATAGGATTTTTCATAGACGGAAAGATTCTGTTCGAGCAGAACCTTGTGCATAGCGTATCCGACCTCTCGAAATACGCCTCCGTGATGGAACAGGACCTTATGCGTCGTGATGCCATCACGGAGTTCCTTTCTGAAAAAGGAGTGTCTTTGGCCGACATAGATATCGTGATGTCAAGGGCCGGTCTGATCACACCTGTCAGGACCGGAGTCTACGAGGTCACGGATATCATGAAGAAGGCCCTCATTGAAGGCCGCAATGGTGTGCACGCCTGCAATCTGAGCGGGCTGCTTGCCGCCGACATCGCCGCCGAAATCAATGAGGACAGGAAAAGAAAAGGCATAGAGGGGGAATGCCATGCTTATATCGCCGACCCTCCGATGGCGGATGAAATGCTGCCTGAGGCAAAGGTCGGGGGACTTCCGGAGTTCCCGCGCAGGGCGCTCTGCCATGCCCTCAATTCGAGGGCGATGGTAAGGCGTTATGCCAAGGAACACGGGATTGCCGATTACAAGGCACTTACCATAATTGTCGCACATATGGGAGGTGGCTCGTCAGTGACCCTGCACAGGGACGGCAAGATCATAGATACCAATGACGCACATGGGGGCGATGGCCCGATAAGTGCGGAGAGGGCCGGTTCTGTGCCTGCCTATCCGCTTGTGGAAATGTGCTTCAGCGGGAAATACACCAAGGAGGAGATAAAGAAACGCCTTGTAGGAAAGGGCGGGGCAGTTGCCTGGTTCGGTACCAACGATTTCCGGGAGATAGCGAAGAATGCCGAGGAGGGTGACACACGGAGCCGTACATTCATCAGCGGCTATTGTCTCAGTGTGGCGAAATATATCGCCGCCCTTTCGACAGATGTCTGCGGCAAGGTGGATGCCATCATCCTCACCGGAGGCATCGCCAACAACAGGAAGATGATGTCGGAGATAGAGGAAAGAGTGTCTTTCATTGCCCCTGTCGCCGTATATCCAGGTGAAAATGAACTTGAATCGCTTGCCGACAATGGCTACAGGATATTGTCAGGCGAGTTTGAAGTCAAGACATATTCCGGCAGCTGCGGGGAGTGAACCTCCGGCAGCAGGCCTAGACGGTATGTGAGCCTGTCTTTCGGTACAAGGGAGAACAGGTTGCGTTCAGGAAGCAGGGGACTGTAAAGTTCCCTGCATTTTTTGAACAGGGCCTCCGTATATCTCGCCTGCCCAGGGCCGCGCCATGTGCTGGTGTTGGTTATCATGATCCAGCATTCCCCGTCAGGGAAATATTTTATCAGGGCACTTGTTCCCGAGAAGGTGCCTGTACGTGTCCATTCTCCGTTCGGCTTGGTGTCGTTCCATCCGAGGGAGAAAGTTTCCGTGTCAAAATATTCTGTCATCGCGGCAACACTTTCTGCACTGATGATGTCAGGCACCTGTGGGCGGCCGTCTATCGAGGCAACGAATCTGCACAGCTCCGCAGGAGAGCCGCACCATGCTCCTGCGCCGGAGAGTCCTTTTATGTTGTTGCCTCCGTAGCATTTTTCCACAAGCCTTCCGCTCATGTCGTATTCCTGGCAGAGTTCAGAGCCATTATGCATGTAGTACCTTGTCTCGTTGGCATACCGGTCTTCATAGAGATTGCCTGCGATGTGCATGTCCCTGCATCCTGCCGGCTCCAGAATATTTTCCCTGATGTATGTCTCATAGTCGGTTCCGCTGACCTTTTCTATGATCATCGAAAGCAGGAGATATCCGAAGTTGGAGTATCTCTGCCATGTGCCCGGGGCGAAGCCTAGGGGCCTCTTGAGCATGCATCTTGTGAGCGTTTCCTGGTCCGGCGGGCAGTCGAGGCTGAATTGTCTAATTATGTCCCTGGTGGAGAACATCGGATCACCGTAGGCACAGGTGAAGCCTCCCTTGTGCCTCAGCAGGTCTTCCACAGTTATCTGCATATAGTTACGCTTCCTCCCTATAGCCGCAGTATATATGGAGTCACAGAGTATACCTGTCGGGCCGAATACCGTGTCATGCAGGGTAAGCAGTCCCTGTTCCTGGAGTTTCATTATCCCGGTGGCGGTGATGAGCTTTGATACGGATGCCATCCTCAGGATATTGCGCGGGGTCATTTCCCTGCCTTCTTCTTCGTCCGCCCATCCGTAGCCTTTGGCGAATACGAGCGAGTCATTACGCATCACGGCAAGTGATGCGCCTTTGAGATCCCATCTCTTGAGATAGTCGCCCACCAGCCTGTCCATCCCTTCTAGTCCGCTGATCTCGGACATTGAGTTGGTCAGGGTGTCATTAAGGCTTGAGACATGTGTCGATACGGGGCCAGACATGACAGTTGCTCTCCTGTGGGAGGAGGCAGTGGCCAATATGTATATTCCGGCTGCAGCGGCCGCACAGGCCGCCGTAAGTATCCATTTCCTGTATTCCATCACCGGACTCCCGTCATTTAAGCAGTCCGGCCCTGCGGGCGAAATCGATTATATAGTCTGCCGTGCCTTCGATGTCGAGTATGGATGAGTCTATGCACAGATCGTAGTTGGATGCAACACCCCAGTTGCCGAAGGTGAAATAATTGTAGTAGGTCTCCCTCTTGCGGTCAGTGCCGGCAATCAGGTCCTCGGCCTTGTCTTCGGTCACACCGAGTCTTTCTGCCACCCTTTTCTTCCTGACTTCGAGAGGGGCGCAGATGAACACGTCAAGGGTGCAGCCCCTGTCACGGAGGATGTAGTCGGCGCAGCGGCCTACAATTACAGCGGCCTCCTTTTCGGCTATGTCCCTTATCACGCTGCTCTGTATCTTGAAGAGACCGTTTTCATTGACATAGTTCTCAGGCTGGCTGAACGCCCCTGTGCTGAAGAATGACGAGAAGGAGAAGAGACTCCGTTTCTCGTCCTTTTCCTTGAACAGTTCCTTGCTGAATCCGCTGCTTTCCGCGGCCTTGGAGATCAGCTCATTGTCATAGACTTTGATTCCGAGTTTCCTGCCGAGTTCGAGGGCCACCTGTTTTCCGCCGCTTCCGAACTGGCGTCCTACATTTATTATTATCTTTCTGTCCATATCGTATCTTGTCGTTGCCGATGAATTTCTGATTACACAGTCTTTCTACAGCTTGCTTCCGAGTATTGAAGGGTCGTCTCCGTCATGCAGTTTTGAAAATTTTTTCAGCAGATCCCACATCAGCACTGCCGAAATTGCGAATGCTGCGAAATCCGCTATCGGAAAACTCATCCATACTCCCATGTTGCCGAAGATTATCGGCAGGACATAGATGCACGGGATGAGAAAAAGAAGCTGCCTTGACATGGAGAGCAGGATGGCCTTGTTCACCATGCCAAGACACTGGAAGAAATTGGATGCCACCATCTGGAATCCGACGAGCGGATAGGCTATCGTGAGCATTCTCAATCCCTTTGAGGCCAGTCCGATCAGTTCCCCGTCAGATGTGAACACCGATACAGCCAGCTCGGGTATGAGCATGGCTATCAGGAATCCTGTGGTGGAGACTATGGTGGCGAACTGCACTGTCTTCCACATTACGGCCTTCACCCTCGTGTAGTTGCGCGTTCCGAAATTGTATCCTGCTATCGGCTGCATTCCCTGGTTAAGCCCCATGATGATCATGATGAACAGGAAGCTTATCCTGTTCACTATGCCGTATGCTCCGATGGCGAGATCTCCGCCGTATTTCTTGAGCTGCTGGTTGATGAACAGGGTCACGATGCAGGCGGCGGCATTCATCAGAAACGGGGCAAGCCCTATGGCAAGCGAGTCCTTGGCGATGCGCCAGTCGAATCTGAATATCTTTCTGCTGAAATGCAGCAGCCTGTCTTTCCTGCAGAAATACACAATGATGATGGTCAGGGCCACAACCTGGGCCAGAACTGTGGCTATAGCCGCTCCGCTGATACCCATGCCCAGCCAAAATATCAGCACAGGAGCCACCGCGGTGTTGATTACGACCGAAAGGATGGTCAGGTACATGGCCATCTTCGGGTTGCCGGATGCCCTCAGCACACTGTTGAGGCCGAGATAAAGATGGGTGACGGCGTTTCCTGCAAGGATTATCTGCATGTATTCCCTTGCATATCCTATTGTGTTTTCACTGGCTCCGAAGAAATACAGGATCGGGTCCAGGAAAATCAGGGATACGGTCATGAAGAGAATCCCTATCAGGACATTCAGAATGACCACATTTCCTAGAACCTTGTTGGCCGCTTCATAGTTCTTCTGTCCCAACAGGACGGAGATCATTGTCGTAGCCCCGACCCCTACCAGGGAGCCGAATGCCGCCGAGAGGTTCATCAGGGGGAAGGTCACTGCAAGTCCTGCTATGGCGAGCGGTCCCACTCCGTGCCCGATGAATATGCTGTCTATTATATTATAAAGGGAAGACGCCGTCATGGCTATGATGGCCGGGACAGCATAGTTCTTCAGGAGTTTTCCTATCGGCTCTGTGCCGAGTTCCACCGGTATGGCACCTTTTTCCGCCATTGTCAACCCTCCGGTTCTTCGGTGAATTCGATTTCAAATATCAGCGGTGCATATGCCGGTATGGTGTTTCCGCTGCCGGAATATCCGTAGCCGAAGTTGGACCAGAACAGTCCCGTCGCGCTCTTTACGCCTTTGACGCAGCTCATGCGCCAAAGGGTCTTGGCAAATCCGGTGATTACGCTGCTTGAACTGCTTCCCATGGTAATGCCGCTGTAGTTCTCTCCCCATGAGACGGACACAGGCTCATATGTCCTGCCTGAATTGTAGATGTTGTGATCTTTTGCTGTCTTTTCTATTGTGGTGTCGAACACCTGGCCGTTCAGAAGCCGTCCTGTGTAGTTGATATATACGGTTGTGTCGCTCGGAAACAGTGTGGATGCGGTGTCCGTGTCCATCTTTTCAAAGTCATATTCGATCCCTTCTTCGGAACTGATCACACCTTCATAATAGAAACCGTATTCGGTAGTGTCGGCGGGTGTCATCTCCACAAAAAGGTCCAGCGGGTCTTTCCCTACGAATCTGGACATGGAGTCCACCTGCCATCTTGTGATGTCGTCAGTCTGGTCCACTATCCTTATTTCATATATGGAATTTGTCCCGTCCGTGACATTTGCGAGATATTCCTCCTCAGTGGAGTATCTGCTGTATGTCATCAGCCAGCCGGGAATGATTGTCCTCCTTTTCCCTCCTACATTCATTCCAGACATTGAATAGTATATGCCGGCCTGCTGTGATGTCCTGTTCCATACCACCGGACCGTAATAGTTCTGCGGCTGCCATGTGTTCAGTCTCTTGGCCATCAGGCTGTCTGATGTGGCCGAAACATTGCCGGAGAGATCCATGGCGGTGTATGTGACGAATACATAGGCGGAATCTGCCGGCTTGCCTTCTCCCGCCGTTTCTTCTTCTATGTATATCCAGTTTTCCGTAGCCGTCAGATCAGGATGGTGCACATGCATCCATGCATCGAAATATCTCTTTGCAGCTTCATTTGCAGGGGTGCTCATCTGCTTTGCGCAGCCTGCCGCCATCATCAGTGCAGCTGCAGCTGCTCCGGCCATCAAAAATCCTCTCATATTCATTTCACTCATTCTTCAACCAGCAAATATAATAATATCCTCGCTTATTCGGAAACGCTTTCCACCCTTATGTGATAGGCAAGTGCCGAGTTTGCAGGAATCGTGCCGACCTGCCTGTTGCCGAATCCGTATTTCCCGGAAAAGAGGATCAGGCATTCTTCTCCGGCCCTCACCCCTTCAAACCCGTAGCGTAGTCCGTCTATCAGTTCATCTTCGGTCAGCCTGACCGTCTTGACACTGTAGTCCGCATCCGTGAGGTTCCAGCCGCTTTCCTCCGCCACGGCCTGCCAGTTGGTGGCGAACATGTTGGATGCGCTGATACTGCTTGAGAATGTATAGCCGGCATAGTAGAATGACACTGTTCCGCCCGGGACAAGAGTATTGCCGGACCCGGCCTGGATGATGACGCGGTTCGAACCGTTGTTGTGCACGAGCTCGTAATCCTCGTTGCTTTCCATCAGGGAGGTGATGTAGCTGTCGATCCTGTCCTCCTGGTTGGAGTAGGTGGTCTCAAGGCTCTGCTTTGCGCAGCCGGCAGCCGCCAAGCACAGGAAAGCCGCCAGCATTGTCCGCATGCTGCGGCTTTTTGTGCGTACAGTCAGCCCCGTATTGTTGTCTGTCGGCGTTTCCATGCCGTTTTTTGTCCTGTCCATTTTTGCTCTGTATTGTCTTATATGTGCCGTGTTTTCATCATTTCCCGCCTGTTTCTTCACCGTTCATGAAGGCATGCGTGACCCTCTCCACATATCCGGCTGCTTCAGAAATGTCTTTGATGTCCTTCGGGGCATACAGCCTTCCACCGGAAGCGAGTTCATGTCCTCCTCCGTTGAAATGCTTTTTCGCGCATCTGTTGGCTGAAACGCCCTTCTTCGACCTTATTGATACCCTGAAATAGCCGTTGTCCTCTTTTATGAAGATGCTCATCCTTACCTTTCCTATGGAAAGAGGTTCGTTTACGAATCCTTCGGTCTCTCCTTCCCGGATGCCATATTCCTCCATTGTCTTCCTGTCGAGGATCATGTATGCCACTCCGTCGTCCGTGATCTTCATTTCACTGTATAGCAGCTTGCCGAGAAGTCTCAGCCTCCTTTCCGGATATTCCTGGTAGAGGTGCCTTAGAAGAGTCTCCCTGTCCACGCCTGCCTCCAGCAGCATTGAAGCCATCCGGAGAGTGGAAGGAAAGACGGAGTTGGCAAAATTGTTCGTGTCGGTGGTCATGCCTGCAAAAAGTGAGGTGGCAACACCTGTGCTGAGTGCTTTCGGGTCTCCGCCCGTCTGCGGAATGGACATCAGTATCCAAAAGAGAAGTTCGGCCGTGGATGATATTTCCGTTTCGGAAAATACGATGCTGAAAAGGCTCCTGTCAGGGGACAGGTGATGGTCAATCAGCACCTTGTAGCATATGGCATCGGAAAGGGCCTTGCAAAGCACACCGCATCTGGATTCCTCGAACTTGTTGAAGTCAAGGCAGAATATGAGGTCGCAAGAAGAAATGGTTTCGGTTGCACGGCCCGGGTCGTCTTCCGCGGAAAGTATGAACTTCTTTTCAGCGCTGTCCGCAAGGAAAGCCAGATTGTCCGGGTACTTGTCAGGGAATATTATATATGTCTCCTTTCCCGATTCCCTAAGAAAACGCATGAGTGCGGTGCAGCTTCCCATGGCATCCCCGTCCGGTCTGATGTGGGCGGTGATTGCTATCCGTTCCGCATTGCCGGCCAGTGTGCACAGCCTGCCGATGTTTTCCCTGTCGATACTGTTCATTGTGTCCTTTAAAAAAATGGATTGCAAAATTACAAATTATATTGCATATCATAAATCAAATTTTTAACTTTGTCCGGAATTTGAATGAAATAAAAACAATCATACATGAAAATCTTAAAGAATGTTCTAGTCTATTTCATCTTTCCTGTAATCATTATAGGAATGGTGTATGCCGTTGTCCAGAGTGTAATGGAGCCTGTGAGATTCAACGAGGCCAAGGCCGCGAGGGAAGCAGTGGGCATCCAGAGGCTTAAGGATATCCGTGACCTGCAGGTCGCCTTCAAGGGCGAGTACGGACGTTTCTCGCCTACAATCGACTCTCTGAAGGATTTCTACAACAACGGGAAGATCAAGCTCGTGATGCAGATCGGTTCTCAGGACGATTCAGTTGCCGTTGAGCACACTAATGCCATCAAGAAGAGAAATCCAAGAATCACTTCCCAGCAGATGTATGAAATGTATCTGAAAGGGGACAGGAATCTCGTCTTCCAGATAGAGCGTGATACTCTTGTAAGGCAGACCATGTTCCTTAACCGTCCTGACTTCAATGTGGATTCGCTTGCAATCGTTCCTTTCAGCGGCGGAGATTCTGTCTATATGGCTTCTGCCATCAAGACTGTTTCCGGAGTGAAGGTTCCTCTCTTTGAGGCAAGCATGACATACAAGTCGCTTCTCAGAGGCCTGGACAGACAGTTGATAATCAATCTTAATGCGGAAAGGGAAGACACAGGTCGCTATCCTGGTCTTAAGGTCGGGAGCATTGATGCGCCAAACAACAATGCCGGAAACTGGGAGTAGCCTTTTTCTGCATTGTTAAGCATATATGACATATAAAAAGGGAATATCCATTCAAGTGAGCTTGGGTGGATATTCTTTTAGGATAAGGACTGAGGGAGAGACAAGGGCTTCCGGTTGGTTGAGTCCCGACCGCATCTTCACTGCACCGGAGTTCCAGTCTAGATATGATGATGTGGAGATATTTCTCTTCACTCCGAAGTGTACTCTTGTTCCGGCACATTTCTTTGATCCATCAATGGCGAGGGGCATTCTTTCTGAGGTTGTCAATCTGGATGAGGGGGATCAGGTCGAATATGTGGATGTCCCGTCTGTCGGCGGTGTGATGGTGTATTCCCGTTCAATAGGGGAGACGCTTTCGAAAGTGCTTTCCGATACCGTACTGCGGTCAGACGGCTACAAGGCCAGGGTCCTTCCTGAACTGTTTGCCATGCTGACGGCAGTGGAAGAGATTCCGGAATACAACAGGATAGTCGCATCGTATGCTGACGGGAGGCTTTATCTTGTGGTGTCGCAAGGGAAGTCTCTCCAGCTCTGCAATTCCTTTGAAGCGGTGGATTTCACCACTGCCGAGTATTTTATCTTTTTGGTGATGAACAAGCTGCAGCTGAATCCCGAGGTCTCCACGATATATTTCCGCACGCCGCTTGAATCATCGCAGGAAATGTCGCTGTACAGGTATTTCAAGGCAGTGGAACAAATCTGAAATGTCATGAGGATAATCGGAGGCGTATTGAAAGGCAAGGCTGTCAATCCCCCTGCCGGGTACAAGGCAAGGCCCACTACGGACTTCGCCCGTGAGGGGCTTTTCAATGTTCTTGCCAGCAAGTATGAGATGGATGGGCTGGCTGTCCTGGATCTTTTCGGTGGTACCGGAGCCATTTCATTTGAGTTTGCCTCCAGAGGTGCCGGGGAAGTCTATTGTGTGGAAATGGTTCCGCAGAATGCGGCTTTCATAAAGTCGCAGGCATCCAGGCTCGGGCTGGGAAATGTGACTGTCGTAAGACACAATGTATTCGACTTCATCCAGATATGCAGGAAGAGCTTTGACATAGTCTTTGCCGATCCTCCTTATGCGCTGGAAGGACTTGATACCCTGCCGGACAGGGTGCTTTCTTCTGAAATGCTTTTCCCCGGCGGATATTTCATACTCGAGCATCCTTCCGGGTACTCCTTCGGAACACATCCATATTTCGTTAAGGAAAAGAAGTACGGCAATGTTCATTTTTCATTCTTTGAAAAGGCCGATCCGCTGCAGATCCAGCATCACGGCCTCAGCCAGTAATCTGATACTATTGCCGGTTAATCTTATATTGGTAAAGTTTTATGAAACAGACAGTTTTTTCTATGCTCCTTGCATCCGTATGTTTGCTTTCTTCAGGAAACGACATCCAGGCGCAGACGGCGAAGAGCCTTTTCTGGAAAGCGGACGGAGTGCAGGTCGAGGAGATATTTTCGGAATCCGGAAATGAGTACAAGACTGTAGGACATCATGGTCCTGCCGTCGAGAATACCCACATGGCATTGAGGATATATTTCAATGACAGCGGTGCCATTGATGTGTATTCCAAGACAGGAAGGGGATTGGAGCTGGCTAAGTACGGATGGTATCCGAGTACGGAAGACCAGGAGGCATATGGCCTCGGCTGCGATGAATATATGGTCGGGAAAACGGTAGGTCTCGGCGGTATAGCGCTTTGGGACGGAAGCCGCGAGGTAAAGCTTGTGGCGACAAAAGGCAGGAGGGCCCGTGTCGGAAAGACCAGGAAGGGGACATTTGCAGAGATGATTTCGTACGGGGTGCCTTATTCCGGAGATACGGTTGATATCAGTGTACGTGTGGATGTGACTTCCAAGACAAGGAATGCCACTGTCACGGCTGAGGAGCTTAACGGAAAGAAGGTCCGTTTTCTGACCGGGGTGAACTGGCATGAGGGAGCAAAGGTAAGCTATGGGGAGGAATATATCTGTGTATGGGGAGTGCATCCGGCTGACGTCTCGTCTGACCCTTGTCCTGTGGGCGGAGGCATGTTTTTCAGCAAGTCTGATTTCGATGCTCCTGAAAAGACTGATGACATGGTGCGTATCATTTCAAAGCCTGCATCACGGATAAAGACCGAAATCGTCGCTGCATCCACTAAGGAAGCCGAGCTTAACAGTGCAAGACGTTTTGAGGCCTATATGGAAAAATAGGATTTAATTTCTTCCGGCCGGGAAAATAAGATGAAAAAAGGAAAGACAGAAAAGACAAATGCGGCCCGTCTGCTGGACAAGGCCGGTATCAGCTATGAACTGATACCTTATGAGGTGGATGAGAATGATCTTGCCGCAGGGCATATAGCATCGCAGCTGGGTGAACCGATAGAGCAGGTCTTCAAGACACTTGTTCTTGAGGGGGACAGGACCGGCCATTTCGTTTGCGTGGTTCCGGGTGACACGGAAGTGGACCTGAAGGCTGCGGCAAAGGTTTCGGGCAACAAGAAGTGCGACCTGATTCCGATGAAGGAGCTGCTTCCTCTTACCGGCTATATCCGCGGCGGATGTTCTCCTGTGGGCATGAAGAAGCCGTTTCCGACATATTTCCATTCCACTGCCCTTGATTTTCCGTATATCTATGTCAGTGCAGGTGTCCGTGGTCTCCAGTTCAAGATCGCCCCGTCCGACATCATAGGATATGTCGGAGCGCAGACGGCTGATTTGACGAAGAAATGAACATAGGTGCGTCTGAAGTAATCTCCATAGGCAGAGGGCAGGCCAGACATTGGATGTGGCCTGCCTTGATGTATGCCCTAAAAATGATGATAGTGCGGCCCGAACCGTTCGAAGGCGGCCCTGTCAAGCATTTCCCGGTGGTCCGGATGAGCCACGCTTATGACGAGCTTTGCCCTCTCCTGCAGGGACTTGCCATATAGGTCTACTGCCCCGTATTCCGTCACGAACCAGTGTATGTGTGCCCTTGATGTGACCACGCCTGCACCCTGAAGAAGGGTCGGGGCAATCTTGCTTTCTCCCCGTTTTGTACAGGAAGGCATGGCTATTATGGCTTTTCCGCCATGTGACAGGGAGGCTCCGTACACGAAATCCACCTGGCCCCCTGTCCCGGAGTAGAATTTTGTCCCGAGCGAGTCGGCGCACACCTGTCCGGTCAGATCCACCTGCAGGGCTGAATTTATCGCCGTTGTCTTCGGATTCTTCGCTATTGTGTACGGGTCATTGGTATATCCCACATCCATCATGGACACCATCGGATTGTCGTCAATGAAGTCATAGCATTCCTTCGAACCCATAAGGAAGGTGGATACCATCTTGCCCTTGTCTATTCCTTTGTTCGAGCCGTTGATGACTCCTTTTTCTACAAGGGAGAGGACTCCGTCGGCAAACATTTCGGTATGTATCCCGAGGTCTTTGTGCCCTCCGAGCTGGGCCAGAACCGCATTCGGGATGGCTCCTATGCCCATCTGGAGGCAGGCACCGTCTTCTATCAGTTCCGCGCAGTGCTTTCCGATGGCTGTCTCGACCTCGTCAGGTTTGCTGAAATGAGCTTCTTTCAGAGGAGTATCGTCTTCCACGAAGATGTCTATCATGTCGAGCGGGATCATGGCCTGTCCCCAGGCTCTCGGCACATTGGGGTTGACCACTGCGATTACCGTTCTGGCGCATTCTATGGCGGCAAGCGTCGCATCTACTGATGTACCGAGTGAAACGAAGCCGTGCCTGTCCGGCGGGCATACCTGTATCATCGCCACATCGCATGGGAGTGCCCCGCAGCGGTAAAGCTTCTGGGTTTCGCTAAGGAGCACCGGGATGTAGTCCGAATACCCGCTCTGGACGCTTTTGCGCACATTCGCCCCCACAAAGAATGCCTGGTGGAAGAATACCCCGTCAAATTTAGGGTCCGTGTACGGTGCATCCCCTTCGGTATGCAGGTGATGTATCTTCACATTCTTCAGCTCCCCGCTTTCGCCCCTTCTGCACAGGGCGTCAATCAATATCCCCGGCGCACTGGCCACGCTGCTCAAATGTATATGGTCACCTGATTTTACGACACTTACGGCCTCATCTGCCGAAACGAAACGGATTTCCTTTTTCATTCTCTGTTTCAATTATGCGGTTTGTCCTGTGTAATTCTTGAAATGATTCGCCAAATATAGCATTTGTTGTTTGAATCCGAAACTTTTTAGCCTTTTCCTGTTGAAAATTATTTACAGTTGTCTGCAAAATGCGTCAGTCTGCCTTCCTTTATTTGCTGCGCTGCATTGAAAAAGCGCATGGTGATGTGCCTGGTATGGAAACGGCCGTGGACAAAAGAATTTGAAGGATTGTGTTAATGTTGTAACTTTGCGGGGCATAAAATTATGAGAAGATGAAATCAAGGGAAGAGAAGCTCGCCGCATTCGGAAGAATACTCGACATTCTGGATGAGTTGCGTGTGAAATGCCCCTGGGACAGGGAGCAGACTACGGAATCGCTGCGGCCGCAGACCATCGAGGAGGTGTATGAGCTGAGCGATGCCATACTTAAAGGGGATGACCATAACATTTCCAAAGAGCTTGGGGATGTGCTCCTGCATGTGCTCTTCTATGCGAAGATAGGGGAGGAGAAAGGGACATACGATATCGTGGACGTAATAAATTTCTTGTGTGACAAACTGATATACCGTCACCCGCATGTCTTTTCATCGACTGAGGTTGCTGACTCCGCCGAGGTGGTGAAGAACTGGGAGATGCTGAAGATGAAGGAGAAGGACGGGAACAAGAGGGTGCTTTCCGGGGTGCCGGACACTCTGCCGCCGCTTCTGAAGGCATACAGGATGCAGGACAAGGCCAGGGGTGTCGGCTTTGACTGGGAAGAGAAGTCGCAGGTGTGGGACAAGGTCAAGGAGGAACTTCGCGAGTATCAGGCTGAGCTTGACGCGATGGAGAAGGCTCAGGACGGGGAGTCACGCAAGGCCGCTTATGACAGGGCGGAAAACGAACTGGGCGACTATCTTTTCGCCGTGGTGAATGCCGCCAGACTCTACGGTCTTAACCCTGACACTGCCCTTGAGCGCACATGCGCCAAGTTCAAAAGACGCTTCACCTATCTCGAAGAACATACGATACGGCAGGGGCGCAGTCTGAAGGACATGACCCTCGCGGAGATGGATGAGCTCTGGGATGAGGCCAAGGCCAAAGAAAAGGAGTGAGGATGACGGAGGACTGGAAGGAACGGACCCGGATGATGGCCGGGGAGGACGGGCTGAAACGGCTTGAAGATGCCCATGTCGCTGTGATAGGTGTCGGAGGCGTCGGCGGATATGCGGCGGAGATGATTGTGAGGGCCGGAGCCGGACATCTGCTCATACTGGACAGCGATGAAGTGTCGGTCACGAACAAGAACAGGCAGATTCTCGCCCTCGATTCGACCATAGGGAGGCCGAAATGCGATGTGCTCAGGGAAAGGCTTCTGGACATCAATCCGGAGCTTGACCTCACCGTCATAAAGGAATATCTGGATGTGGACACGGTGGCGTCTGTCCTCTCCGGGCACAGAATTGATTTCCTTGTGGATGCCATCGACACCTTGTCGCCGAAGATGGCTCTGATCAAGTACTGCATGGACAGCCATATTCAACTTGTGTCATCGATGGGGGCGGGGGCGAAGTTTGATGCGACCAAGGTACGTCTTGCGGACATATCCAAGTCATTCAACTGCCCTCTCGCCTTCGTGGTACGCAAGCGTCTGAGGAGGATGGGTATCAGAAAGGGTTTCAAGGTGGTGTTTTCGGAAGAGCTTCCCGTGAAGTCCGCGATAGTGGAATGCGACGGACGGAACAAGAAGTCGACTGTGGGCACGGTTTCCTATATGCCGGCAGTCTTCGGATGCATCTGTGCCCAGGCTGCCATAACCCATCTGCTCGGGAGCCTGTCTGTATCTTCCTCGCCTGGACATGAAGCAGCAGGCTCCGATGAAAGTGAAGAAAAATTCATTGATTGAGCGGTTTTTTCGTATTTTTGCATTTTATGCCCATTGGTGGACACTGGGCCGGCGGTTGGGACAGATGGATTTCGAAGAAGTCCTTGACGGAAGTTCAGCGGATTCCCCGGGGCTTAACATAACGGACCCGACGGGTTGGCATTAATTTAATTCATTGGACAATGGCTGATTACAGGATTGTTGAAGTCAAGACAAAGAAGGACCTGAACAGGTTCATTTCATTTCCGGACAAGCTTTACAAGGATTGTCCGCAATATGTGCCTGCACTCCATTCAGACCAGAGGAAGTCATTGACAAAGGTGGCTTCCCTGAAATATTGCACTCGGGTGATGTGGCTTGCGATGGACGGGAAGAAGGTGGTTGGAAGGATATGCGGCATGATCAACCCGCGGTACAATGAGAGGTACGGTACAAAGAGGGCCCGCTTCGGATGGTTTGACACGATAAACGACATCGAGGTCGCAAGGCTGCTGCTCGGCACTGCGGAAAAATGGGCGAAGGAGCAGGGAATGAATGAGATACACGGACCTCTCTATTACAATACCCTCGGAAAGCAGGGAATGCTTGTGGAGGGCTTCGAGAATCTGGCACCGTTCAACTGCATCTACAATTATCCGTATTACAATGACTTTGTCACTGCTCTCGGCTATGTTAAGGAATGCGACTGGCTGCAGTACAGGATGAAGGCCGACCAGGGTGTTCCGCCGAAGATGGCGGCTATTGCAGAGAGGCTCCAGGAAAGATATAGTCTTACGGTAGGCGACATAGACAGCCTGAAGCATGACAAGGCACTTGTGAGGGAGTTTTTCCGCATCTACAATGAGAGTTTTGCGGAAAGTGTATATAATTTCGTTCCTTTTACCGATGAGGAGATAGAAGAAGAGGCTGCCCAGACCATCGGGCTTCTTGACAAAAGGCTGTGCTGTTTTCTCCTTGATGAGAACAAGGAGATTGCGGCATTCGGAATTTCGTTCCCGAGCATATCCAAGGCGCTGCAGAAGGCAAAGGGCTCGATGTTCCCGTTCGGGTGGATCCATTTCCTTAAGGCACTGAAAAAGTTCGACACGATAGACCTGATGCTCAACGGGGCTGCCCCGAAGTGGCAGAACACAGGCGTGTCATCCGTCTTCCACTGCATAATGGCCCGCAAGTATCAGGAGAATGAAGTGAAATGGGCCATTGCAAACCCTCAGATAGAGACCAACCTGGCAGTGAATGTATGGGACCGTTATGAGCATGAGCTCTACATGAGGAGAAGATGTTACATCAAGTCTATCTGAAAATTTATCTGATTGATCATTATGGCAGAGAACAATACATTGCTTGAAAAGGTCCTGGGACTTCAGGACAGATACGAATCGCTGCAGGCCCAGCTTTCTGACCCTGCGGTGATTTCCGACATGAAGAAATATGTGCAGCTCAACAAGGAGTACAAGGAACTGGCCCCCATCATAAAGGCAGGGCAGGAATACAAGAAGATGATGGAGGATTATGAGGCCGCGAAGGACATAATCGCCCATGAGAAGGACGAGGAACTTAGGGAAATGGCAAAGGAGGAGCTGGCGGAGATAGAGCCGAAGATTCCTGACATGGAGCAGAACATAAAGCTGCTTCTGATTCCGGCCGACCCTCAGGACAGTAAGAATGCCATCATGGAAATCCGCGGAGGCACAGGAGGTGATGAGGCAGCCATCTTTGCCGGTGACCTTTTCCGCATGTATTCCAAGTATGTGGAGCGCAGGGGATGGAAACTGGAGGTCACGAACCAGTCTGAAGGTGCTGCCGGAGGCTTCAAGGAGATAGTCTTCAAGGTGTCCGGGGACGGTGTCTACGGCGTGCTCAAATACGAGTCCGGAGTGCATCGTGTGCAGCGTGTGCCGCAGACCGAGACACAGGGCAGGGTGCATACTTCTGCTGCATCCGTGGCAGTGCTTCCGGAGGCTGACGAGTTCGACATCGAGCTGAACATGAATGATATCCGCAAGGACACATTTTGCTCCTCAGGTCCGGGAGGCCAGTCGGTCAACACAACCTATTCGGCTATCCGCCTCACCCATATCCCATCCGGAATCGTGGTGCAGTGCCAGGACGAGAAGTCGCAGCTGAAGAATTTCGACAAGGCCCTTGCCGAGCTGCGCACAAGGCTCTACAATATGGAGTATGAAAAATATCTGAACGAGATTTCCGCCAAGAGGAAGACGATGGTCTCCACAGGTGACCGCTCTGCGAAAATCCGTACATACAACTATCCTCAGTCCCGTGTCACGGACCACAGGATCAATTACACCATGTACAATCTCCCTGTCTTCATGGACGGGGACATCCAGGAGGTGCTGGACCAGCTGCAGATAGCCGAGAATGCGGAGCGTCTGAAGGCTGCGGAATAATTGCCGGCAGGCAGTCTGTGCCTGCGGTGTCAGTGTGCTTGGTAACCACTTAAAAAACAAGAAAATGCAGAAAAATTCCAATCTTCCGTCCGACGGGCTGCAGGTCCGCCGGAGGGTTTCGGGCGGCAGCCCGGGGCAGCGCACGATGCTGTCCGTTCCGTTCGTGCTGATGGCCATTGTGTTCAATGTGTGCCTGATAGCATCCAATCTTTTTGAAACCAAGGTGTTTGAGGCGGGTCCCCTTGCATTGACCGGGGGCGTCATCATATTTCCCGTGTCATACATCATAAATGACTGCATAGTCGAGGTGTGGGGCTACAAAAAGGCCCGTCTCGTCATCTGGACGGGCTTTGCCATGAATTTCTTCGTGGTGGCCATGGCCCAGATAGTGCGTCTTCTCCCTGCAGCCCCGTTCTGGGACGGAGGGGAGCATTTTGACTATATCTTTGCTCTTGCCCCGAGGGTCACGCTTGCCTCCCTGCTGGCTTTCCTTGCCGGTTCCACAGTCAATGCCTATGTCATGAGCAGGATGAAGGTAGCTTCGAAGGGCAGGAGATTTTCCGTGAGGGCTGTGGTGTCGTCCGTCTGCGGGGAGACCGTTGATTCCCTCATATTCTTTCCGATAGCATTCTGGGGCATAGGGGCTGAAAACATGCTGAGGCTGATGCTCCTGCAGATTGTCCTGAAGACGGCGTACGAGGTGGTTATCCTGCCTGTGACCAATGCCGTCGTCCGTGCAGTCAAGAAATACGAGGGAGTGGACACATTCGACTCGGGCATTTCATATAACCCATTCCGGATAACCGACATCTGAATCTCCGGACAACTGACATCTGCGATGAGGCATCCCGGGCCCGGTCGAGGGATATGTAATTATTAGACATTAAATATGAAATTGGATAAGGAAAAGGCACTTGTAGTGTTCAGCGGCGGCCAGGATTCTTCCACCTGCCTCTTCTGGGCATTGAAGCATTTCAAGGAAGTGCAGGCAATCACATTCACCTACGGGCAGAAACATAGCCTGGAGGTGAAGATGGCCGCCGCATTGGCGGAAAAGGCGGGAGTCAGTCTTGCTCTGATGGATGTCCCGCTCATCGGGCAGCTCGGAAGCAATTCTTTGACCGACCCGACAATCACTATGGACGAGGAAAAGCCGGAAGGCTCGTTCCCCAATACTTTTGTCCCGGGGAGGAACCTGTTTTTCCTGAGCATAGCCGCAGTGCATGCAAGGGAGCACGGCATCATGAATATCGTGACAGGCGTTTCTCAGACGGATTTCAGCGGCTACCCTGACTGCAGGGACTCTTTCATCAGGTCGCTGAATGTCACTCTCAATCTTGCTATGGACGAGCAGTTTGTGATACATACCCCGCTGATGTGGCTTGACAAGGCGCAGACCTGGGCACTTGCCGATGAGTTGGGCGTGCTGGAAATCATCAGGAACGAAACATTGACATGCTACAACGGCATCCCGGGCGACGGATGCGGGCATTGCCCTGCCTGCAGGCTCCGCCGTGCCGGTCTGGAAACATATCTTCAGCAGAAAGAAACCGATTTTCAACATCGGGAGAACGATTTTCAACAGAAACAGACAAATGGAAAACAGGGAGAATGAGGGACTTCAGGCCCTCGGGAAAAAGACTGAATACAGGAGCGACTATGCTCCTGAAGTGCTGGAGACCTTCGAGAACCGGCATCAGGACAATGATTATTGGGTCAGGTTCAACTGCCCGGAATTCACAAGCCTCTGCCCCATCACCGGGCAACCGGACTTTGCGGAGATACGCATAAGCTATATCCCGGATGTGAAGATGGTTGAGAGCAAGAGCCTGAAGCTCTATCTTTTCAGCTACAGGAACCACGGGGATTTTCATGAGGACTGCGTGAACAAGATAATGAAGGACCTTATCAGGCTGATGGACCCGAAATACATCGAAGTGACGGGTTTTTTCACGCCGCGCGGAGGCATATCAATCCATCCGTATGCCAATTATGGCCGCCCCGGTACTAAATATGCGGCTTTGGCGGAAAAAAGGCTGGCGGAGCATGAATGACACTGTGCGGAATCTGTACGGTTTTTGCATATATGCCGCCTCGTGATAAAGAAACGACAAATGAAGAAGATAATCAATCCGTGGCTTGATCTTGTCAAAGACGGCTACAACTGTTTCGGATGTGCCCCGTGCAATCCTTTCGGCCTGAAGATGGAATTCTATGAGGACGGGGACGAGATAGTGTCCTTCTGGAACTCTTCAGACAACTATCAGGGCTGGCTGCACACCCTTCATGGCGGCATCCAGTCCGCCATAATGGACGAGATAGCCGCCTGGGTGATGGCCCGTAAGCTTCAGCGTGCAGGCATGACCACCAATCTGGACATCAAGTTCAAGAAGCCTGTGCCTACAGGGCCTGATGTCAGGATAGAGGTCAGGGCTCACATAAAGGAAATGAAACGCAATTTCGCCTTCATATCCGCCCGCATCATTTATCAGGGCGAGGTGTGTTCCGAGGCCGAAATGACCTACTACTGCTTCTCTCCTGAGAAGTCCGCCTCCGACTTCTATTTCCGAGGTTGCGAAGTGGAGGATGATGGTTCCTCGGGGGAGTAAATCAGTCGGATTCCGGACAAGCCAGGAATGGCCGTATATTAAAGAAAAACCCTATCAGACTCCAGTGGAGAATGACAGGGTTTATTCTTTGGGTGAAAGGACTATTCTTCCTTCTTGCTGTCAACGAGTGCAAAAGACAGGTTGCCTTTGCAGCACAGCTTGCCGTCCACTTTGAGCGAAGCTTCGGTGAAGAAGATCATACCTCTTCTGCCGGTGAGCCTTGCAGTGATCTCGCAGAGGTCACCGGGGCGGACAATGTTCTTGAAACGGACATTGTCGATGCCGCTGTAGAGCGTTGTGCGGCCTTTCAGCTCGTCTTTCACAAGCAGGGCGCAGCTCTGGGCCATGATTTCACACTGGATGACTCCGGGCACTATAGGATTGCCAGGGAAATGTCCCCTGCAGAAGAATTCATCTTCCTTTATCCTGTACTTGGCATGTGCAATGCCTTCAGCGTCGATTTCGATTTCATCGACCAGAAGCATCGGCTCGCGGTGAGGCAGGTATTCCTTAAGTTCTTCTCTGTTCATTTTGATCGGTATTTTGGAATCAGGTTTCAGTACTTGGCCGCCGGCTATTCTTCAACTTTTCTGAATGCCACGCAACCGTTGTGTCCTCCGAAGCCGAGAGAGTCGGATATCGCGATGGTGAGATCCACCTTTTCAGGCTTGTTCGGGGTATAGTTGAGGTCACATTCAGGATCAGGAGTGTCGAGGTTGATGGTAGGCGGCACAATTCCGTTGGTGAGGGCGAGAACTGCGGCGATTGCCTCCACGGCACCTGTGGCACCGAGCATGTGTCCTGTCATGGACTTGGTGGAGCAGATGTGGGCCTTGTAGGCATCGTCCCCAAGGGCCATTTTGAATGTCTTGGTCTCAAGCGAGTCGTTGAGGGCTGTTCCTGTTCCGTGTGCATTGATGTGGAGCACATCGGATGACGGATTGTAGCCGGCCTCTTCGAGAGCCATCTTCACTGCGGCAGCCTGAGTCTTGCAGTCTGTCCTTGGGGCAGTCATATGGTATGCATCGCAGGTGTTGCCGTATCCGCATACTTCGGCGATGATCTTCGCCCCGCGGGCCTTGGCATGCTCATATTCCTCGAGGACGAGCATTCCGGCTCCTTCTCCCATCACGAATCCGCCCCTGTTGGCGTTGAACGGAAGGGAAGCGTATTTAGGGTCTTCAGACCTTGAAAGCGCCTTGGCATTGGCGAAGCCTGCTATTCCGAGAGGAATTGTGGCTGCCTCTGAGCCTCCGGCGATGATTGCATCTGCATATCCGTGCATTATGGCCCTGTATGCCTCACCCACGGTGTGTGTTGATGTGGCGCAAGCCGTCACGACCGGAACGCAGGGACCGCAGAGATTGTGGCGGATGGCTATGTTGCCTGCTGCCATGTTGGCTATCATGGTCGGGATGAAGAGAGGGGATATCCATTTTGCCCCGTCCTTGATCATCTTCTCGCTTTCCTTGTACTGTGTGCTGAATCCTCCGATTCCGGAGCCTACATATACACCGAAACGCATCGGGTCGATGTTCCCGTCTTCCCCTTCCGATGCCTTCAGCCCGGACTGCCTTATGGCCTCATTTGCGGCGGCCACGGCAAAGACGGAAAACTTGTCCTGCTTTCTTGCAAATGCAGGCTCTACGCCATAATCTGCCGGATTGAAGTCCTTGACCTCGCCGGCCACCTTTGCAGGAAGGTCGTCAGTCGGGAATGCCTTGATGAAATCGATGCCGCAGACTCCTGCAAGAAGGTTGTTCCAGAAATCGTTGACATTGTTCCCGACAGGCGATATGACGCCCATTCCGGTTATTACCACTCTTTTGTTCATATTCGTCCTTGTTATTGTTATGTTAGGTAAATGTGCGTCATCCTTGTGTTATGCCAGAAGTTCCGGTGCCCCTGAGAGAAGCTTTTCTGCACCTCCTATAAGGTCTTCGATGATTGCCTTTGCAGGCTCGATCTTCTTGACCATTCCGGCGCATTCTCCTGCCATGTAGCTTCCGTTAGGGTCGCCTTCCTTGACAGCCTTGCGGAGGGCTCCCGTACCGAAGGCAAGTATTTCCTCCGGTTTCACTGCCGGATCGGACTCCATCTTTGCGAAAGTCTTGGAGAACGGGGTCTTGAGTGACCGTACCGGATGGCCGAGGGTCTTTCCTGTCACGATTGTGGAGATGTCGGTGGCCTTGAGGATCTTGTCCTTGTAGTTCTGGTGGACGGTGCATTCCTCGGCAGAGAGGAAGCGCGTACCTACCTGTACTGCATCTGCACCGAGCATGAAGGCTGCAGCCACTCCTCTTCCGTCACAGATTCCGCCTGCGGCAATCACAGGGATGTCGAGGGCATCGACCACCTGAGGGATGAGGGCCATTGTGTGCAGCTCTCCGACATGTCCGCCTGACTCTGCTCCTTCAGCCACCACTGCAGTTGCCCCGATGGCCTGCATCTTGAGGGCAAGGGCCACTGATGCCACCACCGGAATCACCTTGATGCCGGCGGCCTTCCATGCCTCCATGTACTGGGCAGGGGAGCCTGCACCTGTCGTGAGGATCTTGACGCCTTCTTCAATCACCATCTGGGCAATCTCACCGGCATTCGGTGCCTGGAGCATGATGTTTACTCCGAAAGGCTTGTCGGTAAGTTCCTTGCATTTCCTGATTTCATTCCTTACGGCCTCTGTTCCGGCATTGATTGAGGATATGAGGCCGAGACCGCCGGCATTAGACACGGCAGCCGCAAGTGAAGCGTCGGCAACCCATGCCATACCGCCCTGGAATACGGGATAGCTGATGCCGAGTATTTCGCAGATTCTACTTTTTATCATTTTCGTCAGATTTAAGTTTGTTGTACAATTTACCATTCCATTATCACGGCTCCGGAAATGAACCCGGCTCCGAATGCGCTCAGGGCTATGGTCTCGCCACGCTTGATGATGCCGTTCCTGTTGCATTCGTCAAGCAGGATAGGGCAGCTTGCCGAAGATGAGTTGCCGTGGGTCTCGACATTGGTAGGGAACTTCTCATCCGGCTGCTCCAGAAAATCCTTGATGGAGCGGATTATGCGGATGTTGGCCTGGTGGAGCAGATAGTGGTCCACATCCCCTGCGGCCATCCCCAGCTTGTCGAGAAGATATTTGATGTCTCCAGTAGAGGCTTTCACTGCGAATTTGAACACATCCTGTCCTTTCATCTGGAGGGAAATGCTCTCCTCTTCCTTGGTGATATACGGAGTAGGCTCCAGCGTGCGTATCTGATAGAGCTTGTCAGTCGCGCTTGCAGCCGAGAGCTTTATCCCCTTTATGTTGTCACCCTCTGTCAGGACGGCGGCTCCTGCCCCGTCTCCGAAGAGGACGCATACGTTCCTGTCTTTCCAGCTTGTCATTCTTGTCGGCTCTTCGGCGCATACGATCAGCACATTCTTCACTCTGCCGGCTTTGTAGAATGACTCGGCTATGTCAAGGGCATAGATGAAACCTGCACATGCGCAGTTGATGTCCAGGCAAGGGCATGTCGCACCGATGGCCCCCTGGATGATGCAGCTGAGGGAAGGCGTGACATATTCGTTGACCACATTGGAGCATATTATGAAATCCAGGTCTTCCGCCTTCATCCCCGCATTTTCGAGTGCCTTTTCCGCTGCGCTTGCAGCCAGATCCTCCAGTTTCTCGTCCGAGATGACATGCCTGTGCTTTATTCCGGTCCTCGGATATATCCAGGCATCGCTTGTGTCAAGAAATTCGGACAACATGTCGTTTGTCACAATCTTTTTGGGAATGGCACTTCCCGTTCCTATGATTTTCATTTTGTGAGTGGAATTTAGTTGTTATTCCTATGGTAAAAACATTTTCTTGAAACCGGACAAAATTACTTCCGATATTCCATTTTGGGAAATAATTGTGGCGATTTTTTCCGGTGAGTGGCAATAATACCTTTGAATATGCGCTTTATGTGGCGGAATTTTGATATTTGTGGTGAAATTTGGTATCTTTGCAGGAAATTGAACGGATATGATGAACAGGATGCTGCCGAAATATCTTCTGGAAAAGCACCAGCTTACGGGTACGGTCACCTTCGCCGTCCTCTTCGCCATCGTGTTCCTCAATCTGTACATCCCGTTTTCTGACACGGCCTGGTTCAGGCTAGGAAATTCCGTATTTTTCCTTTTTACCGCAGGCTTCATCGCCATTTCAATACTTTTTCTTGTAGCAAGCAGGGTGCTCATGTACAAGACCCGGCACCTGTTTGAGATGAGGGTGGTGCAATATGCCCTGTGGTGCATTGCGGAGGTTGTGGTCATCTGCCTTTTCTATACCTTTGTCACCCTTGACGTGGTGCGTCCCGACGGCGGCCCGGTCCCTTACCGGATTTTCATGAGGGCACTCCTGTATGCTTCAATAGCCCTTCTCGTCCCCTATATGATGTCAGCCATGTATTTCATAATAGGGGAGAAGGAGAAGACGATCCGCCTGATGAATTGCGGAGGCGGGGCAGTGCCGCAGGATGCAGCGCAGACTGATGAAGCCGGACATGGCAGCCTGGTTTCCCTTTTTGACAACAACGGCACCCTGAAGCTTTCGATAAGGTCTTCATACCTTTATTATATGGAGGCTGATGACAATTATATAAAGGTGTGGTATGACGACGGGAGGGGAGCATTGAAGATGTATCTGCTGAGATGCCGACTGAAGACGGTGGAAGAGAGCTTCAAAGGCACCCCTCTGGTACGCTGCAACAGAAAATACATCGTGAACCTGGATAAGGTCAAGGTGCTCCGGAAGGAAAGTGACGGATATTTCCTGGATCTTGACAATGACGGGATTGTCCCCATTTCAGTTACAAGGACCTATACGGAGAATGTCCTGAAGCATTTTCCGTCCGGTGTCGCCATTGTGGAGGATCCGGCCTCTGCGGTCCGCAAGGCGGAAACAGGAACCTGACCGGTATCCGTTCCCGTTATTTCTTTTTGGATTTTCTGAGCCTGTAGGCTGACTGTACCATCGCCTCATCAAGGGCAATGTTTCTGGCTGCCATTACATTAAGTATGGCTGCAATGATAGGGAAGATGGCCGTGAATGAGAAAATCAGCTCATTCTCGTTCCTGAGCCTGATGAAGTCCACTCCTATCCAGATCTGGAATGCCGTCATCAGGATGGCTTCAAGGATGCTCAGCCGCATCTGGATCATGCGTGACTTGTATGAGAACAGGGTGAAGCCGTTTCCCGATATTATCATCACTATGAATATCAGGTAGACAATATTCTCATAGTATTTTATGTGTTCCTCAGTGCCTCCCGGCCCTATTGTGGCAGCCACATTGCACATCAGCAGAGAGGCTATCAACAGGGTTGATATTGCCAGGTATAAAGTCTGTATTCTTTGCCACATGTCTGTTGGATTTTAAATTTTCAAGACGGCAAAAATAGGAAAATTTGTCATAAAAAACTATATTTGAAGATGCATTATAAAAGAATCAGTCATGGCAAGAGAAGAAATATCAGGCGTCAGGATCGCCGAATCAGAGCTTATAATCAATGACGACGGGTCCGCTTTTCATATCCATATAAGGCCGGACGAGCTGGCTGACAATGTCATCCTTGTCGGGGATCCGGGCAGGGTGGACATGGTCGCAGACTATCTTGAAGACAAGGAGTTCAGGCATCAGTCGCGCGAATTCGTTTCAGTGACCGGAAGATACAAGGGCAAGAGAGTCACGGTGCTTTCAACGGGCATAGGCACGGACAACATCGACATCGTGATGAACGAGCTGGATGCCCTTGCCAACATAGATTTTTCCACAAGGGAGGTGAAGAGGGAGAAGAAATCCCTCAATATCCTGCGGATCGGGACATCGGGGGCGATACAGCCTGATGTGCCGCTCGGTTCCTTCGTCTTTTCACACATTTCCATCGGCTGCGACGGCCTGTTGAACTGGTATGCCGACAGGGATGCAATTGCTCTTGCTGACTTTGAGGCGGCCTTCAAGGAGCACACCGGCTGGAACAGGCATCTCCCTGACCCGTATTTCGTGAGGGCTGGGAAGAGGATGTCCGCGCTCTTTGCCGACTGCACGGTGCCGGGAATGACGGTGTCGGCCTCCGGGTTCTACGGACCTCAGGGCCGTGTACTCAGAATGCCGCTTGCGATGCCTGACATGCTTGAAACATTCGAGAGCTTCAGCTTCGGCGGATACAGGATCACCAATTTCGAGATGGAGGGATCCGCAATCGCCGGCATTGCGGCGCATCTCGGACACAATGCCGGAACTGTCTGCGCCATCATAGCACACCGCTATCTCAAGAGCAGCAATCCGGACTACAAGCCGGTTGTACGAAGTCTGATAGAACTTTCGCTCGACAGGCTTTCCACATTGTAGATTATTTTCCGTACATTTCCTTTCGGGACTGGCTGGTCCCTTCTCCGGAAGGGATGGCCGGGTCGTCTATTACTGCATCCACAGTCCTGCCTTTGCCTCCGATGACATCCTCTTCGAGGAAGTTCAGCTGGTATTTCAGTGTTTCGTACATGCTGCCTGCCACTTCGTGCCCGTGTCCGGTGAATCGCAGGATGTTGTATCCGTAGCCGTATTTAGCCAGTCTTTCCGCTATCTTTGCCGAGCCGAAGAAGCCGAGCTTGAAGAATTTTATCTGTTTGTAGACGACGAGATTGTCTTCAGTTCCGTGCATTAGCAGCATGGGTGCGGGCTTCCTGGCGAAGTCCAGTGCGCCGTCCCTGGAAAGTATGGCGCCGGAGAATGAAATTATCCCTTTGTATCTGAATCCGGCAGGGAGAACATCGGCATATTGGGTCCTGTTGCAGAGTTCGTATTCTGCCTGGAGGACACTGATGGCTCCGGCGGAAGATCCGCTTGCCACGATGTTGTCCGGGTCTATTCCGAGGCTTTCCGCGTTGTCAATCAGGAATGCCGTGGCGCTGAAAAGGTCTTCCACCGCCATGTGTATGGCCTTGTCGAGCTGGTTGACCTGTCCTATCCCCACCTTGTCAACTCCTTTCAGGCCGAGCCTGTAGTCGATGCTGACCACTCTGTAGCCGTTTTTTGCCATGGCTTCAAACCATTTCTGGTAGTACGGGGTGTCCCTTTCCCCGCTTATGAAGCCTCCGCCGAACATGAAGATGATTGTGGGCTTTTCTTTCCCTGAGTCCGATATCATGTCCGTTTCTGCCGGATTGTATATGTCAAGGAAAAGTTCGCATGTGTCCCTTTCCGCAAATTTGTAGGTGCCGTCCGGGCAGAAATGAGCCTTGTCTTCCGCTGCGCTCCTGGATGCCAGTCCGAGCATTGCTGGCAGCATCAGGATCAGGGCCTTGATTTTCTTTGTCAGATTTTCCATTTGTTTTCAGTTTGTGCCTTGTCCGGCTGTTTCTTCGGGTTTCCTGCCGTCGCCCTTGTCTCCTATTAGTTTCCTCACGAACTTGACATTCCAGAAGAATCTTCCGGCAATAACCCTGAATACGGTGTAGCAAGGTATGGCGACGAGCATTCCGAGTATGCCTCCGATGTGTCCTGCCATGAGAAGTACGATGAAGATTTCAAGGGCGTTGGCCTTGATGCTGCTGGAGTAGACTATAGGCTGGAAGATGTAGTTGTCTATGATCTGTGCTGCGCAGAATATGCCTACGAGTATCAGTACGAATACCCAGAAACTTACATCGGCCCCGACTCCGCCCATGCAGAAATAGCGCATGGCTATCGCGAGCACCGTGCCTATGGCTCCGCCGAGCCACGGACCGACATACGGGATGATGTTCATCACTCCGCAGATGGCTGCAATGCCTATCGAGGCGTTGAAGCCGAGTCTGGCTACGAACATGAGTCCGAGGAAATCCACAATGGCAACTCCCGCCATCTCTACGATAAGCCCGATGAAATACCTTGAAAGGAGGTGCTCTATGTCCCTGTATGCAGCCCTTGCATTCTGCTCATGCTTGTCAGGCACGAGGGCGGCGATGATGTCCGGAAACAGGTTGTCGTTCTTCAGAAAGAAGAATGAAATGAACATGACAGCAAAGAGTCCCACTCCGAAACTTGCAATGAAGGATGCGGCGGAGCTGAACAACGAAGAGAACTCCGATGCGTCTGTGAAGTTTTTGAGACCTTTCAGAATTTCCGTCTCTATCCGGAAATCACTGCCCAATGACGGGAATGTGCTGATAAGAAATTCGTTGAAGTCCTTCAGTGCCGCCACCACCGACATGGCCGCGCTTTCTATGTTGGCCATGGAGATGTCTTTGGCAATACCGGTGATTATAGGCACGAGCATCGTGAATACGAGGAGGATGACTCCAAGTATGAGGATGATGGTGATGATGGCATACAGCCATGACGGCAGTCCCCGTCCTTTTATCTTCAGCTTTCCGAAGAAGTTCATCACCGGCTTTCCTATCAGGGCCACTACGCCTGCCGCGAGCATATATACGATCACGTCCCTGAAGAACCAGCATATTGCGCAGATTACGACAGCACCTGCCGTGTACATGATGTATCTGGCGAGTTTGTCTATACTTCTTTCCTTTTCCATATCTGTTTCAGAATAAATCAGATGTCGCCTTCAGCCGCTCTGTCGGGCTGCCTTGTGTCCGCTCCTGTGAGGATTGATGCAAGTTCTTCTGCATCAGAGACTATTTTCCACGGTGAGCAGGATTCCAGTTCCTCCCTTGTCCTGAATCCCCATGTGACCCCGACTGTCCTTATCCCGGCATTCCGTCCTGTCAGCATGTCCACATCGGAGTCGCCCACATAGATGACCTTTTCCTTGTCGGCGGTCCCGGCTGCGGTCATGGCTTCATATACGATTTCCGGATCCGGTTTGATGGGCTGTCCGTCCCTCTGTCCCAGGATTTTGGCGAAACTGTAGTTCCCGAAGAAATGCCTCACGAGCTTTTCGGTGCCGTCCTGGTATTTGTTGGAGGCCACGGCAAGGGCCGTCCCGTTTTCAGTGAGCCTGTCCAGCACATCCGTTATTCCGTCATATGGCCGGGTCAGGTCGCATTTGTGTTCATCATAATATGGTATGAAGAAATCTTTCATTTTCATGACCATTTCGTCTGTCTTCTGCCCGTCCGGAAGTGCGCCTCTGAACAGGTTGTAAATGCCTCTTCCCACGAGCAAGTTGTATTCTTCCATCCGTCGTTCCGGGCAGCCGCACATCTTCAGTGCGTGGTTGCAGGCATTGCCGAGATCCCCGATTGTGTCAATCAGGGTCCCGTCCAGGTCAAATATCACAAGTTTCGTCATTTTCCGAATCTTTTTTGATAAAAATATTAAATGTGCCTTAGTTTGGTACAATGGCGGTCTACCTTTGCATCAGAAAAAGAAAGAAACAAAATTTTGAAGCCATGAAAAATACAGATTTCAACCTTGATTCCCTCAGTTCGATGATTTCATCAGAGTCATCCTACCTCTCACTTGTCGACATGATCAAAGATCTGGATCTCGAGCTTCTCGATGTCACCGTCGGATGACACGGGGCCGGAAAGCGAGACAGATGTGGCTTTCCTGTCCGGGGAAAGGCCGACCCTGATCACTTCCTCCCCGGAGCCGGATGCTCCGATGGCCCGTTCCGAAATTATTAGCTCGGATACAGGGTCCTCAATATGCTTCTGGATGGACCTCTTGAGCGGTCTGGCCCCGAATTTAGGGTCATAGCCGGCATCTGCCACGAACCTTTTCGCGGCAGGTGTGACATGAAGCCTGTAGCCTTCCGCTTCTATCCTCCGGCGCAGGTCTTTCAGCTCTATGTCCACTATCTTTTCTATGTCTTCCCTTGTCAGAGGGTTGAAAGATACCTGGGCATCCACCCTGTTGAGGAATTCAGGCGGGAAGACTTTTCTGACTGCCTTGTCCACAATGCTTTTCCGGCTGTCATTGATGTTCTTTCCGGAAGGGCCGAAGCTGAATCCCAAGCCGTTGCCGTATTCGTCCACCTCGCGGCTGCCCACATTGGAGGTCATGATGAGAATGGTGTTCCTGAAGCTGACAGTACGGCCGGAACTGTCCGTGAGCCGGCCTTCGTCGAGAATCTGAAGCAGGATGTTGAAGATGTCAGGATGCGCCTTTTCTATCTCGTCGAGCAGCACGACGCTGTACGGCTTTCTCCGCACCCTCTCGCTCAGCTGGCCGCCTTCCTCGAAGCCTACATATCCCGGAGGGGCACCGATGAGCCTTGACACTGTGAATTTCTCCATGTATTCGCTCATGTCTATCCTTATGAGGTTGTCTGCAGAGTCAAACAGGTTTTCCGCCAGAGACTTGGCAAGCTGGGTCTTTCCGACTCCTGTCGGTCCGGAGAAGAGGAATGTCCCCACTGGCCTGTCCGGTGACTTTATCCCGGCCCTGTTCCTCTGGATGGCACGTACCACGGTGTCGATGGCCTCGTCCTGTCCAATGATCCTTTCCCCGAGCCTGCCCCTCATCTTCAGAAGCCTGTTCCCTTCGCTTTCTGCGACCCTGTTTACAGGTATGCCCGTAATTCCGGAAATGACCGTGGCTATGTCTTCGGCTGTCACTGCAGGGACATGTCCCTCATTGCCGCCCTCATTCCGGAGCCTGACCATCGAGCCTGCCTCGTCCATCGCGTCGATGGCCTTGTCCGGGAGGCATCTGTCGGTAATGTATCTGTCGGACAGCTCCGCACATGCCTTCAGGGCCTGCGGTGTGTAGACCACATTGTGGTGCCGTTCGTATCTTTCTTTCAGCCTCTGCAGGATGAGCATTGTCTGGCTGAGGTCCGCAGGTTCCACCGTCACTTTCTGGAAACGCCTGTCCAGAGCCCCGTCCTTCTCCACGATCTTGGTGAATTCATCCATAGTGGTAGCCCCTATGCACCTTATTTCTCCTCTTGCAAGGGCCGGCTTGAGCATGTTGGCTGCGTCCAGGCTTCCGGATGTGCCTCCCGCGCCTACCATTGTGTGGAATTCGTCTATGAACAGGATTATGTCCGGATTCTTTCCGAGCTCGCGGATTATTGACTTCAGCCTTTTCTCAAAGTCACCCCTGTATTTGGTGCCTGCGACCACTGAGGCTATGTCAAGGGAGATTATCCTTTTCCCGGTGAGGGTTGACGGCACATTTCCCGATGCTATCCTTGAGGCAATGCCTTCCACGATGGCGGACTTGCCGACGCCGGGGTCGCCGACGAGCATCGGGTTGTTTTTTTTCCTCCTGCCGAGAATCTGAATCACCCTGGCCATTTCATTTTCCCTGCCTTCAACAGGGTCAAGCCTGCCTTCTTCAGCGGCCTTGGTGAGGTCAGTCCCGAACATTTCGAGAGGGGATGCCTGCTCCTGCCGTTCCTTGGCGGCATCGGCGCCTTCTTCCGTTTCATCTTCGTTGGACGGCCTTCCGAGAAGTCCGTTCCGTTCCATATATGAAATGACTCTTCCGTAGTCAATTCCGATATCCCTCAGATAACCCTGTCCGTAGCTTCCCGTATTCCTGCACAGGGCCAGGAGAAGATGTTGGGAAGATGCTTCAGGACAGTTGAGCCTTGTGGCTTCCAGTACGGTGATGCTCAATATGTTCTGTGCACCACGGGAAAAGGTGACATGGTCTATTTCCGAAAACGGTATGTGTTCGTTGGTGAACACATGCCTGTCTATATATTGTTTGAACTCAGCCATGTCGGTGCCGAGCTCTTTCAGTATTCCGTAGGCGACATTATCCGCATGGCGGAGAATGGCCAGGAAGAGGTGGTCCGGGGATATTCCGTAACTTCCTGTCCGCATTGCTTCTTCGCGGGCGTAATTGATTATCGCGTTAAGTTCGTCCGATATCTTTATTTCCATACTTGTCAACTAAAATCTCGCTAATTTAATATTTTTTTTTAACTTTGCGGACTATGCTGATGCAATATCTGAAAAATATCATATATGGACAATGAGATAAAAACAGGAAGAATCGAGACGGTCAACATTGACCAGCAGATGAGGAGTGCGTACATCGACTACTCCATGTCTGTGATTGTCTCCAGGGCTCTTCCTGATGTGAGGGACGGTATGAAGCCGGTCCACAGGAGGGTTCTTTTCGGAATGTCCGGTCTCGGCCTGTCGTATTCGGGCCAGACCAAGAAATCTGCGAGAATTGTGGGTGAGGTGCTCGGAAAGTTCCATCCTCATGGCGACTCCAGCGTATACGAGGCGATGGCAAGGATGGCGCAGAGCTGGAACATGAGGTATCCGCTTGTATTCGGACAGGGAAATTTCGGATCAATGGACGGTGATCCTGTCGCCGCCATGCGTTATACTGAAGCCAAGCTTGAAAAGATAACGGAAGAGGTTCTTGCCGACTTGGACAAGGATACGGTAGACTTCCAGAACAACTTCGACGATACCCTCCAGGAGCCGGTAGTGCTCCCCACCAAGGTGCCGCTTCTCCTTCTGAACGGTTCTTCCGGAATTGCGGTGGGAATGGCCACCAACATGGCTCCGCACAATCTCGGCGAATGCTGTGACGCCATCTGTGCATACATAGACAATCCTGGCATCACCATAGAAGAACTGATGCACTATATAAAAGGGCCGGATTTCCCTACAGGGGGTATCATCCAGGGCCATCAGGGCATCAGGGACGCCTTCGAGACGGGCCGAGGCCGCATAGTCATCCGTTCAAGGACAGACATCGAGGTCAGCGAGTCAGGAAGGGAGACCATTGTTGTGACAGAAATCCCTTATATGGTGAACAAGCGCGAAATGATCGAGAAGATCGCCGAGCTTGTGGAGGAGAAGAAGATAGAGGGCATAGCCTATGTGAATGACGAGACCACAAGGCACGGTGTCCGTGTAGTGATCAAGCTGAAGAAGGATGCCAACTCCAATGTGGTGCTGAACATGCTCTTCAAGTACACCCAGCTCCAGTCCAGTTTTTCTGTCAACAATGTCGCCCTTGTGAACGGCCGTCCGAGGACGCTCAACCTGAAGGAACTCATAAAGTATTTTGTGGACCACAGGCATGAAGTCATAGTCCGCAGGACGAAGTTCGATCTTGAGAAGGCAAGGAAGAGGGCGCATATCCTCGAAGGTCTTCTGAAAGCCCTTGATGTGATAGACGAGATAATCCGCATCATAAGGGCTTCGAAGAGCGTTGACGATGCAAGGACCGAACTCATGGCCCGATTTGACTTCACGGAGGTCCAGGCTTCTGCCATCGTGGAAATGAGGCTCCGCCAGCTAACAGGACTTGAAAGGGAGAAGCTCCAGAATGAGTTCGACGAGCTCATGAAATTCATATCCTACTGCGAAGAGGTTCTCGGAAGCTATGACAAGCAGATGGAGATAATCAAGGAGGAGACAATGGAGATGAAGGCCAAGTTCGGAGATGCAAGGCGCACTGAAATAGCCCTCTCTGCCGAGGAATTCAATCCTGAGGACTTCTATCCGGACGATGATGTGGTCATTACCATTTCCCATCTCGGATACATCAAGCGTACCCCACTTGCAGAATACCGCACCCAGAACAGGGGCGGGGTCGGCATAAAGGGCAGCACCACGAGGGATGAGGACTTCATTGAGCACATCTATGTGGCCAACATGCACAGCACCATGCTTCTGTTCACCCAGAACGGCCGATGCTACTGGCTGAAGGTGTATGAGATTCCTGAAGGCTCCCGCTCGTCCAAGGGCCGTGCCCTGCAGAATGTGATCAACATAGAGCCGGATGACAAGGTCAAGGCATATATAAATGTGAAGAATCTCAAGGACGAGGATTATGTGAACAGCAACTATATCGTCCTTGCCACGAAGAGGGGGATCATCAAGAAGACTTCCCTCGAAGCATATTCACGGCCGCGCGCAAACGGTGTCAATGCAATCACGGTGAGAGACGGGGACGAACTCCTCGAGGCAGCGATGACCAACGGCAGATGTCAGATCCTTCTTGCCGGCCGCAACGGCCGCTGTGTGCGTTTCGACGAGACTGATGCAAGGCCGCTGGGCCGTACCGCATCCGGAGTAAGGGGCATAAATATTGAGGATTCCGACGAAGTGGTCGGCATGGTATGCCATGACCCTTCTGCCATGGATGCCGCATCGCACACTGTGCTTGTAGTGAGCGAGAACGGTTACGGCAAACGCTCCGACTTCGACGAATACCGCATAACAAGCAGGGGAGGAAAGGGAGTCAAGACTCTGAACATCACTGACAAGACCGGCAATCTCGTTGCCATAAAGAATGTGACTGACGAGAATGACCTCATGATCATCAACAGGTCCGGCCTGACCATAAGGATGGCCGTTTCTGACATAAGGGTTGCCGGCAGGGCTACCCAGGGTGTCCGCCTCATAAACATAAAGGACGGGGATGCCATAGCTGCAGTATCCGCCGTTGCCAAGAGCGAGGATACGGACAAGGAGAAACCTGCCGGAGCTGATGCACCGGAAACTTTGCCTAAGGATGATGAGGCGACTCTTCAGGAGGGAACTTCTCCTCAGGAAGGAAACGCGACAGAAAATGAATAAATAATGTTAACTGATAAACTTTTTGTAACAATGAAACGAATTTTTATCGCATTGGCGGTGCTTCTTTCCGTTCAGGTCGCTGATGCACAGGTGAAAACACCGTCTGAGGCCAAGAAGGCAGTAGAGTCAGCCGAAGCTGCTTCACAGAATCCGAAGAAGGCAGAGAAAGTGGCCACATGGATGAAGCTCGCAAAGGCATATGTGGATGCATATGATGCCCCGGCAGGCAATGCGTGGGTAGGTGCAGGCCAGCAGGAACTCAAACTCCTCATGGGCAGCGAAAAGCCGTCTGCAACTGAGAATGTCACTCTCGCAGGTGAGCCTTACACAAAGGAGGTATATGCAGAAAAGAACTTATATTTCAATGCAGCCGGGGTGCTTTCTATGATAGAAGTCACCAAGCCTGTGTTTGCTGATGCCCTTGACCGTGCCTACAATGCATATCAGTCTGCATACAAGGTGGACATCAAGCATAGCAAGACAAAGGACATAGTGGCAGGCATAAAGAATGTCTCTTCAAAATATCTCAACGAGGGCATGAATGCCTATATGTTCGGTGACATGAAGAAGGCAAGTTCCCTGTTTGCCCAGGCAGCATCTGTCGTTGCCGGCGAGCCTGTGAACGAGGTTGACACTACCGCTACATATAATGCAGGCTTTACCGCCTGGATGTCAAAGGACTATGCCAGTGCCAAGGAATACTTTGACACCTGCATCGGAGCCGGGTATTTCGAGGACGGTGAAGTGTATGCAAAGCTTGCTGACTGCCAGCTGAACCTTGCAGACACCACTGCTGCCAAGACTACCCTTGAAAACGGTTTTGAAGCTTTCCCTCAGAACCAGAGTATCCTTATAGGACTTATCAACTACTATATCAGCAGCGGTGACGAGCCTGACCGTCTCTTCGCCCTTCTCGACAAGGCAAAGGAGAATGAGCCGAACAATGCTTCCCTTTATTATGTTGAAGGAAACATCCACAAGGAGCTCGGACATATCGAAGAGGCTGTGGCTTCCTACAACAAGTCATATGAGATCGACAACAACTATGCATTCGGACTGATCGGAATCGGTATCCTCTATTATGAACAGGCCCTTGAACTTCAGGAAAAGGCTCAGAACGAGTTTGACGATGCCAAGTACACTGCCCTCGTAGAGCAGTTCGAGACTGCCTTGAAGAATGCCATTGATCCGTTCGAGAAGGCTTTCACTGTCAGCAAGGACGAGAGCATCAAGGTCAGCATAGCCGAATATCTCAAGAACATCTACTACCGTTTCCGTGACCAGGATCAGAAATATGCCGACGGCTACAAGAAATATGATGCAGTCGTGGCTTCCGGCCGCGCACAGTAATCACGGCCGCAAGGTGGAAGATGGTCTGAATAAGATCTTCTGATACTTGAAAAAACATGAAGGACCCTGTCAGTCTCCATTCCGGAGCCATGACAGGGTCCTTTCTTTAAGATACTTTCCGCAAGGCTGTCATCCCGGGCGCAGCCTGAGATATGTTGCAGGTTAAGCCTCCTCCCGCCGGAATGACACGGAGGGACCATTATTCAGGACAGTCATTTCTTTTGTTTGCATGCCGTCCGGCTCCGTGACTTTCAATATGTTCCTCCCCGGCTTTGTCAAAGGCCTTGACAATTTTTGATACAAGGGGATGGCGGACGATGTCCTCGTTTGTGAAGAAGATGGCGCAGATCCCCTTGATCTTCCTGGTCAGTTCTATGCCCTTTAGGAGGCCTGAGTCCTCCTTGTGAGGCAGGTCTATCTGTGAGGCATCTCCTGTGACTATGAATTTGGCATCGCGTCCCATCCTTGTGAGGAACATCTTGAGCTGGCCGAGGTTTGTGTTCTGGGCTTCGTCGAGGATGACGCAGGCCTTGTCGAGGGTCCTTCCGCGCATGTAGGCGAGCGGTGCTATCTGGATGGTGCCGTCAGCCATGAATTCCTGCAGTTTCTTGGGCGGAATCATGTCACCGAGGGCATCGTACAGCGGCTGGAGATAGGGGTCGAGCTTGTCTTTCAGGTCTCCGGGGAGGAATCCGAGGCGTTCCCCGGCTTCGACTGCCGGACGGGTCAGGATTATACGCCTGACTTCGCGGTTTTTCAAAGCCCGTACTGCGAGGGCGATGGCCACATAGGTCTTTCCTGTTCCTGCAGGACCTACGGCGAAGATGAGGTCGTTTTCAAAATATGCCTTTACCATTTCCTGCTGTGTCCTGTTGCGGGCCTTGATGGGCTTGCCGTCATTGCCGTGGACTATGGTTGAATCCCCGCTGAGCTTGAATCTTTCCGGGCTGGATTCGCCGTCGAAGATGTCCTCCACATCGTACGGGGTGAGGTTCATCTTGTGCAGTCTCCTTTCAATCAGCATGTTCAGCTTGGCTTCAAATTCTTCGGCATCGTCTTCCTTCCCGTCAAGTATGATTTCATTGCCCCGTGCCGCCACCTTGAGTTTGGGAAAATAGCTGCAGAGAGCTTCCAATATCTTGTTGCCTGCCCCATAGATTTCAACCGGGTCTATCGCTTCGAGTCTTATTGTCTTTTTCATTTGTTTATTTCAGTCATTTGCCTTTATCTTGCCGTCTCCTTGTCTTGTCGTCATTGTCTGACATTATTGTTTTGTCACCGTTGTCCGGTGTCAATGTTTTGCATTCATAGCTTTGCTGCCGTTGTCTTGCTGTCGTAGGGCATCAGTCCCTTATGCCTGTCGCCTCCTTTATGCGGAGATATGTTGTTTTCATCTTTGTCCAGTCATATGTGGAAATCCATTCATCTTTCCTGTCAAGGAACTCTTTTACGGGGACGGTCCTGTGGCTGTCCGAAAGTCTTCCGGGGAGGGAGCACCATGTGAATTCCATTTCCGGACGGAGCAGTTCCATTCCCCCGTCAGGGTATTTTACGATATTTATTGTAAGCATAAGTCCGATTTGTGTGTCCGGGGCACTCATGTTTGAAATTATGTTGCCGAGCGAGTATATCACCGGCACATACTTGGGGCCTTCATCCGTCATGACATGAATGGTGTCGCAGTCCTGAACCACATGGGGATGCGTGCCTATGATGATGTCTGCCCCGTTCTCTGCCAGCCATCCGGCTGTCTTCTCCTGGGCTGCGGAATGTCTCAGCCTGTATTCTTCTCCCCAATGTGGAAGGGCGATGACGATATCCGCTTCCTTGTCAGCTTTTGTCAGCATCCTTAGAATCCCTTCCCTGTCTTTTTCAACCTGTGTCCTGAACCTTTTCCCGTATGGGGCATTCGTTCCGTATGTGAAATTTACCATGGCGATTCTGATGCCCCTGGCCCGGACATAGATGGGACCGCAGCAGGAGGTGCTGTCTTCAGTGTCGCAGATACCTGTCGTTCTTGTGCCGAAGGAGGCTTCAAGTTCCCTGTATTTTCTGAAAGTCCTTCCCATGCCGTCCTGTCCCTTGTCACAGATATGGTTGTTGGCGGTGAGGAAGACATCCGTCCCGCACGCGGCAAGATATTCCGCGTATGAATCCGGGGCGGAGAATGACGGATAGCCGGTGAACGGGGCTCCTGCCAGGGTGAATTCCATGTTCGCCACTGTGATGTCGGCCGTCTCCATCCGTTCCCTTATGTCCTGCAGGCACGGCGTGAAGTCGTATGCCTCATGGCTGTCGGCCGGGGCTGTCCCCCCATTTGCCAGATATCTCCTGTGTGCATCTGCAATCTGGCTTGCGTGCATCATCACATCTCCGATGAACAGCAATGATGCGGTGTCCGGGGTGAAATGGCCGGCCGGCGTCCCGGAAAGCATTTCTTTCAGGCAGTCCGCATCGTTGACGGCAGCAGCTTTCCTGAGCGGCGTTCCGTCTTCCTTTCCTTGGCACGGAAGGACGGCCAGAAGGACGGCAGATACGACGCAGCATGAAAATCTTGCCATATTTCCGGTGGTTTCATACATTCGCACTATGCTGTTGATGCTTGTGAAGGTTCTGCAAATTTAGAAACTGTTTGAATTTTTTGAAATTTTAAATGCTTTCTGTGATTTTTATTTTGCGACGGACTATTAAATGGTTAAATTTGCGTGGATGTGCAAATGAATGAAATGATGAACAGGACAGTCATATCGATGCTTCTGCTTTCAGCCGTGCTCTTTTCCGGATGCGACATGTTCCGCAGACTGGCAGGACGTCCTACGGCCGAGGAACTGGACAGGATGAGGCTGGAGATGATGGCGGAAAAGGAGGCGGAGCACCAGGCCCGCATCGATTCTCTGCGTCAGGTGGAGAAGATGCTCACGGATTCCCTTTCTGTCCTGGATTCATTGAAGCAGCTGCACGGGACGATACTCAATCCTTCGGAAATGGGCGGACTCTTCACGACCAGGCTGGAAGCCAGATATTATATCGTGGTGGGATCTTTCCGCAACCGTTCCAATGCCGAATCCCTTCTGAATGATGTTTCCGCCAGGGGGTATTCTCCTGTGCTGATTAATTTCAGGAACGGTTTCAATGCAGTCGGAATAGCTCCGGCGTCAAGCCTTAAGGAGGTGCTGGCTTCCCTGAAGAAGGTAAAGACGGAGGATTTCTGTCCTTCGGATGTGTGGATTCTTGTAAATGAATGAGATTATGCGTGTTTGGTATAGACTTGCAGCTGTTGTCTCCATTGTCCTGCTTGTTCCCTTTGTGTCCGATGCACAGTACCGGAGCGGCGGAGGGTATTCGGACCTTTATGACAGCGAGACTGTGGCGGCACTCAAGAAGCATATAGGATTTCTCGCCTCTGCCTCTTTGGAAGGCAGGAAGGCAGGTTCGGAAGGGGAAAAGGCTGCTGCGGAATATGTATATTCATGCCTTAAGGAATACGGGGTGGACATGCTCTGTCCTGAAACAGGGGATGAATTCGGCATTTCAAAGGACGGGGCCGACACCCTGACATCAAGGAATGTGCTCGGTTTCATCCAGGGATATGACAAGGACTTGAGAAACAGATATATCGTGGTCGGGGCGAGGCTTGACAACCTCGGCACCAATACCATGACCGTGAACGGGAATGTTTCGGAACAGATATATTATGGTGCGAACGGCAATGCATCAGGTCTGGCCATGATGATGGAGCTGGCAAGGAAGGTGAGCACCAATTCCATCCTTTTCAGGAGGTCCGTGCTTTTCGTGGCCTTCGGAGCCTCCTCGGAAACATACGCAGGGGCATGGTATTTCCTTAACCGTTCATTTTCGGATGTCTCCAACATAGATGCCATGATCAATCTGGACATGGTGGGGACGGGAGAGCAGGGCTTCTATGCCTATACCGCCTCCAATGCCGACATCAATACGGTGATATCGTCAATATCGAGGGACCTGCATCCGGTGCAGCCTGAGGTGGTCTCTTACGAAATATACCCTTCAGACAACAGAGCCTTCTATTCCAAGGAGATACCGTCCGTGATGTTTACGACGGGACAATATCCGGAGCACAACACGCCGCGTGACACCTGGTCGATAATTGACTATGAAATGATGGAAAGGGAGCTGGAATATGTCTACAATTTCACGGAGGCTATCGCCAATACGGGGCTGCAGCTGTCGTTCCGTCCTTCGGAGGTGCCGAAGCGCGGGCCTTCATACGACGACGTGGTGCCTTATTATGACTGTGACCAGAAGCCTATGTTCCTGAACAGCACAGATCCGCGTCAGTTCCTGACCAAGTGGGTCTATCAGTATCTGAAATATCCTAAGGAAGCGGTTGAGGACGGCATACAGGGCCGGGTGCTCGTGGACTTCGTGATAGACAAGGACGGGAATGTGACCGACGTGCGTGTGATCAGGAGCGCCGATCCTCTGCTTGATGCGGAAGCCATACGAGTGGTAAGCGCATCCCCCAAATGGCGCCCGGGCAGGATGAACGGCAACAAGGTGCGCACTTCGATGACCATACCCGTGGAGTTCAGGCTGGAGAAGAAGGGTGCATTCGGCATCAACGGCAGGGAAATCAAAAATGACCGCTGATCCCAGGCGGCAGGACAATCAGAGCAAATTATATTGAAGATGGAATACGATTTCAGGGAAATTGAGAAAAAATGGCAGTCCAAATGGGCTGCGGACCATACATTCAAGGCGGAAGAAAATTCTTCGAAGCCGAAATACTATGTCCTGGACATGTTTCCTTATCCTTCCGGAGCGGGACTTCATGTGGGACATCCTCTCGGATATATAGCAAGTGACATATACAGCCGCTACAAGAGGCTCTGCGGCTTCAATGTGCTGCATCCGATGGGCTATGATGCCTTCGGGCTTCCGGCAGAGCAGTATGCCATCCAGACCGGGCAGCATCCGGCGGTTACTACGGCCAAGAACATTGCGAGGTACCGCGAACAGCTCGACAGGATAGGCTTCTCGTTCGATTGGTCTAGGGAGATACGTACCTGTGATCCAGGGTATTATAAATGGACACAGTGGGCATTCCTGAAGATGTTCGACAGCTGGTACTGCAACGATGACCAGAAGGCACATCCGATATCAGAGCTTGTGGATATCCTTTCCAAGACCGGTACAGCCGGACTGAATGCCGCCTGCAGCGAAGAGCTGTCTTTCACTGCAGGGGAATGGAATGCCATGTCGGACAAGGAGAAGTCGGACGCATTGATGAACTGGAGGATAGCATATCAGGGGGAAACTTCTGTCAACTGGTGTCCGAAGCTGGGGACTGTACTGGCAAATGACGAGGTGAAGGAGGGCTATTCTGTCCGCGGAGGCTATCCTGTGGAACAGAAGAAGATGACCCAGTGGCAGCTGCGGGTGTCGGCATACGCAGGCCGTCTGCTCGACGATCTTGAAGAGCTGGACTGGACGGATTCCCTCAAGGACATGCAGAGGAACTGGATAGGCCGTTCCGAAGGTGCGGAAATGGTCTTCAAGGCATACAACGGGGACAGGGAATATGACATGACGATCTTCACCACGAGGGCGGACACTGTCTTCGGGGTCACCTTCATGGTGCTTGCGCCTGAGAGCGAATGGGTTGAGAAGCTGACTTCCCTGGAACAGAAGGCTGCCGTGGAAGAATATCTTGCCGCAGCCAGGAAGAAGACCGAGAGGGAAAGGCTTGCTGAGACGAGGAAGGTGACCGGCGTGTTCTCCGGTTCGTATGCGGTGAATCCGCTTACAGGGGATAGGGTTCCGGTATGGATTTCAGAATATGTGCTTGCCGGCTATGGCACCGGGGCCATCATGGCGGTGCCTGCACATGACAGCAGGGACTATGCGTTCGCAAGGCATTTCAACCTGCCGATAATTCCTCTCATAGAAGGATGCGATGTCAGCGAGTCTTCATTCGATGCCAAGGACGGCATCATGTGCAACTCCGGCTTCCTGAACGGAATGACCGTCAAGGAGGCCATTCCGGCTGCCATAGACTATGTGGAGAAGCACGGTATAGGACACAGGAAGGTCAACTACAGGCTCCGTGACGCCATATTCTCCCGCCAGAGATACTGGGGAGAGCCGTTCCCGATATATTTCAAGGACGGTATCGCCACCCCTATGCCGATGGACAGCCTTCCTCTGGAGCTTCCGGAAGTGGACAAGTATCTGCCTACGGAAAGCGGTGAGCCGCCGCTCGGCAGGGCAGAGCACTGGGATGTGGACGGCTGGCCTATAGAGAAAAGCACCATGCCGGGCTTTGCAGGAAGCAGTGCATACTATCTCCGGTATATGGACCCGCACAATGACAAGGCCCTCGTCGGAAAGGAGGCGGATGAGTACTGGCGCAATGTGGACCTCTATGTCGGGGGAACTGAGCATGCCACCGGGCATCTGATATATTCCCGCTTTTGGAACAAGTTCCTGTATGATCTCGGATATGTCTGCGAGAAGGAGCCGTTCAGGAAGCTCATCAACCAGGGCATGATCCAGGGCCGCTCCAACTTCGTGTACAGGATAGTGAACACCAACACCTTTGTTTCGCTTGGTCTCAAGGACAGCTACGAAACCACCGAGATACATGTGGATGTAAACATAGTCCACAATGACAGGCTCGACCTCGATGCCTTCAGGAAATGGATGCCGGACTTCGCCGATGCGGAATTCATCCTGGAGGACGGGGAATACATCTGCGGCTATGCCGTCGAGAAGATGAGCAAGTCAATGTACAATGTGGTGAATCCTGACATGGTATGCGACACATACGGGGCCGACACTCTGAGGCTCTATGAAATGTTCCTCGGTCCGCTGGAGCAGTCCAAGCCGTGGGACACCAAGGGCATAGATGGGGTACACAGGTTCCTGAAAAGGGTATGGAGGCTGTTCTATGACAGGGATGGTCTTATAGTTACGGACGAGGCCGCCACACCTGCCGAGCTCAAGACCCTGCACAGGCTCATATATAAGGTGAAGACGGACATAGAGAACTTCTCATTCAATACTGCGGTCAGCGCATTCATGATAGCAGTGAACGAACTTTACGAGCACAAATGCAGCAAGCGGTCTGTGCTGGAGCCGCTTGTGGTGCTGCTTTCACCTTTTGCTCCGCATATTGCGGAGGAACTGTGGGAGACCCTCGGTCATAAGGAGAGCATCACATATGCCGCCTTCCCTGAATATGTCGAGGCCTATACCGCGGAGGACAGCTGTACATACGCCGTGTCATTCAACGGCAAGACCCGTTTTACCGTTGACCTCTCCAAGTCTATGGGAAAGGATGAGGTTGAGGCCCATGTGAGGGGACTGGAGCAGACTGCACGCTATGTTGCAGGCGGCAATATCGCCAAGGTGATAGTGGTTCCGGGAAAGATAGTGAACATAGTCGTTAGATAGATACAGTTAAATTGATATTTCCCATGAAAAACTTTCTCTCGGTCTTCAAGGATTATTCCATCCTGACATTCGGCACGGTGATATATGTCCTTGCATGGACATCCTTCCTCATACCGAACGGGATAGCGAGCGGCGGAGGCACAGGCCTTTGTACAATAGTATATTTTGCGTCCAATGAGACCATCCCTGTGTCGACTTCGTTTTTCATACTCAATGCCATCCTCCTGATAATAGGTTTCCTCGTGTTGGGAAAGGCATTCGGATTCAAGACAATATATGTGATAATACTGTCCACGGTATTGTTTGATGTGTTTCCGAGGCTTGACTGGACGGTCACCTTTGATGAAAAATTCCTCGAAGCTGTGGTCGGAGGCATACTGGAGGCCGTAGGAATAGGGATAGTGCTCCTGAAAGGGGGAAGTACCGGAGGAACGGACATTGCGGCCATGATTGTGAACAAGTACTGGCCGGTGTCACCGGGAAAAGTCTATCTGTTTTCCGACATATTCATCATTGCCTCCATCCTTCTCATTCCCGGCAAGACCCTGGAGGACATGATATACGGCTATATCGTGATGATAACCTTCTCCTTCATGGTGGATTTCGTTCTGCTAGGGCAGAAGTCTTCGGTGCAGCTGCTCATATTCTCCTCCAAATACCAGGAGATAGCCGACAGGATAACCAGGGACATGCGCAGGGGGGTGACTGCCCTGAAGTCCATAGGCTGGTATTCCAAGGCTGACAGCAATGTGCTGCTCGTCATTGTCCGCCGCCATCAGCTTCATGACATAGTGTCCATCATCAAGAGCATAGACCATTCGGCCTTCGTATCAGTGTCTTCAGCAAGCGATGTGTACGGTGAGGGCTTTGACGAGATGAAGACCGGACCGGATCTCAAGAAGAAGCAGAAAAAGCTTTCCGGGACGAGCAAAGACGCTGTCCGTACAGATGGAAAAGCAGATGAGAATTGAGCGGATTCCAAAAATGAACAGATATGGCCGCATTGAAAAATAATGTTTGGATTACTCTGAAGGAGTATCTGCTGATTACCGTCGGCCTGCTTTCATATGTACTCGGATGGTCCATATTCCTCATACCGAACAATCTTGTCGGCGGGGGCGTGTCCGGTCTCAGTGCCATAATCTACTATGCCACAGGCATACAGATGGGCTACTCCTATTTTGTGATAAATGTCATACTTCTTCTGGTAGGATTCAAGATACTCGGGACAGGATTCGGCGGCAAGACCATATATGCCATAATCTTTGCTTCGGTCATGCTCAATATCCTGCCTCCATTGATTCCTGAATACATCTCCCAGGAACTGGCAGTCTCCAACGGCAAGATGCTTTGTACAGTAATAGGAGGTGTGCTTTCCGGGGTGGGCATAGGAATGTCCATCTCGAACGGTGGCAGCACCGGTGGCACAGACATCATAGCACTGATAGTGGGCAAGTACAGGAATATCTCCCCCGGAAGGCTCATTCTGGCTATGGATGTGGTGATAATCCTTTCTTCAATGCTGTTCCCGTCCTATACTGCGGCCGGAGAGCTTGTACCTTTCCCTGAAAAGCTGGCTACGGCTGTATATGGCCTTATACTCATAACTGTCTCGGGATATTCCGTGGACCTGTATCTTTCCGGCTCCAGGCAGTCAGTCCAGGTCTTCATATTTTCAAAGAAATATGCTGAGATTGCTGATGAAATTACCGATGGCTTGCACAGGGGAGTCACCATCATCCATGCCGAAGGATGGTACACGAAGGAGGAAAGCCAGGTGATCATGGTCATGACCCGTAAGACGGACCTGAACCTTCTTCTCAGGTATGTGAAGTCAATTGATCCGGATGCCTTCATTTCTGTTTCCAGCGTGATGGGAGTATATGGAAAGGGCTTTGACACCTTGAAGGTAAAATCATCTCATGGTTCAGCTGCCGAAAAGCACGGCAAATAGTCCCAGGCGTTTTATTCAAAAAAGAGAAATAATATCAAAAAAGAGAAAAATCTGCATCTGGCGCCTCTCTGGATGGTATATCGGGAGAGGCTTTTGTTTATTTTTGCTCCGTGTGAAACCATAAACAAGAACTTATGAAATTCATAACAGGAAATGAGATTATTTCATATTCAGTGGGGATTGCGATGGCTTCGGCATATGCGCTGATGTTTCTTGACTTTTTGGTCAAGGCATGTCGGGAAGGATTTCCGGGTTTCCTGAAATCTTCCGTTCTGATACTTTCTTCTCTCAATGCAGTGATGCTTACCGTATCGGGAATAGTGTCATATGATGCGTTGCACAGCAATATGGTCGCGGAAGCCGCTGTGCCGGCCTTTGTCCTGCTTGTCTATCAGCTTGACAACGGCTGCCGGATCATTGATGCCTCTGTCCTTGCGGTCACATCTGTGATGTCTTTCATATCATTGGCCTTGTCCGTCCTGAGGCTGGTAATGGAAGCGGATCCGGTATATCTGACGGAATTTTCGGTGTGGCTGCCGGCTGTGATGGCCCTGGCCTTGCTCCTGCATTGCTGCTCCAGGGTGGTATGCAGTGTCACTGATTTCAGGGAATTTCTCAAGGGAACGGCAGTCAGACGGTATGTGTCCGATTCCATCACTTCATCCTCCGTTTCAGTGTTCCTTTCGGTTCTCATTCTTGTAATGTCTTCTTTCATGCTTTCCGGTGTGGCCCACAGCATTTGTGCCGGTGTCTGTCTCGTTGTAATATTTTCCATGCACGTCGGCCTGTATGTCAGGGTAAGCAGAGGACGTGAGTTCGCCCTGTGCAGGAAACTGGAAGAGAAGCTCAAGGAAAGGGGTTCCATGCCCGGGCCTGTTCCGGAAGAGGAAAAGTCAAAGGCGGACATAGGCTACAGGACTACTTATGAGAGACTGAGCACCCTGTTCCGGGAAAAGAAACCTTATCTTGACGGCGACCTGACAATAGGTGATGTGGCAAAGGAACTGTATACCAACAAACTGTATATTTCAAAGTCGATAAACCTCTATACGGGCAAGAACTTCTGCCAGTACGTCAATTTTCACAGGGTGAATTATTCGATGGAGCTCTTCAGGACCAATCCTCACCTCAAAGTGGGACAGCTTGCGGAGATGTCAGGATTCCATAGTGTCGCCTCATATAATATGGCATTCCGGCTTTTCATGAACGAGTCGCCCGGAGAATGGTGCAGGAGGAACCGTTTCACAACCTGTGACTGAATGGAATGTCCTGGCATGTGAGGTTGGTGAATTCACAAACTAAGATTATCTTTGCCGGAAACTTATCATTATAGAGTATGGCGGACGAGAAGATCATCTTTTCAATGAATGGGGTAGGCAAGGTGCTGCCTCACAACAACAAGGTAATACTGAAGGACATATACCTGTCATTCTTCTATGGCGCGAAGATCGGCATCATCGGTCTGAACGGTTCGGGAAAATCCACCCTCATGAAGATAATCGCCGGAGTGGAAACCGGTTATCAAGGGGAGGTCGTTTGGGCTCCGGGCTATTCGGTCGGCTATCTGGAGCAGGAGCCGCAGATGGATGCGGACAAGACTGTCATAGAGGTCGTGCAGGAAGGGGTCCAGGAAGTCATGGACCTGCTGAAGGAGTACGAGGAAGTGAACATGAAGTTTGCCGAGCCGATGTCCGATGACGAGATGAACGCCCTGATTGAGAGGCAGGGGGAACTGACGGAGAAGATAGAGCATTGCGGAGGCTGGGAGATAGACTCCAAACTGGAAAGGGCTATGGATGCCCTGCAGTGTCCTCCTTCAGATGCCAGGGTGGCTACCTTGAGCGGAGGGGAAAGAAGACGTGTGGCGTTGTGCCGCCTTCTTCTCAGGCAGCCTGATGTCCTCCTTCTGGACGAGCCGACCAACCATCTTGACACGGAGAGCATACAGTGGCTGGAAGAGCACCTGAGGCAGTACAAGGGGACGGTGATAGCCGTCACACATGACCGTTACTTCCTTGACAATGTTGCCGGATGGATACTTGAACTGGACAGGGGCGAGGGCATCCCGTGGAAAGGAAACTATTCTTCATGGCTGGAACAGAAGAGTAACAGGCTTGCCATGGAGGAGAAGCAGGAAAGCAAGCGCAGAAAGACTCTCGAAAGGGAACTGGAATGGGTAAGGATGGCCCCGAAAGCCCGTCATGCCAAGTCCAAAGCCCGTCTGGGTGCATATGAGAAGCTGGCGAGCGAGGACGGCCGCGAGAAGGAGGCCAATCTTGAAATCTTCATTCCGAACGGTCCTAGGCTCGGGAACAAGGTCATCGAATTCAATGATGTCTCCAAGTCTTACGGGGACAAGCTGCTTTTCGAACATCTGAACTTTGTTCTCCCTCCTGCCGGAATAGTAGGAGTCATAGGCCCGAACGGTGCGGGAAAGACCACATTGTTCAGGCTGATAATGGGACTTGAGAAGCCTGACACCGGTACCATAACCATAGGAGAGACTGTGAAGCTCGCTTATGTGGACCAGCAGCATAAGAGTATAGATCCGGACAAGACCGTGTATGAGACGATTTCCGGCGGTCTTGAATTCATAAAGCTCGGAAAGAGGGATGTGAATGCAAGAGCATATGTGTCGAGGTTCAACTTTTCCGGGGCGGACCAGGAGAAGCTTTGCGGTATCCTTTCAGGAGGCGAGAGGAACCGTCTGCATCTTGCCCTGACTTTGAAGGACGAAGGCAATGTATTGCTTTTGGACGAGCCGACCAACGATGTGGATGTCAATACCATCCGTGCTCTGGAGGAGGGCCTGGAGAGCTTTGCCGGCTGTGCCGTAGTCATATCGCATGACCGCTGGTTCCTTGACAGGATTGCCACTCATATCCTTGCCTTTGAAGGCGATTCCCAGGTATATTTCTTCGAAGGCTCGTATTCGGAGTACGAGGAGAACAAGAAGAGGCGTCTCGGCAACGAGGAGCCTAAGCGTTTCAAGTACAAGAAGCTTATGGAGTAGCAATGCGGCACTGCAATATATCGGAATGGAGTGCACGGATTCCGTTGAGGGTCTGTGTGCTCCTTTTCTGTCTCATGTCCCTGTCTGTATTGGTGCCAGGCAGAGCAGCGGGGGATGAAGCCTTACGCGGCAGGAAATGTGTCCTTCTTTCGTCAGAGGACAGGGGAGGCTATGAGTGTCTCCATATCAGTTATGAGGCTGCCGGTGACAGTGTCATGGCTTATCTTCTGGTGCCTGACTCTGCCGCGGCCGTACGGTGTCCGGCTGTTCTGATGCTGCATGATCACGGGGCAAGGTTCGACATAGGAAAAGAAAAGCTCGTGCGGCCTGCTGCAGATGCCCCCGGGCATATAAGATCTTCTTCGGAACAATGGGCGGAGAAATATTTTGACGGTATCCATATGGCGGATTCCTTAGCTGCCTCTGGGTATGTAGTGCTGGTTCCTGATGCCCTGTATTGGGGTGAAAGGAGCTCTGCAGACGCACAGCTGTGGTCGGAACTTGTCTACGGGGACAGCCTGCAGCGGGTGGCCGCGTTAAGGAAGGCGGGCGGAAATGCCGGAACCGTAGGTCAGAGTGGAACCCTGCGGTGCGGAGATGCATCCCTGATGGCAGGGAGAGTCTTGTCTGGCCGTATGCCTTCCGGTGCCGGTGAGGTCACGGGTCTTGTCAGGACCTTGAAGAATAAGATATTTGAAGGACAGAGAACAGTGTATGACAGTCTTTCTGCCGAGGGTGCGGTGTGGGCAGAGAAGACTCTGCAGGAAGATATCGCTTCTGCCTCATTTCTTGCATCTCTGCCATTTGTGGACAGGGAAAGGGTAGGGGCTTTCGGCTTTTCGATGGGGGCGCACCGTTGTTGGCTTCTTGCTGCGTTTTCGGGTGATGTGAAATGCGGAGCGGCTGTCTGCTGGATGATGATGAAGCGGGACTATGACGCTTCAAGCCCGTCTGACCTTTCCATGCGTATACCTCGTCTGAGGGAAGAATATGATTTTCCGGAAATAGCGCGTCTGACATATCCCCGGCCGATGCTTTTTGTCAGCGGGAGGCAGGACCCGCTTTTTCCGGAACGCTCTGTCGCGGAAGCATTTGAAAAGATGCAGGATATATATTGTGAACTCTCAGAAAATTCTGGCGGCCGCCGTCCGGCATCAGGGAAGAATGATTCCTGTTCTGGCGAATGCGGTTGTCTGCATTACGGAACAGTCGGCAAATCAGAGAATGAAACAGAGTCCGGGGCAGGGAGAGGAACATATACTGGGATATGTGGCAAAACAAGTGACGAAGTATGTACGGAAACATGTGTAGGAATATGTGACAAGGCATGTGACAGGACATGTGACGGTTCAGGTCGCAGAACAGGAATGGAAACAGTATTTGTTGACGGAGGTCACCATTGCGGCCTTCCCGTCCAGCATATTGTCCTTGATTTTTTCACCCGCTGCCTGAATTGAGGACGCTGCCTTTGCGTAACGCCGGTAAAGGAAGCACCACGAAAAGATTTTAACCTTTTGTGATAATCTGACATTCAAAACAAGCCCCCCCCAGAGTCAAGAAAAGGGGTATCAGAGAACGGAGGGGCAATAATAAGAGTCAAAAAAAGAGGGCAAGTCTGTTTGTGACGAGACCCGCCCTCAAATGATATATGAAACGATTTCTGTATTGTCAGAAATTGAAATATCTTGCTGCGTTGTTGTATGATATGTCCTTCACCATCTGGTGGATGAATGCCATTTCGCTCTTAGGAAGCTTTCCCCTTTCGATGTCTTCGCCGAGTACGCTGCAGAGAATGCGGCGGAAATATTCGTGGCGAGGATAAGAAAGGAAACTGCGGGAGTCTGTGAGCATTCCCACGAAACGGCTGAACAGGCCGAGGGCCGAAAGTGCATTCATCTGCTTGCGCATACCGTCTTCCTGGTCCAGGAACCACCAGCCCGAGCCGAGCTGCATCTTGCCCGGGACAGTGCCGTCGTTGAAGGTGTATGCCATAGTAGCGAGCACCTCATTGTCCTTCGGGTTGAGGTTGTAAAGTATGGTCCTGGCCAGCTTGTCTTCCATTGCGAGCCGGTTGAGGAACTTGTGTCCTGCGGCGGCACATGATACATCATGGATGGCGTCGTATCCGGTGTCAGGTCCGAGGATATTGTACATTCTTGTATTGTTGTCGCGGATTGCCCCGATGTGGAACTGCTGTGCCCAGCCCTTTTCCCAGTCGAGCCTTGCGAAGTCGAGGAGGATCGCGCTCCTGAATTTGAGCACTTCTTCCTTTGATACTTCTTCCCCTTTGAGGGCTTTCCTGAAGATGGCGTCGATCTCCTCCATTTCAAAGTCCTCGGCATAGAAGTTTTCGAGTCCGTGGTCGGAGAGGCGGCAGCCCATGGAGTCAAAGAAATCGTGGCGTTTCCTGAGAGCATCGAGAAGGTCCTGATAGCCTGTTATCTGTACTCCGGACACATCTGCAAGCCTGCCTATATATTCTGCATACCCGGACTTTTCCACGGCCATTGCCTTGTCTGGTCTCCATGCGGGCAGCACTTTCACTCCGAACGGATTTTCGGCGATGTATTTGTGGTATTCGAGAGAATCTACCGGGTCGTCCGTAGTGCATACCACCTTTACATTGAACTTTTTCATCAGTGCCTGCCCCCTGTATGCCTCGGTCTGGAGCTTTTCGGTGCATTCGTCATATATCGGGCGCGCCGTCTGCGGATTGAGAAGCTCATATATGCCAAAGACGCGGGCAAGTTCGAGATGGGTCCAGTGGTAGAGAGGGTTGCGCATGGTGTATGGCACCGTCTCTGCCCATTTTTCGAATTTTTCGTAGCTGCTGCGTTTCCCGGTGATGAATTCTTCCGGCACACCGTTGCCTCTCATTGCACGCCATTTATAGTGGTCACCGCCGAGCCATACCTCAGTGAGATCCTTGAATCTGTGGTTTTCTGCTATCATCTGCGGCACGAGATGGCAATGGTAGTCTATGATCGGCATTTTTTCCGCACTCTCATGATAGAGTTCGCGTGCATAGTCGTTGGTGAGCATGAAATCATCACTGATGAATTTCCTGTCCCTGATAACGTCAATGTTTTCCTTGACTTTAGATAATATGTCCATGGTCATTATATATAATGGTTATAGTCCGGCTGTTTTTATGCCTGCAGGGCTTTCAATGCAAATATCGTCTGATGCCCCGGCTTTCCCGTATCATTATTTTTCAAAAATCATTGAAAAATTGTCAATCGGATTCAAATATATAAAAAATCCGTGAACGGACACGGAAAATTTGGTACATTTGCTTCTGACAAGATAAAAATAATTTTTAAACAATATTTTTCGATTATGGAAAAACTTGACAGAAAAACCGCTGCTGCAGGAAAGTACCCGGACAAGGTGATTCAGTTCGGGGAAGGCAATTTCCTGAGGGCATTTGTGGACTGGATAATCTGGAATCTTGACAGGAAGACCGGTTTCAACGGGGGAGTGGTCGTGGTGCAGCCGATAGAAAAGGGCATGGTGGACATGCTGAACGCCCAGGACGGACTCTACCACCTCAATCTTCAGGGAATAGACAAGGGGCGGCCCGTAGATTCCATCGACCTGATAGATGTCATAAACAGGGGTATAAACCCGTACAGGGAATTTGGCGAATACATGAAGCTTGCCGAGAATCCGGACATCCGTTTCGTTATATCCAACACGACGGAAGCCGGCATCGCATTTGATCCGTCATGCAGGCTGGAGGACAGGCCGGCATCCTCATATCCGGGAAAGCTCACCCAGCTGCTCTATCACAGGTATGAGCATTTCAACGGCGACCCTTCAAAGGGTCTGATCATATTTCCGTGCGAACTCATTTTCCTGAACGGTAAGGAACTGAAGAGATGCATCAGCAGCTATATCGATCTCTGGAATCTCGGCGCCGGATTCCGGGAATGGTTCGAGAAGGCCTGTGGAGTGTATTGCACGCTTGTGGACCGTATTGTGCCTGGATATCCGAAGGACAACATCGACGAGATACATGCCCGCATCGGCTATGACGACAAGCTGGTGGTGAAGGCGGAGATTTTCCATCTGTGGGTGATCGAGGCTCCTCAGGAAATTGCAGAGGAGTTCCCTGCGGACAAGGCGGGGCTGAATGTGCTGTTCGTGCCGAGCGAGGCCCCTTACCATGCCAGGAAGGTGACCCTGCTGAACGGACCTCACACCGTGCTCTCTCCGGTGGGCTACCTTTCCGGGCTCGATACTGTAAAGGAGTGTGTCGAAGACCCGCTTATCGGGAAGTTCGTGCGCAAGGTGATGTTCGATGAGCTCTTAGAGACCCTTGACCTTCCGAGGCCTGAACTGGAGCAGTTTGCACACGATGTGCTCGAAAGGTTCGTGAACCCGTATGTGAAGCATTTCGTGACCAGCATAATGCTCAATTCGTTCCCTAAATACAAGACCCGCGACTTGCCTGGACTGAAAACTTATCTTGAACGTAAGGGAACGCTTCCTGAAGGGCTTGTGCTCGGACTGGCCGGAATCATCACATATTACAAGGGAGGAAAGAGGGGAGATGTAGAGATTGTCCCTGCCGATGATGCCTCCACAGTGGCTCTGCTGAAAGAACTTTGGGCTTCCGGGGATGTGCACAAGGTGGCTTCCGGCGTGCTCGGTGCCGTGGACATCTGGGGTGAGGACCTCAATGAAGTGCCAGGGCTGGAGGCCATGCTTTCCGGGATGCTCGCCCTTATACAGGAGAAGGGAATGCGGGCTGCAGTGGAATCCGTTGTGAAATGATACGGCCATGGCAAGGTTCATAAGGATAAACAGTGCTGACAATGTCGCGGTGGCGGTGACAGATGCTGCTGCCGGTGACGTCTGCCTCGTGGACGGAGCGGAGGTTGTCGCATGCGAGTCCATTCCCGCAGGACACAAGATGGCACTTAAGGATATCGGGGAAGGCGAGAATGTGGTCAAATACGGATTTCCGATAGGCCATCTTCTCAAAGCCGTGCAGAAAGGTGCTCTTGTCGATCATAATGTCTTGAAGACCAATCTTGACGGCATCTTGGAGTATACTTACCGGCCTGAACTGTCCGGTCTTCCTGAATCCGGCGTGATGGCTACTTTCAAGGGTTACAGGCGGCGAGACGGCAGCGCCGGCATAAGGAACGAGATATGGATAATCCCTACTGTCGGATGCGTCAACGGCATAGTACAGAGGCTTCAGAAGCTTTTCGAGGCCGAGATCGGCAAGTATCCTGCTGTAGACAAGGTGGTGGCATTCCCTCACAATTATGGCTGCTCGCAATTGGGGGAGGATCATGAGAACACAAGGCGGATACTGGCAGACATGGTGCACCATCCCAATGCTGCGGGAGTCCTGGTGGTAGGACTCGGCTGCGAGAACAACCAGCTTGCCGCCTTCAGGGAGTTGCTCGGTGATTACGATGGAGAGAGGGTCATGTTCATGGAGGCCCAGAAGATTCATGGGGATGAGATGGAGCATGGACTCGGACTTTTACGCAGAATAGCTTCTGCCGCAATGTCGGACAGGAGGGAGGACATACCTGTGAGCGAACTCCGTGTCGGTCTCAAATGTGGAGGCTCGGACGGATTTTCCGGCATCACTGCCAATCCTCTCCTCGGCCGCTTCTCGGACTGGCTCGTGGCCAGGGGCGGGACGGCGGTGCTTACCGAAGTGCCAGAGATGTTCGGGGCGGAGACCATCCTCATGTCTCGGTGTAAGGACAAGGCCGTCTTCGACAAGACAGTACACCTGATTAATGATTTCAAGGAATATTTCATCAGGAACGGGCAGCCTGTATATGAGAATCCCTCTCCGGGCAACAAGGCGGGAGGAATATCAACTCTGGAAGAGAAGTCTCTCGGGTGCACGCAGAAGTCTGGGAGGTCGGACGTTGTCGATGTGCTGAAATACGGGGAACGGATAAGGACCCGGGGGCTCAATCTCCTGAGTGCTCCTGGCAATGACCTTGTTGCTTCCACTGCTTTGGCTGCAGCAGGCTGCCAGATGGTGCTGTTCACGACTGGAAGAGGTACTCCTTTCGGCACTTTCGTGCCTACGGCCAAGATTTCCACCAATACCCGGCTTGCTTCCGAAAAGCCTGGCTGGATAGATTTCAATGCCGGCGTTATCGTGGACGGAAAGTCTGTGGCGCAGACTGATGACGAGTTCATAGACTTTGTCCTTTCGGTCGCGTCCGGTATGTCTGTAAATAATGAAAAATCAGAATATTGTGAAATTGCAATCTTCAAGACAGGAGTAACCCTGTAGTCCTGCATCTTCAAAATAGGCATGAAAATACTTGCATCCGAGTATTTTTATGCCTATTTTTGTGTGATGTGGTCTGTGCTTTTTCCGTGAACGTGGACGGAGTGCGGATATGAGATTGGAACAATAAACTAAACGATTGATATTTATGAAACTGAACAGTGAAGTAAGATATGCCTCACATCCCCAGGATGCGAAGCATTACGACACGCGGCAGCTGAGGGAGCATTACCTTGTAGAGAAGGTGTTTGCGGCCGATGAGATCAATATGGTATATACCATGCATGACAGGATGATTGCCGGAGGTGTCATGCCTGTAGCTGAAGTCCTTGAACTCAAGCCCATTGACATCCTCCGTTCCGACTTTTTCCTCTCCAGGAGGGAAATGGGCATCTTCAATGTCGGAGGAAAGGGCATCGTAAAGGCAGATGACAAGGAATATCCTATGGAATACAAGGAGGCCCTTTATCTCGGCCGCGGTGACAGGAAGGTCACATTTGAGAGCGTTGACCCGAAGAATCCTGCCAAATTCTATTTCTGCAGCTCCACGGCGCATGCCGCATATCCTGACCATCTCACCACGAGGGCAGAGGCAGTCCATATGGAACTCGGCACCCTTGAGGAAAGCAACCACCGTGTCATCAACAGGATGCTTGTTAAGGAGGTCGTTCCTACCTGCCAGCTCCAGATGGGTATGACTGAACTCAAGCCTGGGAGCACATGGAACACCATGCCTGCGCATACGCACAACCGCCGCATGGAGGTCTATTTCTATTTCGAGATTCCTGAGGACCAGGCCGTATGTCATTTTATGGGAGAGCCTGACGAGACAAGGCATATCTGGATGAAGACGGAGCAGGCTGTCATTTCTCCTGAGTGGAGCATACATTCCGCCTGTGCGACAAAGAACTATACATTCATCTGGGCAATGTGCGGGGAGAACCTCGACTACGGTGACATGGATGGTTGCGCGACAACTGATTTGAAATAAATGAACATTCATAATTTACAAGACTATGGTAAATTTCTCACTTGAAGGGAAGGTGGCCCTTGTTACGGGCGCTTCCTACGGAATCGGTTTCGCACTGGCTACGGCCTTTGCAGAGGCCGGAGCTAAGATTGCATTCAATGACATCAGGCAGGAGCTTGTGGACAAGGGCATTGCTTCCTACAAAGAGAAGGGCATTGATGCAAAAGGCTATGTATGTGACGTGACAAAGGAGGACCAGGTTCAGGAACTTGTCGCCAAGATAGAAAAGGACCTCGGCCCCATCAATATCCTCGTGAACAATGCCGGTATCATCAAGCGTATCCCTATGACTGAAATGAAGGCAGAGGAGTTCCGTCAGGTGATTGACGTTGACCTCAATGCCCCGTTTATCGTATCGAAGGCAGTGATCCCGTCAATGATAAAGAACGGCGGCGGAAAGATCATCAACATCTGCTCCATGATGTCGGAGCTCGGCCGTGAGACAGTTTCAGCATATGCTGCTGCAAAGGGCGGACTGAAGATGCTCACCAGGAACATAGCTTCCGAGTACGGCGAGTACAACATACAGTGCAACGGAATCGGGCCGGGCTACATCGCCACTCCGCAGACTGCACCTCTGCGCGAGCGTCAGCCTGACGGCTCACGCCATCCGTTCGATTCGTTCATTGTGGCCAAGACCCCTGCGGCAAGATGGGGAACTCCGGAGGATCTCCAGGGCCCTGCAGTGTTCCTCGCATCTTCAGCATCAGACTTCGTGAACGGTCATATACTTTATGTGGACGGCGGTATCCTTGCATATATCGGCAAACAGCCTCAGTAGCAGTCGGTGCAAGCATTGACAATCATGAGGGGCCGAGGAAAGCTGTCTGGCTTTCAGCCGGTCCCTCTTGTCATTAAATGATGAAGCATGTCATTGATTGGAATGACAAAGCAAAACGGATGGAGACAATAAAAATGAAAAGAAATCTCATGACGGGAGCGGCAGCCCTCATTTCTGCCGCAATGCTGTTCTCATGTTCCGGCAAGGGAGTAAAGGTGGTCGTGGAGAACGATTCTGAACTTTCGCGTGTAAATGAGACTGTCGAACTGGATTTCAGGGCGCTTGCTGCCGATGTGGAGGGGCTGACTGAAGACAATGCCCTGATTCTGGATGCCTCCGGGAAGCAGGTCCCTGTTCAGGTCTATACGGAAAGGCATGGGGAAAAGAAGCTGATTTTCCAGACAACCGTTGCTGCAGGGCAGATTGCGGAATATTCTGTGGCAACAGGGGAGCGTGAGCCTTACGATACGCTGGTCTACAGCCGTTATGTCCCTGAAAGGGCTGATGACTATGCCTATGAGAACAACCTTGTGGCAGGCCGCATATATGGCCCTGCTTTGGAGGATCCCCGCACTTTCGGCCCGGACATATGGCTCAAATGCACGGACCGCCTTATTATCGACGAGTGGTATGCAAAGGCGGACTATCACCACAACTACGGCGACGGTATGGACTGCTACAAGGTGGCCAATACCCTCGGCGGCGGTGCCCTTGCCCCATTTGTCGGCGAGAAGATAGTCCTCGGTGACAACTATGCCACACAGGAGAGGATATGCAACGGTCCGCTTCGTACCAAGGCTGTCCTCAAATATGACACTTTCGATGTGGACGGCAACCTGGTTTCTGCCGTGAAGGAGATTTCACTTGATGCCAACACCCGTTTCCTCAAGACTTCCACCTGGTTTGACTCCGTGAATCTTGAAGAGATGCCTGTTGTGCTCGGGGCTGTGCTTCATGATGTGGTTGCCCGCACCGACGGTGACCATTACATCGCATTTACGGAAAAGGCTTCCGACACTTCCGACCCTGACAGGGACGGAAACATTTCAGTCGGCCTTGTTGTTGATGCTGCCGAACAGAATGTAGAGGCTTCCACTATGGACGGGCATGCCGTCCTGAAGGCGACTGCTACGATAGGCAAGAGATTCGATGTCTGGACCGGTTCCGGCTGGAGCCAGGGCGGTGTAGAATCACCTGAAGCATGGGCCCGGATTGTAAAGGATTTTGCATATGCACAGGCTCACCCGCTGAAAGTGACCGTTGTCAAGTAGATGCAATAAATAAAAGGAACCCTGTCATTGTCCTTCTTAAAATGGATTTGACAGGGTTCTTTTTGTATTAATTCTTGTCAGAAGATTCGCAGACGTACCTGTCATGCTGTTCTTCAGATTGCCATTCGCTGACGTACGTATTATTCATTCTTTCGAAACCGTTCCATGCCTTGCCGTTGCTGTGTTAGGCATTAAGAGGACAGGGAACGGCTTTCTGCTGTATGGCTTTCGGCCGTAAGTCCTACAGGATTCCTGCGAGGATGGCGGCGATAAGGCCGAGGATGGCGTAAAGTTCAGGGAAGGCGGCGTAGATCATGGTCTGAGTCATGACATTGTGACCCTGTGAAAGTCCCACGATACCGTTGGCGCAGACCTGGCCCTGACGTATTGCAGAGATGAGGCAGGCCAGGCCCACACCGATGCCGACACCGAAGAGGAGCGGCCCCTGGGTGTTGAAATCCATACCGAGGATCTTCCACATAAGGAAAGCTACAAAGCCGTAAAGACCCTGGGTGGCAGGCATTGCTGAAAGGATCATGTAGCTGGTGGCTTTTTCAGGATCTCTTTTAAGAGCCCCTTCGGCTGCATTTCCTGTGATTGTAGTACCGATACTACTTCCTACCAGAGCGAGGCCCAGCATGAGGCCCCAACCGAGATAACCGAGAATTTCGTTCATAATCTGTTGATATTAGAATAATTTATTGTTTTTAAATCATGTATGTTCCGTTCATGACTGTCTTGCGACATGGCCGTCATGACTGCGGATTCTTCTTTTATGCTTCTTCTTTCTTCACTGAAAGCGGGTTGTACGGTTTGCCGCTGCCTTCATATCCGCTGTTCTTGAAAAATTCCACGAATGTAAGTCGCAGCGGATGAACGAAGGCTCCGAGACATGACAGGGCAATGTTCAGGGCATGTCCTATTACAAAGATAATTGCAAAGAGAACCCAGTTCAGTCCCGGTACCGGGCAACTGTCCATGAGCATGCCTCCCAATGTGTTGAATGTCGAGCCCAGCATTCCTCCGGCGAGTCCGAGCGCGTAGAGACGGATGAAACTCAATGTGTCGCTCAGCAGTCCGGTAGCCATGTTGTATGTGTCCCAGAGTCCTGCCCCGATGTTGACAAAAGGATTTCTGCCGGGACTGTTGAAGATATATATTCCGAGACCTGAGATGACGGCCAGAACAATGAATATCCATTTTATGATCTCATACTGCAGCAGCCCGAACAATGCTATGCCGCCTAAAATCACCCCTCCGACGACAAACAGTGTCCATCCCCATGTGCCGAGATTGTTCTTCAGTCCGAATCTGTGTGTATAGCATATTGCCTTTATCACCATTGCCACACAGATGTTGAGGATACCGATGCATATGGCAAGTACCATCGTGGCCGGGAAGCCTGCAACATCGCCCTGCAGAGGCCGGATGCATTTTTTCAGCCATTCAGGGATGAAGCTTTGCTCCACAAGGCTGAATCCGAAGAAGGTGTTCATCAGGATGCCTATGAAGAATGTCCCTATTCCGAGGGTCATCACAAGCGGGGCAAGCTTTGCCATGCTCTTGACCTTCTTCTTCAGGAAAAAGCTTATGGCGATGAGTACCAGGCCGTATCCGGCGTCCCCAAGACACAGGGCAAAGAACAGCAGGAAGAACGGACCGAGCACCGGAGTGAGGTCGAATTCATTGTAGGCAGGCATGCCGTACATCCCTGTCAGGACTTCGAACATGCTTGCAAACCTGTTGTTTTTCA
>JADIMO010000005.1 GCA_017694755.1 Candidatus Cryptobacteroides merdavium
TATCCAGATGATGCACCATGATTGCACGCTGCTGGGCATTTACACCGGTGCCGAGCATGGAAGTGGAGCCGAACAGCACACGCACTGAACCCTCGTTCATCGCCGCAATGACTGACTTGCGGGCTTTCTCCGACTTGCACTCCTGGATGAAGCGTATCTCATGGGCAGGAATACCATGATCCTCTATCAGTTTGCGCTTGATTTCACTATACACGCTCCATTGTCCCGGCTGGAATGTTCCCAAATCGGAGAACACGAACTGCGTGCCTTTCTGTTCATCGAACTTGTGGTAATACTCCGCAATCATTTTGGCGCAATGGCTTGCCTTGTTGTCGGGATGGTCTTCGTATTCGGGACTTATCAGACGCATATCGAGAGCCATTTTACGGGCGTAATCCGTGGCGATGAGCATCTTGGCCTTCTCCTCGCTTTCCGACAGTTTCTCCCGGCCAAGAATAGTGGCATCTCCGGTCTTGGCAAACTCCATCAGTTTCTTGATGAACTCCTCCTGCTGCGGAGTAGGAGGTATGTTGTACAGTATCTCGTTCTTCTGCGGTCTGTCCACTCCCACATCCTCCGCCGTGCGGTAATCGGTAATCTCATTGTAGAACATAGCCAGCTCCGGCACTTTGATGAAGTAGCGGAAGCGCTCTTTCTGCACGATGTTGTTAGTTACATTGAACTCGAAATCAGTGGTTTTCTTGGCGAAGATTGCCGCCCACGCATCGAAACAACGGATGTCCTGCCGTTCAAGCTCTTTGGGTCTAAGGTACTTGAACAGCAGGTACAGCTCCGTCAGGGAGTTGCTGATAGTAGTGCCGGACAGGAATGTCGCACCCAGATCCTTGCCCGTCCGCTCCTGTATGGTGCGTATGGCAAAAAGCATATTGAGTGCCTTCTGGCTGCCCTCCTGATTGCCCAGTCCGGCAACACGGCTGTGGCGCGTGTTGAACATCAGATTCTTGAACTGGTGCGACTCGTCCACGAAAATATGGTCGATACCCATCCGCCCGAAATCCACCACATCATCCGTGCGGTGCTCAATGGCGTAGGCAATGCCCTGCAACTTGGCTGCAAGGTTGTGCTTGCGCACCTCCAGCCCCTTAAGCATGGCCCTTGAAATGTCCTTGCCCTGCTGTTTCAGCACTTCGAGGTTTTCTTCCACCGTGTCAAGTTCCGCTTGCAGGATTTTCTGCTGCATCTCCGGTGACTGCGGTATCTTGCCGAACTGGTCGTGCGACATGATCACGCAATCGTAGTCGTTGTTCTTGATGTTGTTGAAGAATTTCACACGGTTGGCGGCGGAGAAGTCCTTTTCGGAGGCATAGAGTATGCGGGCGTTGGGATATGCGGTGCGGTAGCACTCGGCTATCTCCGCCACATTTGCTTTCAGTCCTATAATCATAGGCTTATGCGCCAGTCCAAGCCGTTTCATCTCATGGGCGGACATGCACATGATGAGTGTCTTGCCCGTCCCGACCTCGTGGTCGCAGATACCGCCGCCGTTCTGCTTGAGCATCCACACGCAATCCTTCTGGCTGGGATAGATTTCGTTTATCCCGTACCGCTTATTGAGAGCCTTCAGGTCGATGTCCGGAAATGTCTGGTGGCTTCCGTCGTACTTAGGCCGCACATAACAGTTGAACTTGCGGTTATACATATCCGCAAGCCGCTGCTTGAATTCCGGAGACTGCGCCTCCAGCCACTCCGTAAAGCCGGAGCGGATCTCGTCAATCTTGGCGTTGGCGAGCTGTATGGCCTCGCTGTCACGTACCTTGATGTCGTTGCCCTTGTCGTCCTTGCCGATACTCTTGTAGATGTCCGGCACGGTGTTGTGCAGGGCATGTTTCAGCAGGTTCATGCCGTCGTACCGCTTGTAATATCCCTTGACGGCAAACTGCTCGTATATCTTCATGTTCTTGCGGTCGCACGAGACGGTGAACTCATCCACACTGTCCACATATGCGATTTTGATATCGGTATCGTAGAGATATGACATATACGCTTCGTATATGCCCGTAGGAATCCACCTTTCCCCGAAGTTGAAATCCAGCTCGTCGAACAGGATGGGTGACGGTACGGCTTTCTGCAGGGCCTCAAGCGACTCTTCCGCAGCGTTCATCATCGGATGCCCGGTCTCTTCATCCTTTTTTGCCTCTATCCAACGGGAAACGGCTTCCGCCTTGCTGACCACATTCCCGGCAATGAAACGGTCTTTAATCTCATAGCAATCCTCCATCGGGTTGTAGTAGATGCGCCCTTTGAGAGACTCTGTCATTTTCGCTTCACTGCTCCCGCAAAGCCGGCACATATACTCCATATTCACGCCGCCGTACCTGTTGAGAGAAGAGGTAAGGGCATCCTCAGGAGTCTCCACACTGACATTTTCCACATCGGAGAACGACACAGGACGGTCGAAGATATCCGCCTTGACGAACAGGCCGTTTTCTCCACGCTCCAGCGAGAGGATGTCCCGTCCTGCGGCATCCATCAGGATCATCTTGGCATTCTGTCCTGCATTGAGGTTGCCATAGCGCATCACGAACTCATCGTAATGAGTGTTCAGATTCTCACGGTGCAGCCTGTGTTCTTCCCGGTGCTCCGCTTCATAGGCATACAGCCGCTCATACGAGTCCCGTACCTTAATATATAGTGCGGCTTTCTCTTTCTGATAACCATCCAGGTCAAGGGGCTGGAAGGTGGCACCATATCGCGTGACATCCTTCAGCACGCCTATCTGATAGCGCACTCCGGCGGTATCGACCCTTACGAGCGACCCCTCCTTGAGATGCGGCTCCATGATGCCGGTGAACGTGCGGGACTGCATCTCCTCCTTGTGCCTGTGTTCCAGCTCCTCCGGAGAGAGTGATGCTTCCTCTTCCTGCATCTGTCTTTCCACTTCCTCCAGATGTTTTCTTGCCTCCGCCTCAAAGCCATTCTCCACAGGATAGACCGGCTGCTCGCCCGTATCCTGCTGCGATTGCCGTCCTTGTGTCTGTGCCTGTGAAGCAGTCTCCTGCTGTCGGAAGAGTTCCGGATGCATGGCCTTATGCTCCCTGATACGCTGGCGCAGCCTTGCCCGACCCTCCACTCCGAGAGCCATCATTGTCTCGTAGAAACCGTTGATCGGAGGATTGGTGTCCCAGTCAAGCGAGGCATATACGGCTTCCTGACGGGCTTCTTCCTCCGTCATTTCCTCCATATCAGGCGGTATGGCAGTTGCATCCCGGTCCGTATCGCTTTGACGGAACAAGTCAGATGTCGTGGAGACTGAGGCTTTCTTGGACTCGCCTGCCGGATTTTCATCGCTTTTGGTCTGTTTTTTCTTGGCAGGTTTGGGCTTCGCTCGTTCCCGCTGATCTTCTGTGGTTATCCCGAAAAGGTCGAACAAGGTCATTACCGGAGCCTCAATTTCCGGCTTTTCTTCTTCCGTGGCAGATGATTCCGGTGTTTCAGGCATCCTGATTTTCTCCGTATCAGGCTCGTGCCGTACCGTTTCTGTCTGATCCGGCAACCGCTTGTCAATGACACTTCCCGAATACATCCCCATGGACAGATTGGCGTGCAGATTATGGTCGAGAAGTCTGCGCAGATGCTCCGCTATGCCGTTCACGCCTCCCTCATGTCCGTAAACCATCGCAGGTTTGCCGTAAGGATCGGTATCCAGTTCGGCACTGGTATATACCATCTGCTCCTCGTGCTTTATGAAATAGCTGTTGAAAGCCACACCGTGCAGTGTTCCGGTCTTGGTAAAAAGCGTCTCGTCTTCAGTCAGGCCCTCCTTGCGGATGTCCTTTTGCAGTATTATGAGGTCGCTGCCCACTTCCGTGTTGGCGTTTTCCGTAAACAGGTTGTTCGGCAGGCGGACGGCGGAGACAAGATGCGCTTCCTTCAGCATTTCGAGCCGTACCGCCTCATTGCGGGGCGAGTTCATCACACCCTGGGAGGTAAGAAACGCCACGATACCGCCGTCCCTTACCGTATCGAGGCCTTTCAGAAAGAAATAGTTATGGATGGTCCTCTGGGCGGAAACCCTGGCTCTGCTATCCGAAAGTACGAAGGCCGGATCAAAGACCGCCATCTCGCCGAAAGGCACATTGGATATGGCAAGGTCGAAAGAACCGTTGAAAGGCTTCTCTATCTTCTCGAAACCCTCCACGCGTATCTTCTCATCTGGATAGAGGTATGAGAGCAGCTTTCCCGTAAGCAGGTCCTTTTCAAATGCCATCACATCGGAAAGGGGAGCCTGCTCCTTGACGGAAGAGATGAACACGCCCATCCCGGCCGACGGCTCAAGTACCTTTGACGGGGTTACGTTATACTTTTTCAATACTGAGACTATGGTATCCGTTATTTCCTTCGGGGTATAGAAAGCGGTAAGTACAGATGATTTCAGAGAGTCCATATACCGTTTATACTCAGCATCATTCCTGCTGTTTTCCCGTATGAGACGGTGCAGTTCCACTGTCATCGGGAACAGTTCGAGGTCGGATTTCGCCCAATCCACGGCATCGGCCAGCGAGGAGGCGGGATTGAGGATGCATTTCAACCCGCCGAAACCACAGTAGTGGCTGATAATTTCCCTTTCTTCGAGGGTGGCCGCCCTGTGTTCCCTGTCCAGCACAAACGCCGTCCGTATAGCCTCGATGTTCCCCCTCAGTCTCTCCTTGCGGTTAAATGCCATACTCGTCGATATGGATGGCTGCCGCTCCGGTCAGTTCGGTATAGAGCCGGGTATATTCGGACGAATGGGCGAAATCGTCCGAAAGCGGATAACCGGAGAAGATTTCCTTGAATTCCGGAAGCAGTTTCATCGCAAGCGGATGCACCTTTTCCGGAGGCACTGTATCTGCAAACTCGTTCTCCAGTACTTCTACGAGAGTACGGTACTCGGAGAAATGAAGCCCCTGCAGGAGAGTCTGCATCGCCAGTTCCTGTGCTCCATCCACCGGACGGCCTTCCCGACGGGCCTGCTCGAAAGTATCGGAAGCCTCCTTGTCACGTAAGGCGATGAAATCCGCATCAACGGGTTTGTCAGGGTGATTTTCTTTAAGATATTGCCGCAGGTACAGTCCGTAGTAGGACAGTACCGCAGGTTGATTGTTATGTCTCATTTTACTCGGATTTTGTGGATTTATTGTTAATTTTACCAAGAATATTAATTTAATGCAGTGTTATTATATGCCAACTCCAACTCATCTTACTCATAAACCTATTACATCTGTTGATGATTATTCGCAACATGATGGCCAATATGCCAATAAGACAGATGTACAATCATTAACTATCGGAAAAGCACAATACAATGGCAATGAAATTTCTGCCAAAGTTTTTCGCCAAGTAAATGGCAAGTGGAGTCGCCAAAGTGAAGAACTTCCTTTGCACAGAATTTTTGATTTAGGTACAACAACCTTAAAATCAATTCTTATGAGTGCAAATATTCCTCAGCCTCTCACCACCCTTAATGTTTGTGCCGTTCAACCTAATGAATTACAGAGCATTCTTTCTTACTATAAAGCTAATAGAAGCATCCTTCTTCCTAAATTACAAGAATTACAAATACTCTTGAACTACTTTATGAACGAAGAGCCAAAGTTGTAGTAATAAAAAGGCACCCGGTATCCCTCCGGGTGCCACCACTAAATCCGCAGTAAAACATATTTCTGCCATTTGATGGGGGAAACAGTTTATCTTACGAATCAGTGGCGAAATTACACAATTATTTCTTTTTTCTGCCCTTTCTTCCCGGCTTCTTCTTTTCTTCAGGGAACTCGAAAACCGTATTGAAATCACTGTCAAAGGCGACAACCGCACTGAACGGCTTGCCCTGCTTGCTCCGGAAACCGTTGAGCAGTCCTGTCTGCCCGTTCCTCAGCAGTTCCGTCATCTCCGTGTCGGAAAGGGTCTTTCCGGCTATCTGGCGGAAGACAGGAAGTCCGCAGTCCGTATTGTCGCAGCGCACGACCTTTCCATAGAACTGCATGCGGCCGCTGCCGCATTTCGGACAGCTCATGCCGGAATCCTTGTGCCCGAAAATCTTGTCGCACGCCAGCAGATCGGTCGTAATCCGGCGGGTATAGGATTCGATGTCCCTCATGAACGCCTCCGAAGGCAGTTCGCCCCGTTCGATTTTTGCCAGCGCAGCTTCCCACTGTCCCGTCATCTCAACATTGGCGATGTCCATTCCTCTGACAATGGAATAGAGGGCAAGTCCTTTTTCTGTCGGAACGAGGCTTTTCTTGGAGCGCACGATGTACTCCCGCCCTAGCAATGTCTCTATAATGGCCGCACGGGTGGCCGGAGTGCCGATGCCGCAGTCCTTCATCGCCTGCCTCATTTCCTCATCCTCCACTTCCTTTCCTGCGGTCTCCATTGCGGCGAGCAGGGACGCTTCCGTATGGAACGGCCTGGGTTTTGTCTTCCCTTCGGTCATAGAACATCCCATTATAGGAAGGATATCGCCCTCGCTCCATTCCGGCAGGACGGTATTCTCTTCGTTCTCCTCGCCCTCCTCCTTCTCGTTCCTCACGGAGCGCCAGCCGTGCTGCCTGACCACATAACCCTTCGCCACGAACTCCGCACCGCCACATTCCGCTTTAACTGTCGTCACATCCTTGATGCACTTCTCGGAGAATGCCTCCAGCATACGGCTGATGATCATGTCGTAAATCAGGGTCTCTTCCTTGGCAAACAGCATCGGCTTGACTCCGGTAGGCAGCAGCGCATGATGGTCGGTCACTTTCGTATCGTCCACACTGCGCCTCGAAAGCTGTCTCATCCTCCCCGCTACAGTATCCCACTTCGGATTGTTCCTCAATCCTTTCAGCAGCGCCGGAATACCTGCGAACACATCTTCGGGAATGTAACGGCTGCCCGTCCTCGGATAGGTGATGAGTTTCGACTCATACAGTTTCTGAGCGATGGCAAGGGTCTGCTCCGCAGTAAAGCCGAACCTCGCATTGGCATCCTTCTGCAATGCAGTCAGGTCATACAAAAGAGGGGTATCCTGCACTGTCTCCTTGCGTTCCACGGAAAGGACTGTAGCCCTTCCTGTTTCTCTCAATATATTATAAACTTCGGCAGCTCCGCTTTTTACATTCCATTTCACGGCGGAAGAGAATTTCAATACGCTGTCCGCATCCTTGCCCTGCGTGGAGAAATGGGTCTGGAACACATCCTGCGGGACAAACCTCTTGTTCTCCCAGAAACGGGCACACACCATCGCAAGTGTAGGTGTCTGCACTCGTCCGACGGAGTAAGTGCCGCGCCCTGCGGCCACCGTAAGAGCCTGTGTGCCGTTGATGCCTACGAGCCAGTCGGCCTCACTGCGGGATTTCGCGGCAAGATATAGATTGTCGTATTTTGTTCCATCCTCCAGACTGTCCAGTCCGTCGCGGATGGCCTTATCGGTAAGCGAACTGATCCAAAGACGGTCGAACGGCACGGTACAACCTATATGATGGTAAAGGTAACGGAAAATCAGCTCTCCCTCACGGCCTGCATCGGTAGCCACTATTATACGGTCGCTGTCATTGAACAGTTTTGTGATGGTCCTTATCTGCTTCATCACGCCGCTGTCGGTCTTGTAGCCTTTCTCTGTGCGCACCTGACGGGGTACGAGCAGGAACTCATCGGGGATGACAGGAAGATTGTCCCTCTGGAAACCTTTGATGCCGTAGCCTTCCGGGAATGAAAGCTGCACCAGATGCCCCAGCGCCCATGTGACATAGTAGCCGCCTCCATACATATAGCCTTCTTCCAGTTTTGTCGCTCCGACGATTCGGGCGATTTCACGGGCGACACTCGGTTTTTCTGCGATTATTGTCTTCATATTCTTTCTTGTTTTATTGCGGATTCAGTGGTGGTTTGTCATATTCTTACGCCTTTGCTCCTCTGCTGACGTTGCTGTCCCTCATTTACAGGCGCAGTCTGCCCCTGCTGCAGCGGCTCCTTTATATGCTTGGTGGCCTCATTGGTCTTTCCTTCGTTGTTCACGGCTATCTGGGTACGGCTTTCATTGGACGGGGCTATGACCTGGCCCTTGTCCGGATCGGTGTCATACCGGAACGGGCGGCCTTTCTCCATGTTGAACTTGATGTATATTGTGGCGGGATTGCCCTGCTTGTCCGGGACATTCTCCAGACGGACGGTCTTGCCGGAGATATAATCTGCTTTCTGCTGTTCAGTCAGTTCCACGCCTTTCCATTTACCGATAGGCTTGATGTTGCCGTTCTCGTCAGTCCACTGGCGGCTGTTCTTCCTAACTTCGCTTCCGTTCCCCTGAGAGGTGCTTGTCCTGCGGTTTTCCCTCTGTCCATGCTGCTCGCCCTGCCATATCCGGGCTGTCCTCGGAACGAACTCCACGCTTCTGTCCAACGCACTGACCTGCAGGATGGTCTGGAACTTCCGGCCGTTGGCCAGCTCTATCTCTTTATGGACATAGCCGCCGGCTCTGAGCAGGTTGCGCTCATTCTCGTTGATTTCCGTCTTGCCGATTCTGTCCGCAATGCGCACCTTGTTCACCGGCACATCCTCTATTCTGTTAGTAAAGCGGTCGATGCTGATGTACGACGGGACCAACTCCCCGGTATCCTTGTCTGCGAGATTCACCACACGTCCGAGATTGCCTGTCTGACGGAGTGCCTTCCTGTCCTCATCGGTGAATGTGTACCCTTTGTGCGGCTCGTCAAGCCTCGGTTCCTTCCGCACGAAGTCCGGAACGAAGTCCACGCTGCCGTCCGGCATCCTCTTCAGTTCCAGCCTTGCGCCGAGTTCCTGTATTTCGCCCAACACCTCCACACGCACGGTCAGAGGCTCGGACTTGCGGTAGTTGAGCAGCTTGTCAAGACTTTTGGATTTCTCAAGGTCCTCACGGGTCAGTCCGTACTGTGCCTCGAATTTTTTCCAGTCGATCCTGCTTTCGTCAATAGGCTGGTAGCCTTTCTTCTCGGACGGTGCATCCTGTCCGTTTTCGGGTTTTCTGTTGTCCTGTTCCATTTCTTTTTCTGTTTGTGTTTCCTGTTGTCCGTTTAAATTTTTTTCTTCTTCTGTCACTGTTTTCTCATAACCGGAAGTGTCCACCTTGTGAGGGGAGAGCAGTTCCGCATTGGCGGCTGGATTTTTCAGAAGCTCCTTCATCACTTCCAGCAGTTTCTCCGCCTGGTCTGCCGCAATCCGGTAGAAGCCGAAACGGGATGGATCCTTGCACTGTCTGAAAAAATTCTTGAAAAAATTGTCAATAAGGTCTCCGTGACGGTCAAACGTCATGAAGTCCTTTGAATGTTCCGGCTTCGCCGGGACTGTTCTGGGCGACCCGTCGCTCCGGAGTCCGCCCACGACACCGAGTTCGCCCGTCTTCTCGTCACGGACGAGCAGGATGTCCTTTTCATCGCTTTTCTTTGCCATAAGATTTTATTATTTGAATGATACATTGATACGGGCCTTGAACTGCCCGATGTTCTCTTTCTTGAAATGCTTCATGTGCCTTGCTATGAAGTCCAGCACATCCGATTCCTTGTAATAGGTCTTGTGCCAGAGCAGGTGGTATGAGAGCGCACCGGAACTGCGGTAACGCTGGAGGCTCCGCTTGCTCACCTGCAGCAGCAGGCACAGGTCCTGGTTGTCGAACAGCCGCTCCCCGTCAAGCAGTTTCACTTCCTTAAGGTCCGTCGGTTTCCAGTCTCCGTGCAGGGAGGCTATCATGCGCTCCTGTCTGTCCAGTCTCGCGAGGACTTCTGATGCGAATGCCGTGAAAGTCTCTTTGTTGAATGTCATTTCCATATCGTTTCCCTTTTTACTTGGGACAAAGGTCATGATTCACGGAACGACCGTTACGGGACACACGGGTGACTCACGGATGATTTTCCCTGCGGTATGGCTCCGGTGTCGCACGGAAGAGGAGACAGTAGCTTCCTTGTGTCTATAGCATGGACGGACGGATGTCCGCCGAGGATATTTTTGCCGGACCGGAATGTCACCGGAACAGGAAACAGTGTTGAATCAATAAAATTTTGGAATATGGAGATAGTTAATGTAGAAAAAAAGACTTTCGATGATCTTTTGGACCGGATGGAAAGGTTCATGGACAGCATTGAGACCATATACGGCAATGGAAAGGCTAAGTCCATGTCCGGATGGCTCGACAATCAGGATGTATGCCTGATGCTCAATATCTGCCCGCGCACTTTGCAGACTTTACGGGACAGCGGTGCGCTTCCGTACAGCAGGATCAATCACAAGATTTTCTATAAGGAGGAGGACATCCTGCGGTTTGTCTCGGTATCAGAAAATGGAAAATTCAGGATTAAAAAATAACAAAGACATCTAAAACTATTATTTATGAATAAGTTGATTGACAAGGATCACGAGAGAATAGTCGGTCTTTTCGGACGAATGGCCGCTATGCTGAAAAAATTGGAATCACACCACGAGGAGCACAGGCCGCTGCTCAGGGGTGAGAGGTATCTCACGGACAGGGATGTATCCCAGAGGCTGAGAATCAGCAGAAGGACATTGCAGGACTACCGCAATGACGGCCGCATATCCTACATCATGCTTGGCGGCAAGGTCTTGTACCGGGAAAGTGATCTGGAGAGGATGCTTGATGATGCCTACCGTCCGGCTTTCAGGGAAATGGAATGAGCGACACCGGAAATGAAAAAGCGGAGGACCTTCTGATTTGAAAGCCCTCCGCTTTTAATTATTGCACTCATGACAGTTTATGCCGTTCCTGCCATACCTGAGCCGCATCATATCCGGTTCTATGATTGCAGTCCGCTGCCGGTATGCAGATATAAAAGTCAAGGCTCTTTTCCATAAACCTCCGCAACATGAGTTCGCGGAACCTGCGGCAGGCTGCCGCATTGATGCGGAATGTGACGGCAACCACCGCCTCCATATTATACGCCTCGGCATAGCAGCCCTCCGCATAAGGGAACGGCCTGACGGCATCATGCTCATCCATTATTCCGCTTCTGAAAATCTGCCTTAACGCCTTACGTATCCCGTATGCGCTTACCATGAACAGGTCGGACATTTCCCCTACGGTCATCCACACGGGGGTATCGGGAATGATTATCTCGCCGTTCTCGATTTTTATTATACCTCGTTCCATAATTACAATGCCTTGGAGAAGTTCATCTCTACTTTCTGCATGTCCCTCATGATGGAGCTGTCCAGCACTTTCGCATAATGCTGGGTCATTTTTATGTTGGCGTGGCCGAGTATCTTCGCCACATTTTCCATTGAGACCTCATTGGCGAGGAACACGACCGTGGCCGCCGTATGACGGGCAATATGCGTTGTCAGCCGCTTTTTTATTCCGCAAAGGTCGGCTATCTCCTTCAGGTAGGCATTCATCTTCTGGTTGCTTATGACTGGCAGAAGAACCCCTTTATCAACGCAGTCAGGATGTCCGGCATATTTTTCTATAATTTTCCTTGCAGGTGTCAATACGGGGATATTGCTCATCTGATGTGTCTTCTGACGGGCCTTGCGTATCCACAACGCACCGTTATTGTCCTTTATCAGATGTTCCTTTGTCAGTTGCAGGACATCAATGAATGCCAGGCCGGTGAAACAGCAGAAGACAAATATATCACGGACTTGCTCCAGCCTCTGAATGAAGAACGTCTTGTTAATCAACACCTCCAGTTCTTCCCTTGAGAGGAACTCTATATTGACTTCATACCTTTTAAGATGGATGCCGAAGAAAGGATCTTTCTTTATCCATCCATTGGCAAGGGCAATCC
>JADIMO010000036.1 GCA_017694755.1 Candidatus Cryptobacteroides merdavium
AACCGCATAATGTTCATCTTTGACGAGCCTACCACCGGACTTCATTTCTATGATGTGGAGAAACTCCTCAAATCCTTTGACGAACTTATCGCCAGAGGCCATTCCATAGTGGTCGTGGAACATAACCCCGATGTCATCCGTGCCGCCGACTGGATCATAGACCTCGGTCCCGATGCCGGTGACAACGGAGGCCGTGTCGTCTTCGAAGGTACCCCCGAAGACCTCCTGAAGTCAGCCGACACCTTCACGGCCAGATATCTCAGGTGATTCAGTCCACTACAATCACTATCATCTCGCTTTGGTTGAGGGGATAGCCAGTTTCCATATACAGGAGTCCGCTTCCCTTTCCTTTGAGGGTGAGCGTCACTCCTTTTCCGTCTTCGTCAAGCACATAATCATATATGCCCCTTTCCCTGTCGTATTCCAGTTCTTCCAGCCCGATGTCGAATGTGGCGGAAGGCGGGTAATATTCACAGAATACATGAAACTTGTCACCGCACTTTCCTCTCAGGTAATTTCCGGGATAGATATTCATGTAGTATGGATTGAGGCTGACAGTGATGTCGCATTCGGCAAAGACCCCGCTGTCGTCGGCGGCACGGCATGTGACGGTGCATACTCCTTCATTCCTCGCCGTGACGGTTCCTGTTCCGGATACTTCTGCCACGTGACTGTTGTCCGATTCCCATAGCAAAGTCATGTCTGAGGCATCATCAGGAAAAACATATGCGTTCAGGACTGCGGTTTCCCCGAAATAATTCATTTCAAGTGAGCTGTATGAAAGCCGTATTTCCTGCACATATTTTCCTATTCCGTCCGTGTCCACTCTCCAGCTGTCTTCTGATAGTCCGTCGTCTTCAGGCTTTACGCATACCTTATAATGCCTGTTGCGCCTGACATCAAAGTTCCCGTTCCCTTCCCCGAGATAGAACCTGTATTTCAGAGCCTGTCCAGGAAATGAGAAGTGCGTGTCTGATTCATAGTCCGCTGCAAGTTCTATATATGAACATAGGGAGGCAAGAGGGTCACCTTCCCCGAAAACCTTGTCTTGATCCGCCACATTGCTGTCGAGCAGGTTTCCATGCATGTTTTCCAGTAGATAGACACTCACCGTGCCGCTTTTCCCGAATCCCTTGTCAGAGTTCAATATTGACACCGCATCGTCTTCCTTTGAAAATCCGGATAAGAAGATGTCGTCTTCGGATTCCGTCCTGCTCTCTTCGAACAATGTGGCTGACTTGGGACATGCCCCCACCTTGACCTGTCTGACATGGAATTCTACTCCGTCCGACAACATGCTCCGGTCTATGGATAAGGTCACCTTTGCCATCAGACGTTCCATCGGGACAGATATTCTCCCTCCTGGCGGGATGGTGATGTCTTCCGTCTTTCCGCACATCGGAATGCCTGTCCTGTAGTCGTCAGGATATACGAGATGATACCTGTATCTTTCCAGCTCTTCAATGCTGCCGATATCCAGTCTGTATCCCATGTTCGCACAGGCATATATTGAATATCTGCATCTTTTCAGCAGTTTTGTCTCATATATATATCCGATGCCGTCTGACTGCATCTGTGATGCCGGCAGCCATACATGTTCTTCAAGGATTCCGTACGCGTTGAATATGAATATATTCATGTCGCTGACAAGGTTTTCCTCAGGGTCGGCGGATCTGCCGTCCGGGATTTCCTGTATGCCTGTCATCACTATTCTGACATGGCTCTCCGTGTCCTTCTTTGCCGGCATTCCCGTATGGCTGCATCCGGATGTCCATAAGACAGAAATCAATGTAAAGGTCAAGATCAAAGCTCGTTTCATTGTATTGGTCTGTTTTTGCATGCTGCATGTCCTGCATGACAAGCCGGCATGGATATTCTTGAGTCGTTTTCATTTTCATAAATGATTCAGAAGGATATTTCGTCTTTTCCGGCCTCTGTCCACGGCAAGATGCTGCAATGAAGCATCATCATTTCCGGGTCTGCCGTGATGTCCGGGTCACCGGTCCCCGTACGTGTAATGGTGATGTCATATACGTATCTTGAATTGCGGCCGATGCCTGCTCCGCCGGATGTGCCTTCTTCTCTGTTTATGTCTATAGGATAATAGTATCTGTGTCCGGAGATTTCCCCTTCTATTACAAGCCTTGTGAAAGGAGAGCCTGCACTTTCTTCATTGCAGTCATTCGGGTAGCAGTACAATGATATTTCCGGAATGGCTGTCTCATTCCCGACCGGGCTCTCCATTCTTTTTATCAGCATTTCCGGATGGGAGAATGCGGCCAGGTCGTTTTCTGACAGTCTTCCGGCATTGACTATCTGTTGTGGCATGAAGCCGGACTGTCCGAAAATCAGTGCGCCTGCATTTACATTTGTCAGGTAGATCCTGACATTCTCCAGCTGTTCTCCGGAATACGGCCTTCCTGAAAAATCGCATCTGATGGACCTGATATGTATTTCAGACAGCAGCGGCTGCATATTTATCGTACAGTCTGCATCAGTGCCCATGTCAATGTATGCCAGGCCGCACATGAGCGGTTTTTCCGGGTTCTCCTTCTGGAGGCCGGCAGCAGTTGATAACAGTGCGTCCAATGAATTGACCCAGCTCCATCCCTCTCTTTCAAGCCTTGAATTGGCGATGACGGCAATTATCTTTTTGCCTTCCCTTGAGGCTGTGGTGATCTTCTCCAGGCCGGACGGTGCAGTCCTTTGATATGAATCGAGCCTTTTGAGCCTGTCGTCATTGAATATGAATATGTCGAGACTTTCGCATTCCGGAAGCAGCCCGGGGACTTTGCTTTCAAGCTTTATGGTGACCGGAATCCCATGCATTGCCGGATCTTCCGTGCGGCATGAATGTAAAAAGACCGGAAGGAATATAAGCAAGGCATTTGCAGTAAGAATTCTGCAGAAAGTGAGAGATAATAGAAGATGAAGCTTCCGGTCTTTTGACATATTTTTGACAGTGTTTCCCATAGTTTTCATTTTTTTCCGGCACTGGCCGGCATCCTTTTCTGACGGCAAATCTATATCCGATTATTTGATTCATCGTCCGAATTAAAAATAAATGCTTCATGTTTTTCTTTTTTTTGAAATCAATTTTTCTTTTTTGTCATTTTTTCTCTTTTTTGAAGAAAAATTGTTATAAATTTGAAAATCAGGATCCATTATGGGTCCGTCAGATGGTGGTGTAGATATAATGTGTTGATTATGAAGAAAATATGTGCCTTGACTATGGTCAGGAATGATGAATTCTTCCTGCGCAGATGGGTAGCTTATTATGGAAAGGAACTCGGAATGGAAAATCTGTATGTCTTTCTCGACGGGAAAGACCAGCCGATTCCGGACTGGTGTCCGGGGGTTCATGTCACTGCATGTGACAAGATTCCGGGCAAGGTAGTGGAACTGGACCGGAGACGGCTCGAATTCCTTTCGGATGTGGCTGCCGGCCTCCTGGAAAAATATGATCTGGTTATAGGCACGGATGCTGATGAATTCCTTGTAGTTGATCCCTCTGAGTCTTCAGGCCTGGCAGAATTTTTAAGCAGTATTGATGTCAGGACTTCCGTTTCGGGACTTGGGGTAGATGTCGGTCAGAACATTTCATGTGAAGGTGAAATCGAGTCTGTGTCCCCATTTTTGTCGCAGCGTAAATACGGGCTGCTGAGTACAAGGTATAGCAAACCGTCAGTGGTTTCCCGTCCCGTACGGTGGGGTTCCGGATTCCATCGCATCAAAGGGCATGACTTCCATATTGCCAGAGGACTTTTCCTGTTTCATTTCGGGTATGTTGATCTCAAACGTATTGAAGCCAGGTTCAATGACAAGGACAGGGTTTCCGGCGGATGGAGCCGGCATCTTGCGAAACGTGCACGGACAATAAGCCTGGTGAGCCGCAAGAAGGCACTGGAGTGGGAAAAATGGACAGAATTTGCCAGGAATGTGCAGAATCTTGTACGTCCTCCATATGCGTGGAACAAGCCCGCGATGTTTAATCTTGATATAGTGGTACGGATTCCGGACCGTTTCAATAAAATTGTGTAATCATGAAATTCTCAGGTTTTTTAAGGAAACTTTTCTCTTCCAGGACGCATTTCTTTCCGATTTTCTCCCAGCAGGCAGCGTATATCAAGCAGGCTTCATCTGCACTTGCTGCCATGATGAAGACATCGGACCGTGCTGAATGGCTGCGTCTGGAAAAGGAGGTCAAAATGTGCGAAGTGCAGGGAGATGCAATGCTTACGGAGTTTTATGGAGAATTGTATGAAAATATGATAACTCCAATAGGCAGGGACTATCTTCAGACCATAGCAATGTATATCGATGAATTTCTTGACAATATCAACGGCTCGGCAAAATCTGTTCTTCTGTATCTCCCGAACCGTCTGGACACCCAGTTGCATGAGATTGCGCAGTATATTGAATCTGAGGCGGATGCCCTTAAGGAAATCATTTCCCTGCTGGACAACATCAAAGGCAACTTCTCTGCCCTGACTCTCCAGTGCGACAGGATTTCGGAACTGGAACATGCGGCTGATGATTCTTATGAGGAATATATAGGATACATTTTCCAGAACGAGAAGGATCCTATTGAACTGATGAAATACAAGAATATAGCCGAGAATCTGGAAACCACCTCCGATTCCGCAAAAAAGGTTTCAGACCATGTCAGAAAGATCCTTCTCAGTTATTCCGAGTAGTTTCCGGCTGAGAGTGTCATAGTAAAAGAGGATGCCCCTGAGAGCCTTCCGGCTTTCAGGGGCATCTTCACTTGCATTGTCGAGACCTTGTCAGGCTCCGAAGTTGTCGTAGAGGAGGTTCTCCGGAGGTACGCCGAGGCTGTCGAGGAGTTTTTCGACAGAGGCGGACATCATAGGTGGACCGCACATCAGGTACAGACAGTCTTCAGGTGCTTCATGGTTCTTGAGATATGTCTCATAGAGGACATTATGCACGAATCCGGCTGTGTAGGCCACATGCTTGGCATCTGCCTCAGGATCCGGCCTGTCAAGGGCAAGGTGGAACTTGAAGTTAGGGAATTCCTTTTCAAGTTCGTGATAGTCCTCGAGATAGAAAGCTTCCTTGAGGCTGCGGGCACCGTAGAAGAAGTTCACTTTCCTTGTGGTCTTCTCTGTCTTGAACAGATGCATGATGTGGCTTCTCATAGGGGCCATACCGGCACCGCCGCCGATAAAGATGAGTTCCTGCTCCTCCGGAAGGTTGTCCGGAAGGAAGAATTCTCCGTAAGGACCGGAGATGGTCACCTTGTCACCCGGCTTCAGTGAGTAGATGTATGATGAGCAGATTCCCGGATTGACAGGCACGAATTTCTTTGTTGCCCTGTCAATCGGAGGAGTGGCTATACGCACATTGAGCTTTATGATGTCGCCCTCTGCAGGATAGCAGGCCATACTGTATGCCCTGATGGTAGGCTCCGGATTGATCATCTTGAGGTCGAATACGCCCATCTTCTCCCAGTCTTCCCTGTATTCAGGATCGACATCTATGTTCTTGTAGTCCACTGTGCATGCAGGCACATCAACCTGGATGTATCCGCCGGACTTGAAGTGGAGGTGTTCCCCTTCAGGAAGCTTCACTACAAACTCCTTGATGAAAGTGGCGACATTGTGGTTGGAGATGACCTCGCATTCCCATTTCTTGACGCTGAGGGCGGATTCCGAGATGACGATCTTCATATCCTCCTTCACCTTCACCTGGCATCCGAGGCGCCAGTGGTTGTTGATCTGTTTCCTGTTGAAGAAGCCGGTCTCGGTAGGGAGGATTGTTCCGCCGCCTTCGATTACCTGGCATTTGCACTGTCCGCAGCTTCCCTTTCCGCCGCAGGCGGAAGAGAGGAATATCTTCTGTTCAGCAAGGGTGCTGAGCAGGGAAGAGCCCGGAGTGACTTCGATTTCCTTTTTCCCGTCATTGATGCTGATCTTCACCTTTCCTGCAGGCGTGAGTTTTATCTTCACGAACAGGAGCACGGCCACAAGCAGCACTGTAATGACTGTGATTGTGATTACACCTGATATTATTGTCGTAAACATTGTTCTCCTCCTGCTTTAAAGTTGAATACCCATGAATGTCATGAATGATATGGCCATGAGACCGACGGTGATAAATGTGATTCCGAGTCCTTTCAGTGCGTCAGGCACATGCGAATAGGCCATCTTTTCCCTGATTGCTGCGAGCGTCACTATGGCGAGGAACCATCCGATTCCTGAACCGAGCGCGTAGACCGTGGCTTCACCACAGTTGACAAAATCCCTTTCCTGCATGAACAGGGAGCCTCCGAGGATGGCGCAGTTCACTGCAATGAGCGGGAGGAAGATGCCGAGCTGTGAATACAGGGTAGGGGAGAATTTCTCCACAACCATTTCCACTATCTGCGTGATGGCTGCCACCACCGCGATGAATATGATGAAGCTCAGGAAGCTGAGATCAACATCCGGAAGACCTGCCCATGCAAGAGCCCCTGCCTTCAGCACATGTTCGTTGAGCAGGTAGTTAATCGGCAATGTTACCAGAAGCACTGCAATGACAGCTACACCCAAACCGGTGGCTGTCTTCACGCTTTTGGATACCGCCAGATATGAGCACATGCCCAGAAAGTAGGCGAATATCATGTTGTCAATGAAAATTGACCTTACAAACAAGCTTAAATATTCCATTTCGATTTGAGTTTATGTTTATTTTTCCTGCAGGTCCTTCTGGAAGCTTCTCTGGATCCATACAATGAGTCCAAGCAGTATGAGTGCCATCGGCGGCAGGATCACGAGACCGTTGTCCATATATCCTGCATCGTAGAACGACTGCGGGATGATCCTGACTCCGAACAGTGTCCCTGAGCCGAGAAGTTCACGGAAGAAAGCAACGATGATGAGGATCAGACCGTAGCCTGCCCCGTTGGCAAGTCCGTCAAGAAGGGAAGGTATCGGCCTGTTGCCGAGTGCATATGCCTCGATGCGGCCCATCACTATACAGTTTGTGATGATGAGACCCACATACACTGACAAGGTCTTGCTGATGCTATAGGCGTAAGCCTTCAGGATCTGGTCCACGAGGATCACCATCAGGGCTACCACCACGAGCTGCACGATGATTCGTATGCGGTTCGGAATGGAATTTCTCATTATGGAGACCACGAAGCTTGACAGTCCTGTCACGACGATGACTGAAAGTGCCATGACGAATGCTCCCTTGAGCTGTACTGTCACAGCGAGGGAGGAGCAGATGCCGAGGACAAGGACAGTCACAGGATTGCCTTTGAATATCGGCTTCAGCAATACTTCTTTGTAGTTTATGTCTTTCATATCAGATTACTCCTCCATTATTTTATGGTTTCTGCATCAGCCGCGGCATCCATGTCCGCCGTGTCTTCTGCATCTGCTTCAGTTCCGGCTTTTTCTGCAGCGGCCTTATTCAGGTATGGCTGATAATGTTTTGCCCAGAGGTTGATGCCTTTGCCGAGAGCCTGCGAAGTGATGGTGGCGCCGCTTATGGCGTCTACGCATTCCGGTTCGCCTTCATGCTTGCCCTTTTCGACAGCAAATACGACATCACCGCTTCCGAAGGCCTTTCCGCGGAATGAAGTGTAGAACGGAGCTTCGGCAATCTTCGCACCGAGTCCCGGAGTTTCCCCCTTGTGGTCGAAAATGGCACCCTCAATGGTCCTGCCGTCGGATGCAAGTGCCACATATCCCCATATCGGTCCCCAGAGACCGGCTCCGTAGCAAGGGATGACCGTCACCTCTTTCCCGTTGATGTCAAATACGAATACGGGAAGGTTGAGCGATTTGAGAAGTTCAGCCTGTCCGGTGCTGTCCTTGCTTCCCGAGATCTTCTTCAGTATGTCATTCTGCTTCTTGAGGTCGGAGGTGGAAGGTACCTGTATGTCCTTTACATTCTCCTTACCCATGTTCATGTGTCCAGTCACTTCTCCGTTTCCGTCCACATAGAATGCATCCACGATATTGTCTGTGTACATGCCGAGCACGTCGGTAGTCTCGTCTATCGAGACGTTTTCATCGGACTGTGCCGCGGCTGTGAGCACCTTTGTAATGGTCTCGATCTTCACATTCTCGTTCTGCTTGTCCTGAAGGCTCATCGCCACGAAGGCGAGGATGGCTGCGACAAGAATTACGAGGACAGTGGAATAGATCACCGTATATGTGTTGCCGTTTGTATTCATACCTTATTATATATTAAGCGGTTTTGAATTTCTTGGCCCTTCTGCTGATTGAACCGTTCACCACATAATGGTCAATGAGCGGCGCAAATGTGTTCATGAGCAGGATGGCAAGCATCATTCCTTCAGGATAGCCCGGGTTGAAGAGCCTTACCGTAACGGCAAGTGCCCCGACGAGGAATCCGTAGATCCATTTCCCGGTTTCAGTCTGTGCGGCTGTCACAGGATCGGTGGCCATGAATACAGTACCGAACAGGAATCCGCCCATGACGAGCTGATAGTAGCCAGGAAGGTCTGTAACTCCGGTGGCAAATCCGAGATAACCGATTGCGAGCCCGCCGACTACGGATGAAAGCATTATCTTCCAGCTTGCAACGCCGGTCCAGATGAGGATTACGGCTCCGATGAGAATCGCTATCACTGAAGTTTCACCGACGCATCCCGGTATTATTCCGGCAATCATGTCCCACAGGCTTGTGCCTGCTGCCTGCAGTCCGTCCATTGAAGGGTGGGCGAGAGGAGTGGCTCCGGAGAATGAGTCCACGAGGCCGTTCCCGCTTGCGTATGCCTTGCCTTCAGCAAGGTATCTTGTCACACCGGCTGTCCAGATGGTGTCTCCGGACATCTTGCTCGGATAGGAGAAGAACAGGAATGCGCGCGCAAGGAGCGCAGGATTCCACATGTTCATTCCTGTGCCGCCAAACACTTCCTTTCCAATGATGACTGCAAAGGCCACTGCAAGTGCAAGCATCCAGAGAGGTACATCTGCCGGCACTATGAGCGGAATTAGCATTCCGGACACGAGGTAACCTTCATTGACTTCATGTCCGCGGATCTGTGCGGATACGAATTCGATGGCCAGTCCTACTATATAGGATACAAGGTACAGCGGGATGACCTTGACAAGTCCGTATCCCACCATGTTCCAGAACCCCCAGTCAGTGAGACCGAAGGCCAAGCTGTGCTGGTAGCCGGTGTTCCAGATTCCGAAAAGCATTGCCGGAACAAGTGCCAGCACCATTATTATCATTATTCTCTTCAGATCGACGCAGTCACGGATGTGCGCACCTCTTCTCGTCACCGTGTCAGGGACATAGAGGAATGACTCGAAAGCATCGAAAGTCGAATGAAGATATCCGAATTTTCCGCCTTTTTCAAAAGAAGGCTTGATCTTGTCGATAAATTTTCTCATAACTTTCACTCTTTTAAGCCATTTCTTTCATCATAAGGCTGATGCCGTCCGAGAGAATGGACTGGATTTCGATCTTGGACGGGCAGACATATTCACAAAGGGCAAGATCTTCCTCCAGCACTTCATATATTCCGAACTGTTCCATCTTGTCGATGTCTTCTGCAAGGCATGCCTTGATGAGATATACCGGGTAGATGTGCATAGGAAGCACTTTTGAGTATACGTCGGACATGACAAAGGCGCGCGGGCCCCCGTGCAGATTGGTGTCCATTTCATATTTCTTTTTCGGCGTGAGCCATGAGAAATATGTGTGGGAAGTGCTGAACTGCTTGGTCCTGAATGGTTTTGCCCAGCCGAGGAGTTCGTGCTCGTTGCCTTCCTTTATCAGTGTGACCTGATTGTCGAAGAAGCCGAGGAATCCGTCTTCACCCACATTCGTGCCGGTCAGCACATCTCCGCTGATGAAGCGTATGTCGGACCCTGAATTGTCGTAGAACTCTTTGAGATCCCTCATCGACATTCCCGGAAGTCCTTTCACATAAGCCGGTCCGATGGCCTTCGGTCCTGTGACGGCGATGAGCCTGCTCATGTCGTATTTTCCCGTGTTGAGGAATTTGCCGATGGCTGCAAGCATGACAGGTGATATTGTCCATACGGTATCGCCTTTCATTATAGGCGAAATGTGATGGATCTGCACTCCGACATTGCCCGCCGGATGTTTCCCGCTGAAAGTGTGGAATGTTGCATTTTCAAGCTTATGGAACGGTGTCCCGCTTGCGTTGTCCGCATTCAGGGAAATGTGGATGCCGCCGTCAGTAAGTTTCGACAGGGCGTTCACGGCAGTCTGGATATCGTCGAATTCATCCCGGAGGACATATTCCATGTCGGCAGCCAGAGGTGCTGTGGAGAATGCGGAAACAAATATGGCCTTCGGCTTCACGGCAGGATTTGCAATGATGCCATAAGGCCTCTGGACGAGGGCCGGCCACAGACCGGCTTTCATGAGAAGGGATTTTACCTGGTCTGCGTCGAGATTGGCAACCTGCCCGACGGCGAATTCCAGATACTCCTGAGTGGCATCCGCCTTGATGCGGACTTCAAGCAACTTTCTTTTTTCTCCTCTGACGATCTCTGTCACAGTTCCGCTCACCGGAGATGTGAAGAGGATGTCAGGGGACTCCTTGTCCGCCAGAACAGGTGAGCCTGCAAGCACCTTGTCACCTTCCCTGACCAGCAGTCTCGGTTTGAGTCCGCGGAAATCAGTCGGTTTTACGGCCACTGTGCCAGGCACTGTCACCTTTGCGGTCTTTTGGGCGGCAGCCCCTAAAATGGGAATGTCCAGCCCTTTCTTCAGATCGATGTTGTTTGACATTATAGAACCGTTTTGAGTATTTTCTGAAAACCGCCGCGAAGATAGTTATTTTTTTCGTAATTTCGCGCCGTTATGGAAAACATTGCAGCTACTATATTGGAGGGACTCAACAGTGAACAGAAGCAGGCTGTGAGTTGTGTGGACGGCCCGGTGCTCATAGTTGCCGGGGCAGGCTCGGGAAAGACCCGCGTACTGACAAGCAGAATCGCGTATATCCTTGCGCAGGGATGTCCGCCGGACAGGATACTGGCTCTCACCTTCACCAAGAAGGCAGCCACGGAAATGAAGGAAAGGATAGCCGGGATGGTGGGGGAAAAGAAGGCCCGGAGGCTGTATATGGGTACTTTCCATTCGGTATTCATCCGTTTCCTGCGGGAGTTCGCATCAAGTCTCGGCTATCCGGAGTCATTCACGATATATGACACAAGTGATTCCACCAGCGCGATAAAGGCGTGCATCAAGGAGCTCCAGCTTGACGACAAGGTCTACAAGCCCAAGGATGTGCTGGCACGGATATCAATGGCGAAGAACAACCTCGTCACCCCGGAAGCATACAGGAGAAATGCGCAGGCCGTACAGAATGATGCGGCTGCAAAAAAGCCGAGGATATGCGACATATATATGCTTTACGCACAGAAATGCCGCCAGTCCGGAGTGATGGATTTCGATGACATCCTGCTGAACATGAATATCCTGTTCAGGGACAATCCTGCCGCCCTTGAGGCCATTTCAAGCCGCTTTTCATATATAATGGTGGATGAGTATCAGGATACGAACTATTCCCAGTATCTGATTCTCAAGAAATTGAGTCTTCCGCACCAGAACATCTGCGTGGTGGGCGACGACTCCCAGTCGATCTATGCCTTCCGCGGGGCGAAAATCGAGAATATCCTAAATTTCCAGAAGGACTATCCCGGCAACAGGACTTTCCGCCTTGAGCAGAACTACCGTTCCACCAGGACAATTGTGGATGCTGCCAATTCTCTGATAGCCAGGAACAGCGCAAGAATACCGAAGAAATGTTTCTCGGAAGGGGAAGAGGGAGAAAAGATAAGGTTGACCAATGCCTATACGGAGCAGGAAGAGGCGATGCTGATAGCCTCCTCGATAATATCAAGGATACAGTCCGACCATGCACAATACTGTGACTTTGCCATCCTCTACAGGACAAATTCCCAGTCCAGGGCGCTGGAGGAGGCATTGAGGAAAAGGAATCTCCCGTATGTGATATATTCCGGCAATTCATTCTATGAAAGGGCTGAAGTGAAGGACATGATGGCCTATCTGAAGCTCATAGCCAACCCGAATGACGACGAATCATTCAAGAGAGTGGTGAACAAGCCTGCCAGAGGCATAGGCGACACTTCCCTGGCCGCCCTTATGGCAGCGGCGACGGACAATTCGATCTCATTGTATGCGGCGGTGCTTTCTGCAGAACTGGAGACATACGGACTGAAACCGGCAGCCATATCCAGGATGAAGTCATTCTGCGAGATGATAGGGCGTCTGAATGTCAGGGCTGCGGCCGAAGATGCCAATTCGGTTGCAGTCTCCGCAGCCATCGATTCTGGGCTTCTGATGATGTATAAGAGTGACACCAGCATTGAAGGGCAGTCCAAGGCTGCCAATGTGGAGGAGCTTCTGAACAGTGTCAGTACGTATGTAGAGGAGAAGAAAAGCGAATATTTTGAAGAGATGCAGGCGGATGGCTCAATATCCGATGGTGTGGAGGTAGGTGCGGCGGATCTTCCGGTCGTGTCTCTGAATGACTATCTTGAAAATGTGTCCCTGCTGAGTGCCGTGGACATTGAAGATGATGAGAACGGCAGCAACAGGATAACGCTTATGACCGTGCACTCTTCCAAAGGTCTGGAATTCCCGTACGTATATGTGGCCGGTATGGAGGAAAACCTTTTCCCTTCCGGAGGCTCACTTGCATCGGAAAGTGACATCGAGGAGGAACGGCGCCTGTTCTATGTGGCGATGACGAGGGCGAAGAAGGCGGTACAGCTCTCCTTCGCCACCACAAGGATGAGGAACGGGAAACATGAGTCCAATGCACCTAGCCGTTTCATCCGTGAGATTGACAGCAGGTATATCCTCAATCCTCTTCCGGGAAAGGAAGACAGGGACGACTTCCCGGAAGTGTCCGCCGGCCGCTTCTACGGACGCAGTACCGGCCCCGGCTATTTCTACGGGCGTTCATCCGTTCCTGTGACATATCGAAGACAGACTTCAGACATGGCTCATGGCGGAACGGTGTCATCTTCCCCGCAGAGAAGACCGTCAGGGGAGGCCGAGAGGCACAGCTCGGGGATCACTCCTTTCCGGAAGCCGGCAGCTGCAGTGCCGAAAAGGGTCCCGGATTCTGAATTTGAACCGACCCCAGTGCTGCATCTGAAGGCCGGGCAGAGGATAGAGCATAACCGGTTCGGCTACGGAAGAATAGAGTCCATTTCCGGAGGTCCGTCCGATCTGAAGGCAAAGATTTCGTTTGATGAGCACGGGGAGAAGATATTGCTTCTCAAATATGCAAAAATTCGTGTCGTGGATATTGCATGACGGGAAAAAATCATTATCTTCGCACCGAAGTTTTTCATAGTTTAAGTTTAGGTTAAGTAGCGGGGTGATCACAGTCTGTGATTGCCTCGTGAATTTTTTTTAGGGATGCCTGCCGGATTTTGGTGCATAAAAACAAAAAAGGATAAAATTAATTTTGTCTGCCGTAAAAGAAAGTTCAGGGATATCAAAAAACAGAAAAAAATAATATAAAAACAGAAAAACCGTTTTGATGCTTGTGGCGGAATCCGGTTCAGGAGCATAATTTTGCCCTTGTCACGCAATGTCGCGGGACAGAAATTTGAGGAGCAAGATATGCGTCGAAAGAACTTTTCATCTGCGGGAATGCTTTCCCGCCTTCTGGCTGCAGCACTTTTCCCGGTGATGGCTGCAGCATGTGACCGGGCTTCGGTGGAGCCTGTATCTTATGGGGAGCTGCGTCTCGGATTTCATGAGGCGGACTACAGTTCCACAAGGGTTTCGGTTGAAATTCCGGACACCAATGACTTTATCCTTTCCGTTACGGACCAGACCGGCAAGGTCATCTATTCCGGCCCTTACGGGGCCTCTCCGGAGATCATGCGGGTGCCGGAAGGCAGCTATGACATTTCTGTCAGGTCATCGGAATTCCTCCGCCCTGCTTTTTCTTCCCCGCTGTTCGGTGATGACAAATGCGTGGTGGTTCCGGCCGGAGGGGCTGTCAATGTGAAGCTTGAATGTGTCCAGGTCAATTCTGGCATAAGACTCATGATTTCGCCGGGTTTTCTTGTCGCCTATCCTGACGGGGTCCTCTTTGTCGGGTCGGATGACGGACGTCTCATGTACGGCTATTCAGAGAAGCGCATTGCTTATTTCAATCCGGGCAATGTATCGCTTGTCCTCAGTGACGGCGGCACGGACAGGATTATGTGCACGCGGACTTTGGAAAGCAGGGAGATCCTCACTCTCGGAGTGCAGGTGGCTTCTGCTCCGGATGAGTCTGCGGGCTCTGTTTCCATTACGGTGGATACTTCCAGGGTATGGACGGATGACGGATTTGTCATAGGCGGAGACGGAGTCGGAAACGGCGGAGACAGTGCCGATGATGCTGTTTCTGTCAATCAGGCCAGGAATATGGTGGGGGAGAAGGATGTGTGGGTAACCGGTTATATAGTCGGCGGCGATCTGACAAGGACATCTGTATCGTTTTCCCCTCCGTTTGACTCGGCGACCAATCTTGCCATTGCGGCAAGGTCATCGGCTTCGTCAAGGGAATCATGCCTGTCGGTGGAACTGCCTGCCGGAGATGTCCGGGAAGCACTTAATCTTCCAGCGCATCCTGACCTGCTCGGGAGGCAGGTGTTTCTTTGCGGGGATATAGCGGAATCCTATTTCGGTCTCGTCGGGGTAAAGGGTGTCAATGATTTTGTTCTGAAATGAAGGCGGTTGGAATAATTGCGGCCTTTTGTGCCGTTCTCCTGTCCACCGGATGTGTACGGGAGTTCCGGAGTCCGGACTGCGTGGAAGCGGGAAATATGAGCCGGCTGGAAATAGTGTTTGATGTGG
>JADIMO010000037.1 GCA_017694755.1 Candidatus Cryptobacteroides merdavium
ATGCAGATTTTTGCTGCAGGAAATCTTTATACAGGCCAATTTGTCAAGGCAAATATTTCAGTTTCTGATCCGGGTGCGGAGCTTGACTGGGGTGTTGAATTTACAGCAAGACCACTTGCCCTGAGGGGATATTACGATTATAGACCAGTTACCGTTAATCGTGGTTCTCATAATGGAATGAATGGTCAAATGGATATAGGCCAGATACAGGTTATGCTTACGGATTGGGATGCCCCCTTCAGGGTGAATACATCTTCAGAACAGTTTGTGGATACGGTCAACGACCCGGCAATCATTGCATACGGGACAATGGATCTCAATTCTACAGGGGAGTCTTATCAGGAATTCGAAATACCTCTCGAATACCGTGACATGACCCGCACTCCGAAATACATTGTCATCGTGGCAGCAGCCAGCAAGTACGGTGACTATTTCACCGGAGGTGAAGGAAGTACATTGTATGTTGACGAATTTTCATTTGTCTATGACCCGTCTGACCTTATGACACCTCCTGAAATGACTGTGGGGGAATGACTGATGTCCGAGAATTTTTAATATGAAAGCAAAGATGAATAAGATTTTTACGACCATATTGCTTGCCGCATTGGCACTGGATGTTTCAGCGGCATCGAAGGAAAAGGAACAGAAGGAACCTTTCGACAGGGGCATTTCCCGCGAAAAGACGGTCTTCATCCCGAAAGGAACCGTCGGGGCCGGTGTGTCGTTTTCCTACAACAATTACAGCATCGGAAATGCCGCGAATGATGCGGGATATTCTATGCTTTTCTCTCTTCTGCAGGACATGCACGGAAATATGGTGTCCTTCGGCGTGGCCCCGTATGCCTCTTATTTCTTTACGGACAACATTGCCGTGGGAGCGAGGTTTGACTATGACCGTTCATCTCTCGGCCTCGGCAATCTGAATATTGCACTCGGTGATGCCATGTCATTGTCTTTGAATAATTTCAACTATTTCAAGCAGTCGTACACCGGTTCCGTATTTCTGAGGAATTATGTGCCGTTTGCCAACAGCAAAAGGTTTGCCTTGTTCACAGAATTGAGGGCGACCGGAGGATATGGCCAGTCCGAGACATACAAGATCGACGGTCAGGACAAGTTCGGCACCTATCAGGACATATATCAGTTTGAGCTCGGTCTTGTCCCGGGAGTCACGGCATTCATTACCAATGAAGTGGCAGTGGAGGTATCGGTGGGTGTCCTCGGATTCAATTATCAGAAGGTTGTACAGACCACCAACCAGGTGGAACGCAGTGAGATGGAGAACAGCAGTGCGAATTTCCGCATAAATCTCTTTTCCATCGCCCTCGGCATTTCATTCTATATCCCGACCGGAGACAACCGGACAAGAAATTCATCCAAATAGGAGGATATGACAATGAAATATATCACGGAATATAAATACATGCTGACTGCTGCGGCCGTCATTTTGGCACTTCAGTCCTGTCTGATTGAAAATGACATGTCCTATCCGCGTGTGTATGGGAATGTCACTGCCTTTGCCGTTGAGGGACAAGAGTCCTGTACAATAAATACTGACAGCCGGACTGTATCTGTCGTACTGGAGGAGACTGCATATATCAATTCTCTGAAAGTGACCCAGAGCAGCATTTCGGATGAGGCGACATGTCCTGATTTTCCGAAGGTGGATGATGTCCTTGACTTGACCGAGCCCAGGAAATATATCCTGCACACCTATCAGGATTATGAGTGGACAATCTCCGCCACACAGCCGATAGAGCGCTATATCAATTGTGAGAATCAGGGCTCCTCGCCGATTATCGACAATGACAACAAGACGGCTCTTGTGTATGTGGTCGAAACCCAGAGCCTGCAGAGTGTGACCATCACCGGGATGAAACTGGAGAGGGAAGGCTCTGAAATATACCTTGTCACGGACGGCGTTGCCGCCTCTGAGCCTTGCGAATTCCCGATGGAGGGGGTCGATGCCCTTACGGCTCTTGAATTCGAGGTCAGATACGATGATGTGAGCGTGCGGTGGAAAGTGACATTCCAGCAGGAAATTGTTCCGATAGAGATCACTTCCTCCATCCCGTGGACCTATCATGTAGACATAAAGGCCACCTACGGCCGAACCGGCACTCCTTATATCCAGTACCGTCAGGCGGATTCCGATGAGTGGATAAGGTTCGATGATGTCACCGTAGACGGGATCAACATTTCTGCTTCCATACCTGGAGGAGACACTTCAGTCGAGGGGGCTACCCGCCTCCTTCCCGGCACTTCATACGAGTTCAAGGTCTGTACAGAGACTGCCGAAAGCGATGTCGTGACCGTAAAGACCGGCACTCCGGACCAGATTGACAATATGGGATTTGACCAGTGGCATAGTGACAATGGAACATGGTATCCGAATCTCAATTCAACAATTGAAATCTGGGATACGGCCAATGGCGGTGCTGCTCTGCTCAGAAAGAATCCTACTACTCCGGAATATGATTTCCTTGCTACCGATGAGGCTGGCAATACTGCGGCGGCCCGTCTGGAAAGCATGCTGGTAGGCATGTTCGCTGCAGGAAACATATATACAGGAAAATTCCTCAATGCAAGTTTTTCAGGCGGCATCGGAGCGGAATTGAATTGGGGAACTTCGTTTACTGCCAGACCGAAAGCCCTGAAGGGATATTATTCGTATTCTCCAAAAACAATAGACAATGCCAGGTCTCCGTACGAAAGTCTTGAGGGGACTATGGACCAGTGTCAGCTGCTTGTGATTCTTACTGATATGGATGAGCAGTTTACAGTCAATACGGCTGAAGGCATATTCTTTGACCAGACAAAGGACAATGCTAATATCATAGCATATGGCAAGATCGAGAGTGATGAAGATACCGGAGGCGAATATAAGGAATTTACCATAGATCTGGACTATTGGCGTCCTGATGCAACTCCGACCTATGCGATAGTGATAGCATGTGCTTCCTATAAAGGCGACTATTTCACCGGCGGTGTGGGCAGCATCATGTATGTCGATGAATTCGAGTTTGTCTACGACTGACATTTTCCAGGTCTGTCAGGACATATTTTGATGAATGAAACCTTTTTTGCATATTCGCAGAAAAGGTTTTTCATATGTCCTCAACCGATGACCAGCAGTGAGCCGAAGCCGGCGAGGAGGGCGATGGCGCAGTTGATGAGCTTTGCGGCGGCAAAGCTTTTTTTGTCTTCTGCGAGGAGGGGGAGGGAGGAGTGGCCGTCCTGGGAAATGCAGCTGGCAAGGAGGACGGGCAGGGGGACGATGCCGCTTGCGTAGAGGGTTACAAAGATCATGTGGGGACCTGATTCGGGGATGAGGCCGATGGCCACCGCGAGGAGAATCATCAGTGGGGTGTTCTGACTGATCCAGCCGCTGATGTCTATGTAAGACATGCCGATGCCGACGACGGCGAGAATGCCGAATGTCCAGGCGAAGATGACAGGGACATGCCTTTTCACAATGTGTTCCCACAGGCTTGTTTCCACGAAACGGTCGGATGCCTTGAAGAGCACAGCCACGAGAATGATGCAGAGGGCGGCAAAGAGAAAGTTCATCCACTTTTCATCCAGCAGGTTCATCCCGGCAAGGGCTGCCGCCCCTTCTGTCGCATGTTCATGTGCATGATGCCCGTGGTCGAGCAGGCCGGTGACGAGGGCGGCTATGAAAATGAGGATACCTGCGAGCATTGTCGCACGTTTCCATCCCCAATGCCTTTTCGTTGCGGAGGTTCCATTGCTCTCGTTTCTGCAGTTTCCGTTATTGCCGTTCCTGTTTCCGATGTTCCTGTTCGTGTCTTCATGAAGAATGTTCTCCACATGGCTTCCGCAGCTGCAATGATGACTATGCGTATGTATATAGGCATGTTCTTGAAGGATAATGCTTTCTGTGTTCATGCCGTCTGTCCGTGTCTGCCCCCATTTCCCTTCCGGGCGTCTGAAAAGGCGCATCCTGGTGCCGGCAAGGTCTATCACAATGCCGCAGGCCACGGCTATGACGAAAAGCAGCAGGAACAGCCACAGAGCCTTGCCGGGCATCATGGCCAGCATCATGAACGCCTCGTCGCCCGTGGATGCTATCATCATCGCAACCAGGGCGCCGAACCCGATTATCCTCTGTGTGTAGAGCGACACTGCCGCAAACCCTCCTATGCAGCCCGGAATCAGCCCGAGCAGTGAAGACACGACCACCTGCCCCGCACGGGTCGTCTTCAGTCCTTTGAAGAAATGCCCGTGCGACTCAAGGTCAATGGACTCGATGAGCATCATCATGATGGTCACGAGGCCTGTTATGAGGATTGAATTGCGGAGTATGTCGGTCAGAAGATGCAGGGTCATGCCGTTTTCGGATTATTCTATCCATCCTGTGATGAACAGGTTGACAATGGGTCTGGACGGTGAATTGGTCGTAAGGGTCACTATGACGAGGGTTTCTCCGGCAGGCATCCCCGCGGTGTCAAGATTTACCTTGAATGCCCCTTTGTAGCCGCATTTCACGACAGGCACGTCCGAATGGGTGGCCTTGTCTGCGTCTATATCCACTTTGTAGACCCTGAAATCATTCTTCCCTATATTGGTGAAATTGAATACTGCCTCTACCGGCGTCCCTGCCTTTATCTTTCCGAAGGAGAATGTGCTTGCATCGAACATCGGTCTGGAGCCTTCTGCCCTCTGCTCCTTGGTCAGAGAACTGAAGTTTTCCTTGGTGAAGGAGTACACCGATATCGCCTTTTCTGTCGGTTTCCCGTCCTCTGTCGCATTGAAACTTCTGCCGTTCACGAGAGGTGTGGCATAATGCAGGTTCTTGCCCCAGTGTTCCCTGTCTGCCGTAATGGTGAACTGGAGCCTGGCCGTGCCCTTGGCAGGTATCGGATTGGGAGTGACATTGAGGGAAAGCCCCGGAGTTACATCGGTGAATGAAACCTTAAGCGGGGAGGATGAAAGGTTGGCTATCTTGATCTCGTCGCTCCTCTGTCCGCCCTGCTCCAGATTGCCGCATTTGAGTTCACGGCTTTTCATTCCAAGATCTCCGAAATGCACCGGATACATCTGGTCAAGGGGCAGCTGCTTTTCCCGGCTCACACCTCTGAGTCTCAATACCACCGGATTGCTTATCCCTGAGATATAGGCGGTAAGGCTCTTGTCAAAAGGGTAGGGGCCTTCGTCATTGCTGTAGGTGGAGGATATCGTGCCTGTCTTGCCCGGCATGATGGGCTCCCTGGTCCATTTCACATCCGTACACCCGCAGGTGGTCACCACATTGTATATCACTACGGGCTTGTCGCTTATGTTCTTCATCGTGAATGTGCACTCAAGCGGCCCGTCGGAGAGCAGCACATCGCCGAAGTCATGCACCATGCTGTCGAATTCCACCGTACCCCCGACTTTTTCCTGGGCAGCCGCAGTCATGGCCGTGGCGATGCACAGGCATGGCAGAATCACGGCGGCGGCGAGCCATTGAAACATTTTTCGTGTCATAGATCTGACTTTCATTTCATTTATTTGCAATCTGCAAAAATAATGATTTCTTTTATGAATCCATCTAAGATTAAATTTGATTATTCGGACTTAATGACATAAATTTGCAGATTGTTGAAAGAAAATATGGCAGAAACTGGGCGGAAAGGCATATGTCTTTTTGTTCAGTTTTATTAACAATCTAAAAGGATAAAAAAATGGCTTACAAAATTTCAGAGGATTGCGTGGCATGCGGTACCTGCATAGGCGAGTGCCCTGCAGGAGCAATTTCAGAGGGCGACATCTACAAGATCGACCCTAATGTATGTGTAGACTGCGGCACATGCGCAGATGCATGCCCTATGGGTGCAATCTCACCGGCAGAGTAGTCTGCCCTCAGTCTTCATGCGGCCGATGCCGCATTGCAGGGAGGTTGACGGAACCGTCAGCCTCCTTTTTTATTTTTAAGTCCGTATACCCATTCGTGTTTGGC